>JAOPWU010000132.1 GCA_025965515.1 Mycobacterium sp.
GAGCGCGCGCTGGTGATCACCGCCCACCCCGATGACGTGGACTTCGGCGCCGCCGGGACGGTCGCCGGCTGGACCGCCGCCGGCATCGCGGTGTCGTACTGCATCTGCACCGACGGCGACGCCGGCGGCTTCGACCCCGATGTCCCCCGCGACCGGATCCCGGCGATCCGCCGCAACGAGCAGGTGGCCGCCGCCGCGGAGCTGGGCGTCACCGACGTCGTCTTCCTGGGGTACCCCGATGGGGACCTGGAAGTGACCCAGGACCTGCGCCGGGACATCAGCCGGGAGATCCGGCGGGTGCGGCCGCAGCGCGTGCTGACGCAGTTCCCGCAGCGGAACTTCCACCGCATCGGCGCCAGCCACCCCGATCACATGGCGGCAGGCGAGGCGACCCTGCGCGCGGTCTACCCGGACGCCCGGAACCCGTTCGCCCACCCGACGCTGCTGGCCGACGAGGGGCTCCTCGATTGGAAGGTCGAGGAGGTCTGGCTCATGGGCGGCGAGGAGGCCGGCCACGCCGTCGACATCACCGACCGGTTCGCCGCGAAGCAGAAGGCGCTGCTGTCCCACGCCAGCCAGCTCAGCGGGGCACCCGCGGAGCTGGAGGCGCGGCTGCGGGAGTGGAACGGGGCCACGGCCCGCGAGGCCGGGCTGCCGGAGGGCCGCCTGGCCGAGGCGTTCCAGGTGATGGAGATCCCCTTCTGACGCTCGGGCGGGCCCCGCGCGGGGGCCCGCCGCCGCGGTCAGGCCTGGGCGCGCACCCCGACGCCGATGGGGCAGCTGACCCCGGTGCCGTGGTCCGGGCAGTAGCCGTTCGGCACCTTGATCAGGTACTGCTGGTGATACTCCTCGGCGGGGTAGAACTCCCCGGCCGGGGTGATCTCCGTGGTGATGGCGCCGAACCCCTCGCGGGTGAGCGCCGCCTGGTAGGTGTCGCGGCTGCGCCCGGCCGCGGCCTGCTGCGCGTCGGACGTCGTGAAGACGGCCGAGCGGTACTGGCTGCCGAGGTCGTTGCCCTGCCGGTTGCCCTGCGTCGGGTCGTGACCCTCCCAGAACACCGACAGCAGGCTGTCGTAGCTGACCTTCGCGGGGTCGAACACGACGCGCACCGTCTCGGCGTGGCCGGTCAGGCCGCTGCACGTCTCCTCGTACGTCGGGTTGGGCGTGTAGCCGCCCTGGTAGCCGACGGAGGTGCTGTAGACACCCGGGGTCTGCCAGAAGCTCTTCTCCGCGCCCCAGAAGCAACCCAGCGCGAAGTAGGCGACCTCGAGCCCGTCGGGGTACGGCCCGTCGAGCGGGGCGTCGAGCACGACGTGCCGGTCGGGCACGCGGATACGGGTCGACCGGCCGGGAAGGGCCTCCGCCGCGTCGACCATGGTGGTCTTCCTGCCGAAACCGAACATGTGGCTCCTCCGATCGCGCCGGGCGCCTGCCCGCCACGGCCGGTGCAACACCCCCGGGGTCCCAGACGTTCCGGTACGTTGGAGCGCGCCCACCCGGGGCGACAGGAGGCTCGAGGAGGCCGCTCGTGGACGCCGGTTACATCTTCATGATCTGCGTGTTCGGGGCGTTCCTGCTCTGCGTACCCATCGTGGTGTGGGCGACCCGCCCCCCCGCGGACTTCCACCCGGAGCACGACCGCTCGCACGCCCTCGGCCTGGGCTCGAAGGGCACCGGCGACGGCCACCTCGGTGGCCCCGGCACCTTCGAGCACCACGGCGGCCTGCCCGACGGTTCCTGACCGCGTCGGCTACACGGGCTGCGCCGGCCGCGCGGCTCAGCCGCCGGTCGGCCGGCCCGGCGGCTCGGGCGCCGCGTCCGACGAGGTGACGCCCACCGGCACGTCGCCCGCCGGCCCGAGGGCCGCGCCACCCTGCGCGGCCTGCGCCGCCCGCTCGGCGGTGGCGGCCTCGATGCCGGACGTCGTCCGCAGCGGCAGCTCGCGCAGCAGCGTCATCACCACCAGCGCGACGACCAGCACGCCGGCCGCGATGAGGAACACCAGGTCCATCGAGGTCGAGAAGCCCACGAAGAACGGGTGGGCCAGCCGCTTGTCGGCGCCGTTGAGGAACGACGTGTCGTTGATCGTCCCGCTGCCGCCGGCGCTACCGGGGGTCCGCAGGATGGCCAGCAGGCGCTGGTTGCCCGGCGCCGACTGCACGCTGGGGTCGGCGAGCGCGGCCCTGAAGGCGGGGGTGGTGGACGCCTGCTGCAGCGCCTTGGCGATGTTGTTGCCGACGGTCGAGAACAGCACGCTCAGGAACACGGCCGTGCCGATGGTGGCGCCCATCTGCCGGAAGAACGTGGCCGAGCTGGTGGCCACGCCGATGTCCCGCGGCGGCAGTGCGTTCTGCACCGCGAGGGTGATGGGCTGCATCACGTTGCCGAGCCCGAAGCCGAACACGCTCATGTAGATGCTGGTGACGAGCAGCGGGGTGTCGGCGCCGACGAAGTGCAGCAGGCTCATGCCCGCCACCATGAGCGCGGTCCCGGCGACCGGGAAGATCTTGTAGCGGCCGGTGCGGGAGATCAGCTGGCCGGAGAGCAGCGAGCCGACCATGAGCCCCACGGTGAGCGGCAGCAGCAGGAGGCCCGACTGGGTGGGCGTCGCGCCCTTCACGATCTGCAGGTACAGGGGCAGCAGCGCGATGCCGCCGAACATCGCGGCGCCGGTCAGGATGCCCGCGATGGTCGAGAGCGTGAACGTGCGGTCGCGGAAGAAGCGCAGCGGGATCAGCGCGTCGTCGCCGATCCGGCGCTCCGCGAGGACGAAGGCGACCAGCCCCGCGGCCGCGACGACGTAGCAGAGCAGGGAGCGGGGGCTGCCCCAGCCCCAGCTCCGCCCCTGCTCGAGGACGGTCAGCAGCGGCACCAGGGCCACGATCAGCGCGGCGGCACCGGCGAAGTCCAGGGAGTGGTCCCGGCGCTGGTGCGGGATGTTCAGCGTCCGGGCGACGACGACCAGCGCGACGATGCCGATCGGCACGTTCACGAGGAAGACCCACCGCCACCCGGCGATGCCCAGGATGCTGGACCGCCCGGCGAGGAAGCCGCCGACCACCGGGCCCAGCACGCTGGAGGTCCCGAAGACGGCGAGGAAGTAGCCCTGGTACTTCGCCCGCTCCCGCGGCGGCACGATGTCGCCGATGATCGCGAGGGCCAGGCTGAACAGTCCGCCGGCGCCGATGCCCTGCAGCGCGCGGAAGCCGGCGAGCATGTACATCGAGGTCGAGAAGGTGCACAGCACCGAGCCGACGATGAAGATCGTGATGGCCGCGAGGAAGAACGGCTTGCGGCCGTAGAGGTCCGACAGCTTGCCGTACAGCGGCGTCGTGATCGTCGAGGTGATGAGGTACGCCGTCGTGACCCAGGCCTGCACCGACAGACCGTTGAGGTCGTCGCCGATGGTGCGGATGGCCGAGGCGACGATCGTCTGGTCGAGCGCCGCCAGGAACATGCCGAGCATCAGGCCGGCCAGGATCGTCAGGATCTGCCGGTGGGTGAAGCCGGTCGCTGCGCGGGGCGCCGCGGGGGCGACGGACGCGTTCGCTGCCATGGGGGTGTCCTCCTCCAGGGGCCGGCCGCCGGGCGGCGCTGGCTGCCGGGCCAAAGCACTGCATGCTAGTCGGGATCGCTGCCCCGGGGCCGCCCCGGAACGACCGGATGCCCCGTCGCGACGGCCCACGGTGTGGCACCGTCGACGCCGTGACCGAGTCCGACCGTCCGGGCGCACCCGACGAGCACTCCGAGCCCGGCGAGCCGCAGCCCCCCGCGCCGTCCGACGGCGTACCCGGCAGCGAGGCGGGCACGCCCGACGCCGGGCCGCAGCCGTCCGCCCGCGACCTGGTGCGCCGGCGGCGGGCCCGCTACGCCGCGCCCCAGACGGGCCGCATCCACCACCTCGGCACGCCCCCCGCGGCCATGCCGGTCCACACGCCCGAGGGGCTCGACTGGTCGGACGTCAACGACGCCCGGCTCCGGGAGCTGCCGATCGGGCCGCTGCAGGAGCTGGCCGACGAGCTCACCACCACCATGGCCGGCGCCGCCGCGCACCAGGAGTACGAACGCGCCGCGTCGCTGCGGGACCGCCTCGAGCGGGTCCGGGCGGAGCTGGCCCGCCGCGCGGACTGAGCTCCGCGCCCGGCTCGCACAGGTTCGGGGTACGCCATCACGCGGATGGCTGAACGTGGTCGATCAGTAACCGGATGTTGGCGCCCACGCGTGGGGCCGGTGCTAGCGTGAGCCACCTCACGTGAGCCAGGCCACGTGGCGCGCGGCCCGACCCTCGCGCCCGACCCCCCGGCTCCCGTGCCTCACCGCCACCACGCCCGCGCCGCTCCCAGCGCGCCGGGCACTAAGCACAAGGAGTACCTGTGGCACAGCGGGTTGAATCCACCAACCCCCCGGCGGCGTCGCCGGGGACGGGGATGTGGCAGCCGAGCGACCTCTGGCAGCGGCAGTTGGGGCACTACCCCCCGAACGCTCGCCGTTACTTCTACCTGGGCATCACGGTGCTCGCCACCATCGTCCTGTACTACGAGCTCTACGTGCAGGGCGCGGTCGCCACGCAGATCATCAACGACCTGCACATGAGCCTGAAGTACTTCGTCTACATCTCGGTGGTCGGCAACGCGGTGGGCGCGCTGGCCTCGCTCGCGGCCGGTCTCGCCGACCGGTGGGGCCGGGCGAACCTGGTCACCTACGGCCTCGCCATCACCGGCGTGCTGGTGCTGTTCGGCCTGCCGCACGTGCACAGCAAGGTGGCCTACCTGATCCTCTTCGCCGTCCTGGGGATCGTCGAGGGCGTCGTGCTGGTCGCGACACCCGCGCTGATCCGCGACTTCTCGCCGCAGCTCGGGCGCGCCTCGGCCATGGGCTTCTGGACGCTGGGCCCGGTGCTCGGCAGCCTCGCGGTCACCGAGGTCTCGAGCAACACGCTGCACGCGGACGGCAGCAACTGGCGGCTGCAGTTCTACATCTGCGGTATCGCGGGGCTCGTGGTCTTCGCGATCGCGCTGTTCACCCTGCGGGAACTGTCGCCCCGGCTGCGCGACCAGCTCATGGTGAGCCTGCGCGACAAGGCCCTCGTCGAGGCCCGCGCCGCGGGCATCGACCCCGAGGCCGCCCTGCAGCACAGCTGGAAGCAGATGCTCCGCCCCGACATCTTCGGGTCGGCCTTCGCGATCAGCGTGATGCTGCTCTTCTACTACGCGGCGGTCGGCTTCTTCGTCATCTACTTCGCGACGACCTTCGGCTACACCCTGCCCCGCGCGAACGGGCTGGCGAACTGGTACTGGATCGCCAACGCCATCACCCTGGTGATCACCGGTGTGCTGTCCGACCTGCTCCGGGTCCGGAAGCCGTTCATGCTCGTCGGCGGCGTCATCGGCGCGGTCGGCGTGGCGCTCTTCGCGCTCAAGGCGACGCAGCCGGCCACCAGCTACAACACGTTCGTCTGGATCATCCTGCTCATCGCCATCGGCGGCGGCATGGCGTACTGCGCCTGGATGGCGAGCTTCACCGAGACCGTCGAGCGGCACAACCCGGCGGCCACGGCCACCGGGCTCGCGGTCTGGGGCGGCACGCTCCGCGTCATCGTCACGGCGATCCTCATCGTGCTGACGTTCGTCGTCACGGCCACCAACACCCTGGTGGACGGCAACAAGGGCACCCGGGTGCAGGAACTCGCGGCGAAGTACGCGAGCGAGCTGAAGACGGCGGCGGTCATCCAGCCGGCCACCCAGGCGGCTCTCGCGGCCAACCCGAACAACCCGGCCGCGCAGGTCAAGGCGGTCACCGAGGTGGGCGGCGGCGCGTTCACGGCGGCCGACGTCGTCCGCGCTTCCACGCTGAGCAAGCAGTACGCCACGCAGCTGCAGACGCTGGCGGTCGTCGACAAGGCGACGCTCGGCACCCTGGCCACCAACCCGACCGACGCGGCCGCGGCCACCAAGGCCGTCACCGAGATCGTCACGACGCTCAAGGTGCCGGCGGCCGAGGCCATCACCCGGCTGCGGTCGGTTGCGACGATCCCGACGAGCGACATCGCGTTCCTCGAGACGACCGGTGCGCAGGTTCAGGCTGCGGGCGCGCAGCTGACGGCCCTGGGTGAGGTGCCGAAGGCCGACCTCGCCTACCTGCAGGCCAACGGGCCCGCGGTCAAGGCAGCCGCCGAGAAGGCCCCCCACCAGTGGCAGCACTTCTGGTGGATCTGCTTCGCCGGGCAGCTGATCTTCCTGCCGTTCATCTTCCTGATGGCCGGCCGGTGGAGCAGCCGCAAGGCGAAGGAAGACGCCCGCCTGCACGACGAGGCGGTCCAGCGGGAGATGGCAGCGCTCAACGCCGCCTGATCCGCGCACGCACGAAGGCCCCCGGACCGCTCGGTCCGGGGGCCTTCGTGCGTCCCGGCCCGGTCCCCCGGCCGCCCCCGTAGGGTCGTGCGATGCGCGCGGAGCGGCCGGCGGGGGGTGACCGGCTCCGCGCTGCGC
>JAOPWU010000135.1 GCA_025965515.1 Mycobacterium sp.
TCGGCGGCAACGTCTACGACGAGCCCGACGCCCACGGGGTCCTGGTGCAGCGGTACGGGGCCCACATCTTCCACACGGGCTCCGCCCTGGTCTTCGACTACCTGACGCAGTTCACGCAGTGGTTCCCGTACGAGCACCGGGTGCTGGCCCGCGTCGGCGACGCGCTGGTCCCCGTGCCGTTCAACTTCACGTCGCTGGAGACGCTGCTGCCGGAGCGGGCGCCCCGCCTGCGCGAGGCCCTGCTCCGCGAGTTCCCCGCGGACGCCCGGGTCCCGGTAGCCAGGCTCCTGGCGTCGACGGACCCGGACGTGCGCGACATCGGCGAGTTCGTCGTCGAGTCGGTGTTCCGCGGCTACACGGCGAAGCAGTGGGGCCGGCCGCTCGAGGCCGTCGACCCGGCGGTGCTGGCGCGGGTGCCGGTCGCCATCGGCTACGACGACCGGTACTTCCGCGACGCCTACCAGGCGATCCCGCGGGACGGCTACGCGGCCATGGTCCGGCGGATGCTGGACCACCCGAACATCACGGTCGCCCTCGGGACGGCCGGCGCGCCGCTGCTGTACCGCGGCGAGCGCACCCTGTGGACGGGGCGCATCGACGCCTACTTCGACTTCTCGCTCGGCCGGCTGCCGTACCGCAGCCTGCGCTTCGAGAACGTGCCCGGCCGCTGGCGGGAGCTGCCCGTGGCCGTCGTCAACCACCCCGGCGCGGAGCCCTACACGCGGGTGATCGACCACAGCCACTTCTCCCCGGCCGAGGCCACCGGCACGACGCTCAGCTACGAGCACCCCGCCGCCTACGAGCCGTCGGTGAACGAGCCGTTCTACCCGGTGTCCGACGCGGCCAGCCAGGAGCTGTACGAGGCGTACGCGGCGCAGGCCGCCGGTACGGACGTGCTCTTCGCGGGCCGGCTGGGCGACTTCCGCTACTACGACATGCACCAGGCGGTCGCCCGGGCGCTCACGCTCGCGGACGCCGTCCGGCAGGGCCGGGGCGACCCCCACCAGCAGGCACGGGCGCAGCGCACGGGCACGCCCGCCTGACGCGGCCCCTCAACATCATCCGAATCCGGACGATGGGACCGCACGCACGGCCCCGCGGCCCGGGTGGGCGACCAACAGCAGCAGAGGAGCGCCGCCGACCATGAAGCTCGTCGTCCTGAGCCCGGAGGGCATCGTGACGGGCGGTGTCGAGGCCCTGCACCAGCTGGTCGACGCTGCCCGCAGGCTGGGCCACGACGCCGCCATCTGGTACTACGGCGGCACCCGCTCCGTGGTCATGCCGGAGTACGCGCACTACGACGTCGCCGTGGTGACCGCCATCCCCGACCGGCCGGACACGCTCATCGTCTACCCGGAGACCGCCGGCGAGCTGCCCGGCCTCGGGCACGCCCGCTGGGTCCAGTGGTGGCTGAGCGTCGACAACTTCTTCACGTCGATCGGGTCCCCCGTGACCGCGCCGCAGGACGACCCGGGGCTCCTGCGGGTGCTGGCCGATCCTCGGTCGACCATCCAGCACGTCGCGCAGTCGCAGTACGCGCGCGGCTTCCTCTGGGAGCGCGGGATCCGGTCCCGGATGCTGACCGACTACGTCTCCGACCGGTTCGTGGCCCAGGCCGCCGCGCGCGGCGCCACCCCGAAGCGGGACGTGGTGCTCTACAACCCCCGCAAGGGCAGGGCCTTCACCCAGCAGCTGCGGGAGGCCGCCCACGGCAGGCTGACCTTCGAGCCCATCGAAGGGCTCGACGAGGCGGGCGTCGCCGACCTGTTGGCCTCGGCCAAGCTCTACGTCGACTTCGGCGAGCACCCCGGCCGTGACCGCATCCCGCGGGAGGCGGCGATCAGCGGCTGCTGCGTCATCACGGGCTCCCGGGGTGCGGCCGGCAACGACATCGACATGCCGATCCCGCGGCGCTTCCGCCTGGACGAGGCGAGCCCGACGGTCGTCGACGACTTCCTCGCGCTGGCCGACCACACGCTGGCGCACTACGACGCGGTCAGCGGCGAGTTCGCCGACTACCGCGCCGGGATCGTCGCGCAGCGGGACGTCTTCCTCACCGAGGTGGCGGCGCTGCTCGCCGACGCCCGCCGGCCCCGGCTGCAGGGCCATGCGGCCGGCCGGGCCGCCGCGGCCAAGGGTGCCGGCCGCGGAAAGGGGAAGGCGAAGACCCGACGCTGACGCGCGGTCAGCCGCCGCCCTGCTCCGCCGCCCCCGCGTGCTGCGGGACCGGCAGCGGGGCCGTGGCCGAGGTGCCCGGTCGGGGCAGCTGGGTGACGGCCACCCCGAGGTCGGCGCCGTCGCCGTCCGCGTGCCGCACCCACACCGACCGCTGCGCGAACGGGATCTCCACCCCGGCGGCGTCGAACGCGTTCTTGATGCTCTCCCGGAGCGCCCGGGCCACCACCCACTGCTCCAGCGGCACGGTCTTCACGACCAGCCGGACGAGGACACCATCGGCCTCGAAGCTCTCCGTGCCCCAGACCTCCGGCTCCTCCAAGATCTTCGGCGCGTAGTCGGGGTCCCGCCAGACCGCGTCCGCGGCCTCCTTGATGACGGTCCGCGCGACCTGCAGGTCGCTGGCGTAGGCCACGGGCACGTCGATCAGCGCCCGCGCCCAGGCCTGGCTCTTGTTGCCGACGGCTGCGATGTCCCCGTTGCGGACGTGCCACACGGTCCCTTCCACGTCGCGCACCCGGGTGGTCCGCAGCCCGACGGCCTCGACGGTCCCGTTGGCCTTCCCGAGGTCGACGACGTCCCCGACGCCGTACTGGTCCTCCAGGATCATGAAGATCCCGGTGAGGAAGTCGCGTACCAGGTTCTGGGCGCCGAAGCCCACCGCGACGCCGACGATGCCGGCGCTCGCGACGATCGGCGCCAGGTTCACGCCCAGCTCGCCGAGCACCAGGACGAAGGCGACCCCGAAGATCAGCACGGAAGCCACGTTGCGCAGCAGCGACCCCGTCGTCTCGGCCCGCTGGGCACGGCGCAGGCCGACGGGCAGCGCGTGCTCCTCGCCGTTGCCGGTCAGCCGCTCGCGGGCCCGCTCCCGCACCCGGGCCAACGGCTCCAGGCCGGACCCGGCGACGGTGGAGCGCACCAGCCGGTCGATGACGCGGCGCGCGAGGCGGCGGAGCACGATCGCCACCACCGCGATGAGCAGAATCCGCAGCGGCACCGTGAGCAGCGTCCCCGCGGTGCCCGCGACGGCGTCGCTGTGCGTCAGGTGGAACACCGTCCGGCACATCGCCCCGGGTTGCGCCCCGCACGCCGCCGCCAGGTCGCTGCGCAGCCCCGTCGGCAGGGTGACGGGGGCGGACAGGACCGGGGTCAGGGGGGCGGCAGGCACCCGAAGGTCCTACCGCAGACGCGCCCCCAACCCAAACCGGGCCGCTCCCCGGCCTGTCGACTACCCCGCGCCGGGGGTCGTGCCCTGCCCGAGCGCCGCGGCCAGGAACACCAGTTGGTCGGCGGCGAGCCCCACGGTCCGGTCCACCGAGCGGGCGCCGTGCCCCACGTCGGACTCCCGCCGCAGCAGCACGGGCCCCGCAGCGGGGGCCAGCCCCGCCTGCAGCGCCGCAGCCAGCTTGCGGGCGTGCAGCGGGTCGACGCGTGTGTCCCCCTCGAAGGTGGTGAAGAGCACGGCGGGCCAGGCGACGGGTCCCTGCGCCGCCGCGGCCACCGCCCGGTGGTACGGCGAGTAGGACAGCAGCCAACCCAGCTCCTCGGCGTCGGCGGCCGTGCCGTACTCGTCGTTCCAGGTGCGGCCCAGACCGAACAGCTCGTACCGGACCATGTCGAGCAGCGGGGCGGAGCAGACGACGGCGTCGTAGAGCTCCGGACGCTGGGTCAGCGCAGCGCCCACGAGCAGCCCACCGTTGGAGCCGCCGACGATGCCGAGCGTCCCCGCGGTGCCCCCGTCGCGCAGCGCCCGGGCGCAGGCGTGCAGGTCGTCGAAGACGTTCTGTTTGCGCTCCCGCATGCCGGCGCGGTGCCAGTCCTCGCCCTCCTCGCTGCCACCGCGCAGCTGCGCCACGGCCCAGACGCCGCCGGCCGCCACCCAGGCGAGCGCGGTGGCGCTGTAGCCGGGGCTCATGGGAACGCCGAAGCCGCCGTAGCCGTAGAGCACGGTGGGGCGCGGCCCGGGGCCGCCGCCGGCGGGCGCCAGCACGGTCATCCGGACGGTCGTGCCGTCGGCGGACGTGGCGGTCGCCACCGTCGTCGTGACGGGCGGCGGGGCCACCGCGCCCGGGGCGTCGGCCCAGACGGTGGTGCGCCCGGTTGCCAGGTCGAACCGGTGCACGCGGCTGGGCGTGGTGGCGTCCGTCCAGCCGAACCACGCCTCGGTGCCGCCCTCCGGGCGGGCGGTCAGCCCGGCGACGCTGCCCAGGCCCGGCACGGGCACCGGCGTGGTGCCGCCGGCCGTCCCGTCGGCGGCGTGCAGCGTGAGCTCGGCGGCGGCGTGCCGCGTCCGCAGCGCGAGGACCGCGGGGCCGGCGGGGCCCCGCAGCAGGACGTGCCCCGCCAGCACCGCGGTGGGGTCCTCCGGCAGGACGGTCTCCCAGTCGGCCGGGCCCACGTCGCCGCGGACCACCGCCGCCGGGTCCGCGACGCACAGCCGGCCGCGGGGCGCCCCGAGGTCGGTGGACAGCCACAGCTGCCCGTCCCAGCCGACGGCGGCGGAGGTCTCCGCGTCGGCGCCGCGGATCACCGGGACCAGCCGCGGCCGGCCGGGGTCGTCCGCCGCCAGGTCGGCCAGCCAGACGTCGGTGCGCGGGGCTGTGCCGACGCTGCTGCTGACGACCAGCCACCGGCCGTCCGCGCTGACGGACAGCCCGAAGTAGGTACCGGGGACGACGGCCGTGTCGATGCCGTTCGCGTCACCGAGGCCGCGAACGCGGACGTCCGCGGACGTCGGGGTGCCGACCCGGTGGAGCCACAGCCGGCGGTGGAACGGCGCCTCGGTCTCCGGGTCCGCGGGGGGCGCACCGGCCGGCCGGGCCAGGTCGTCGGGCGTCAACTCGTGGGGCGCCAGGCTGCGGACGTAGAAGAACGCGGGAGCGCCGTCGAGCTCCTGTGGGAGCCAGGCGACGGGCGCGTAGCGGCACCGGGTGATGGGCCCGTCGACGACCTCCCCGGAGGCCACGTCCACGACGCGCAGCAGCGGTTCCTCGTCGCCGCCGACGCTGAGCTGGTGCGCCACGAACCGGCCGTCGCGCGACGGCGACCAGGCGTCCAGCGTCGTGGCGCCGGAGGGGTCCAGCCGGCCGGGGTCGACCACCGGGCGGGCGAGTGCCTCCCCGTCGCGCCACAGCAGAACCGGGTGCTGGTCCGCGGGCCGGCGGCGGGTGCTGAACGCGCGGCCGCCGCGCCACACGGGCACCCCGACGCTGCCCCCGCCCAGCAGCGCCCGCAGCCGGGCGGCCGTCGCGTCCCGGCCCGGCAGCGCGTCGAGCACCTCCCGGGCCAGCGCCTCCTGGCCGGCCGACCAGGCCACGGTGCGCGGATCGGTGGCGTCCTCCAACCAGCGGTACGGGTCCGGCACGCGGTGGCCCGCCAGGTCCTCGACGAGTTCGGTGGGCTCGGCGGGCGGGTAGCGCAGGGCGCGGGGGAGAGGCACGCCCGCACGCTACCGACGCGGCGGGGGCGCCCCCGCGACGCGGGGCCGGGGAACGGGGTGTGCTCGCCAGATCGCGCCGCGTCGTATTCACTACAGCCAGTCGGCTCGGGATCGTCGTCCCCGACAGCCAGTCGGGCGCTCCCGTCCTCCGGGAGGCGTGCGTGCCCGAGGCCCTGGTCCTGAACGCGAGCTACGAGCCGCTCGGGGTCGTCCCCGCCCGTAGGGCGGTGGTGCTCCTGCTCTCCGGGCGGGCCAGCGCCGTCGCGGAGGGCACGGGCCGCATGCGTGGCGCGTCGGTGTCGGTGGCGGTCCCCAGCGTCGTGCGCCTCACGCGGTACGTGCGGGTCCCGTACCGGGCCACGGTGCCGCTCACCCGCAACGGCGTGCTGGCCCGTGACGGCCACCGCTGCGTGTACTGCAACAGCCCCGCGACATCGCTCGACCACGTGGTGCCCCGCAGCCGCGGCGGCCGGCACGACTGGACGAACGTCGTCGCGGCGTGCAGCCACTGCAACCACAGGAAGGCGGACCGGACGCTGGCCGAGCTCGGCTGGCGGCTGCCCGGGCCCCCGACCGCCCCGACCGGCGTGGCCTGGCGGATCCTCGGTAGCCGCCGCGTGGACCCCGGCTGGCGCCCGTGGCTCGGGTCCGCCGGGTCCCGGCCCGGCGGGGTCGTGCACGGCGTGCACTCCGGGCCGTCCGCCGAGACGCTGCAGGACGTCCTGCCGGGCCGGCTGCCCGCGGACTGTGCGCGGCGACCCTCCGGGGCGTGATCGGCGGACGCCCGGGGTAGGCAGCAGCCGTGGCAGACGAGCAGAAGAACCGGCCGGGCTCCGACGAACACGAGGCGGGGGACACCGCGGTCGTGGACGCCGCCGCCAGGCGCATCCAGGAGACCGAGCAGGAGCGCCAGGAGCAGGTGCTGCGCGCCACCGGCGGCCTGCGCACGCTCGCCGACCCGCCGGCGGAACACGAGATCGATCTCGAGGCCCGCGTGCTCACCGAGAAGGAGGAGCAGGCTGCGCTCGACGCCCGACTCAAGCAGCACGAGCGCGAGCAGCACCGCCTCGAGGAGGGCCTGGCGGACGTCGAACGCCAGCTGCACCACGAGGCGCCCTGACCACCGGTCGCCCGAGTCCCCCTGGGACCCGCCCACGGCAGCACCTAGGGTGCGGGCAAGGGGTCCCGTCCCCATGAGGGGCTCCTCGCCTCGTGGGGGCGGCGACGATCGGACGACGCGGGGCCGCTTAGCGGCGTCGCACCGGGGGGACGGTGCCGCGCGATGAGCATGAACGGACCACATTCGCCCGGGCGACAGCCCCCCGTCGACGCAGCGACCCGCTCGCTCGCAGCGGCGGTGGGTGTCGCCACCAGCTACGCCGACTGGGCCGGCCGCGACATACCCGTCCCGCCCACCGCGGTGCGCGGTGCGCTCGCCGCCCTCGGCCACGACGTCGACGACCCGGCGGCGGCCCTCGCGGCCGTGCAGGATCTCGAGTGGGGGCGGCTGCTGCCGCCCGTCGTGGTGGTGCGGCAAGGCGACTCCGGCGAGGTCGCGGCGCACCTGCCCGAGGGCCAGCCGCTCTGGGCATGGGTCGAGTTCGAGGGCTCCGGCCCCACCATCGAGATCAGCGACCACGAGGACGCCGGCGGCCGCCGGACCGTGGCGGGCCAGGTCCGCGCCGAGCGGACGCTGACCCTGCCGCCGCACATGCCGCTGGGCTACCACGTGCTGCACCTCGCCTGCGGCGGCGAGACGGCGGCGGTGCCGCTCATCGTCGTGCCCACCAAGCTCGGGGTGCCCGGTGGCCGCGCCTGGGGTTGGATGGCGCAGCTCTACGCGGTGCGCTCGGCGGCGTCCTGGGGCATCGGCGACTACGGCGACCTCGGCGACCTCGCCCGCTGGGCGGGGCACTCCGGCGCCGGACTGCTGCTGGTGAACCCGCTGCACGCGCCCGCGCCCACGCTGCCGGTCGAGGACAGCCCCTACTCGCCGTCCTCCCGACGGGTGGCGAGTCCGCTCTACCTGCGGGTCACCGACCTCGCGGCCTACGCCGAGGCCCCGCCGGAGGTGCGCCGGCAGGTGGACGCCCTGGCACCCGAGCCCGGTGAGCACATCGACCGGGACGCGACCTGGA
>JAOPWU010000183.1 GCA_025965515.1 Mycobacterium sp.
GCCGGCCCAGCAGCGCCGCGCGCCCGGCGGCGGTGCGGCTGCGCAGCCCGAGCCCGGAGCGGGCGGTCTCGTCGGCGGCGGCCGCGCCGACCACCTGGGCGCCGTCGTCCTTCGTCGCCTGCGCGACGTCCACGACGTCCGCGACGATGACGGTCACGTTGTCGGGGCCGCCGGCGGACAGCGCCAGCTCGACGAGCGTGTCCACGACCTGCTGCGGCTCGGGCAGCTCCATCACCTCGGCGATGGTCTGCGGGCCCACCACCCCGTGCAGGCCATCCGTGCACAGCAGGTACCGGTCGCCCGCACGCACCTCGCGCACCGAGAGGTCCAGCTCCACGTCGTCCCGGCCGTCGAGCGCCCGGAGGATGAGGTGCCGCTGCGGGTGGTGCGCCGCCTCCGCCGCGTCGATCTGCCCGGAGTCGACCAGCGACTGCACGAACGTGTGGTCGTGGGTGATCTGGGTGAGCCGGCCGTCCCGGTACAGGTAGGCGCGGGAGTCGCCGACGTGCACCAGCCCCAGCCGGCTGCCGACCGACAGCGCAGCCGTCACGGTGGTGCCCATGCCGTCCAGCTGCGGGTCCGCCTTGACCATGTCGTGCAGCTGCGTGTTGGCGTTCACCACCGCGTCGGCGAGGGCTGACGTCAGGTCGCCCGGGGGAACGTCGTCCTCCAGCGCGGCGAGCGCGGCGATGACGACCGTCGACGCGACCTCGCCCGCGGCGGCGCCGCCCATGCCGTCGGCCACGGCGAAGAGCCGCTGCCCGGCGAAGCCGGAGTCCTCGTTGCCCTGCCGGACGTGGCCGACGTCGGAGCGGCTGGCGGTCCGCAGCACCAGACTCACCGGGCGACTCCGCGGGTCACGTGCGCAGCTCCAGCACCGTCTTGCCGATGCGCACCGGCACACCCACCGGCACGGGCGTCGGGGAGGACACCCGGCTCATCCCGCCGCCGGGGGCGGCGATGTAGGTGCCGTTGGTGGAGCCCAGGTCCTCGACGAACCAGTGGTCCTCGCGGGGGAACAGCCGGGCGTGCCGGGAGCTCGCGTAGTCGTCGGTGAGCACGAGCGCGCTGTCGGGCGCGCGGCCGATGAGCAGCGGCATCCCCGCGAGCTCCAGGGTGGCGCCGGTGAGGCTGCCCTCCGTCACGACCAGCCGGGTGGGCTGCCGGGTGCGGCGCCGGGGCGGCGCAGGGGCGCGGCGCGCCGGGGCCGGGGCGCTGCTGCTGCGGCGGGTGGGCCGCGCGGGTGCGAGGTCGCCCCGGATCGTCCGCACGGCGGCGAGCACGAACAGCCAGAGCAGGAGCAGGAACGCCAGCTTGAGGGCGAGGACGACGACGTCAGGCATGGTTCATGCCTCGTACCGGCCGCTGGTGCCGCCCTCGCGGGCACCGTCCGCCGCGTCGCGGGGGTGCTCGCCGTCCTTGCGGTACACGAGGTGGGTGCTGCCGACGGTGATGCGGTCGCCGTCCTCCAGCCGGGCCTGCGCGACGCGCCGGCCGTTCAGCAGCGTCCCGTTGGTGGACCCCAGGTCGGTGAGGACGTCGTGCCCCTCGCGGGGGTCGCGGCGGATCTCGGCGTGCCGCCGCGAGATGCCGCTGTCGGTGAGCTGCAGGTCGACGTCGCTCCCGCGGCCGATGAGCGTCACGGCCGAGTCGAGCGGCAGCGCCTGCTCGCGGTCCGACCTGCCGGAACGGGTGGTCGCCCCGGCGGCCAGCACCAGGCGCGGGTTCCCCTCCGTCCGGGACCGGGCGTCCTGCAGGTCGCCGGAGCCCGGGGCGGCACCCAGCCGGGTGGCGGGCCGGCCCGGCGGGGCGAGCGGCGCACCGTCGGGCAGCCACTCGTCGGGCGGGGCGCTGTTGGAGACCTGACGCAGCCGTTCCCGGGCCGAGCCGCCCGACCGGGGCAGCGGCGCCGGGGCCGCCCCGCCCGTGTCGCCGCCGACCGAGCTGCGGATGCGGAAGACGCCGATGTCGATGGAGTCGTCACGCCTGAGCTGCACCTGGGGCGGGCCGGTGAAGCTGTAGCCGGACTCCGAGGCGTGCTCGGCGACCATCGTCCCGAGCTCCGTCGAGAGCGGCGTGAGGTAGGGCTCGAGCCGCTCGTAGTCCCGGGCGGACAGCTCCACCGTGAAGAGGTTGGGCGCCAGCGTGTGCGTCGGGCCGATCACCTTGCGGTCGTCGACCTCGCGGGTGAGCGCGCTGCCGATCTCAACGGGCTGGACCCCGTTCTTGAAGGCGCGCGCGAAAGCGCCCTCGACCATGTCAGAGAGCCGGCGCTCGAAGCGCTGCAGTCCGCCCATGAGTCCGGTCCCTTCTGTCCCACTCGCCCGAGCCGCGATGGTATGCGGACCAGCTACCCGTTCCGATCTCGTCCAGCCCTCGTCCCCGCTCACGCAGGGTGCTGCCCCCGGCAGCCTGCCAGAACCCGTCTGTTAGTGTTGAGCCGCACTCCTGCGCGAGTGGCGGAATGGCAGACGCGCACGGTTCAGGTCCGTGTGTCCGTAAGGACGTGGGAGTTCAACTCTCCCCGCGCGCACAACAGAAGTGCCTCACCTCACCAGGTGGGGCACTTCTCATTTCCCGGGCAAGGTCCCCAGGTCCAGAGCACCGGCGAGGTCGATCAGGGCCCGGTCGCTGCCCGCCGGCCCGATCAGGCCGACTCCGGTCGGCAGCCCATCCGCCGTCGACAATGGCACCGATACGGCCGGCAGGCCCGCGATGCTCGCGATGCAGGTGAGGGCCAACGTCGCCTGGCGGACGGCGTCGATGCCCGCGGCGTCACCCAGTCGTGGAGCCACCGACGCGGCCGAGGGCAGGGCCAGCACGCCGTCGCCGACCTTCGAACGGATCACGTCGCGGGCTTGGGCGACCACA
>JAOPWU010000198.1 GCA_025965515.1 Mycobacterium sp.
CGGCCGCGCTGGCCCGCACGCTCGTCGGGCTCGCGGCGGCCCGCACGCCCGGCCCCGGCGTGCCGGCCCGGACCGACCGGCTCGTCGTCCTCCTGGACGGCAGCACCCCGCCGGACCCGGAGACGGCGGCGCTGTGGCGGGCGCTGCTCGCCACCGACCCCCGGGCCGGCGTCCGGGCGGTCTGCCTCGCCGGTGAACCGCGGCTGCTGCCCGCCGGCTGCCGCGCCGTCGCCGTCGTCGACGCCGCGGGCGGCCTGACCCTGCAGCGGGACGAGGCCCCGCCGAGCGCCCCGGCCCTCGCCGAGCAGCTGGCCGCGGACCGCCTCGAGCAGGTGGCCCGCAGCCTGGCGCCGCTCTCCGACGCCGGCCCCGAGGGCGCCGGGGCGCTGCCCCGGGCGGTCCGGCTCGCGTCGCTGCTGGGGCTCGCGGACGGGGCGGACCGGGCCGGGGCGATCACCCGTCGGTGGGACGCCGCTGCCGGCGACGCCCTGCCGGCCGTGCTCGGCCAAGGTCCCGGCGGACCGCTCACGGTCGACCTGGTCGCCGACGGGCCCCACGTGCTCGTGGCGGGCACCACGGGCGCCGGGAAGAGCGAGCTGCTGCAGACCCTGGTCACGTCGCTCGCCGCCACGCACCCGCCGGAGGCGCTGAGCTTCGTGCTGCTCGACTACAAGGGCGGCGCCGCGTTCAGCGCCTGCGGCCGGCTGCCGCACGTGGGCGGACTCCTCACCGACCTGGACGAGGCGCTGGCGGCTCGGGCGCTGCGCTCCCTGCACGCGGAGGTACGGCGGCGGGAGCGGCTGCTCGCCGCGGTGGGCGCGGCCGACCTGCCCGCGCTACGGCGGCTGCGCGGGGCCGACCCGGCCGCTACGCCCGGCATGCCCCGGGTCGTCCTGGTGGTGGACGAGTTCGCCGCGCTGGCCGAGGAGCTGCCCGACTTCCTCGGCGGACTCGTGGACGTGGCCCGACGCGGCCGCAGCCTCGGCGTCCATCTGGTGCTCGCCACCCAGCGCCCCGCCGGCGTGGTGACCGCGGAGATCCGCGCCAACACCGCGCTGCGGATCTGCCTGCGGGTGACCGACCCGGCCGACTCGCTGGACGTCCTCGACGCTGCGGACGCCGCGCGGCTCCCCCCGGGGCTGCCCGGCCGCGCGTTCGTCCGGCGGGGTCCGCTCGCGGTGGAGCCGGTGCAGGTCGCCCGGGTGTCCGGGCGAACCGTGGCGCAGCCCGCCGGGCCGCCGCGGGCCTGGCGGGCGGACGCCGACGAGCCGCCCTGCGCCGCAGCCGGTCCCTCGGAGGAGCCGACCACCGACCTGGCGCTGCTCGTCGACGCCGTCCGCGCGGCTGCCGCCCGACGCTCCGGCATGCCCGCGGCACCGCCATGGCTGCCGCCGCTGCCCGCGGTGCTGCCCCTCGGCGAGCTTCCGGCAGGTCCCGACGACCGGCCCGCGGTCGGGCTGCTCGACCTGCCGGACGAGCAGGCGCAGCCGCCGCTCCGGCTGGACCTCACCCGCGGCGGCGGGCTCGTGGTCGCGGGCGGCCCCCGCTCCGGCCGGACCACCGCGCTGCGCACCCTCGCGCTGGCCGCGGCGCGCGCGCACCCCGACGCCGTGCAGCTGTACGTCGTGGACTGCGGGGGCGGCGCGCTGGCCGCGCTCGGCCGGCTGCCGCACTGCGGGGCCGTCGTCGACCGGACGGACCCGGAGCGGATCCGGCGCCTGCTCGAGCGGCTGCGCGGCGAGGTGGACCGCCGCGCCCGGCTCCTGGCCGACGGCGACTGCGCCGACCTCGCCGAGTTCAACGCCGCCGTCCCGCCGGAGCGCCGGCTGCCGGCCCTGCTGCTGCTCCTCGACCGGTGGGACGTGTTCGCGGGCCCGCTGGCCGAGGCGGACCTGGGCCGCGGCCTCGCGGCCGTGCTCGGGCTGCTCGCGGACGGCTCGGCGGCCGGCCTGCGCGTCGTCGTCACCGGTGACCGCACCGTGCTCTCCGGCGCTCTCGGCGCGGCCGTGGACACCCGCATCGTGCTGCGGCTGCCCGACCCGGCCGACGCGGCGCTGGCCGGCATCGACGTCCGCAGCGTGCCCCGCGACGCGCGCCCCGGCCGCGGGACCTACGTCGGGCCCGCACCCGGGGGTGGGCGCACCACCGTCGCCGCCGTGCAGTTGGCCGTGGCGGCCGGGCAGCCGAGCGGCGCCGCCCAGGTCGCGGCCGTGCACCGGCTCGCGGACGCCTGGCGGGCGAGCCTGGCGGCTGCCCCGGCGCGGCGTCGGCCGCTGCGGGTGGACCCCCTGCCGCAGCGGCTGACCCGGCGGGCGCTGGCCGGGCTGCCGACCGGGCCCGGTCTGCCGCTGGGGGCCGGCGGGGACGAGCTGGGCGTGCTGACCGTGGAGCCGGGCGGCGACGGACCCGGGTTCACCGTCGCGGGGCCGCCGCGGTCGGGGCGCAGCACGGCACTGGCGACGCTCGCCGCGGGGCTGCTCGCGCAGGGCACGCCGGTCGTCGTCCTTGCGCCGCGGCCCTCCCCGCTGCGGGCGCTGGCCGACCGGCCCGGCGTCACGCTGCTGACGGACCCGGCGCCGTCCCCGGCGGAGGTGGCGGCCCTGCTGGCCGGTGGGGCCGCCGCGGTGCTCGTCGACGACGCGGACGCCCTGGCCTACGCGCCGGTGGGCGACGTGCTGGCCGCCCACCTGCTCACGGAGCCGGCCGCACCGGTCGTCGTCGCCGGCAGCTATGAGGGGCTGGCCGGCTGCTACCGCGGCTTCTGCGCGGACGTGCGGGGCAGCGGGGCCGGCCTGCTGCTGGCCCCGGACGGGCCGCTCGCCTCCCAGCTGCTGGGCGTCGCGGTGCCGCGCCCCACGGCGCCGGCGCCCCCGGGTCGGGGGTTGTTGGTGCGCGGCGGCCGCGCGGTGCCCGTGCAGGTGGCCGTCGCCGACGAGGTGCGCGACCCGGCCGGCGCAGCGGCGCGGGGCTGAGTCGCCTCAGCTGCCGCCGGGCTCGCCCACGCCCCAGGCCGACAGCAGCTCCGGCAGCTCCTGCGTGGCGTACCAGAGCAGCTCGAAACCGTCGGCCGAGTCGACCGTGAACTCCGCGTCGGTGTCCCCCAGGTCGGCGGCGGTGACGGCCGAGGCTGCCGCGGCCACCGTCTCGAGGGCGTCGTCGCCGTCCACGTGCGCGCTCACGACGGCGGAGAGGGGGATGGCGTCGGCCACGCGGATGGCGCCACGCTCCTCGTCGTCCCGGACGGTGACACTCCCGTCGGGGACGTCGGCGGCCAGGACGACGCGGCGCGGGAGCGCCCCCGGGTCGGCGTCGACGAGCCGCAGACTGCCCCGGGCCGCCGCGCTGGTGGCGGCGTACTCGAGTTCCTCGTCGTCACCCTCGACGTACCACTCGTGGATGCCGGGCGTGACGGCGAAGGCCGTCAGCCCCGCCGGCAGCGTCCCGGCGGAGAGGGCCCGGGCCACCAACGGCACGGTGGAGGGCACGTAGATCCGCATCGCACCATCCTGCCCCACGCGGCGGCGGGGACGGGCGCGGGGCTCAGCCCGCGATGGACAGCTCCGGCGCGGCCGCCCCACCGGTGGGCGTCAGGAACCGGGCGGCGGTGAGCTGCGCGGACTCGAGAACCTCGATGCGGCGCGTGGCGTCCATGAAGTTGATGCCCATCACCCGCAGGTCCTCGCGGCACGGCGCCAGCATGGTCACGCGGGTACCGGCGGCACGGACCCGGGCGGCGTCCGTCGCGAGGCGCCGGGACACGAGGCGGCGGACCTGCCGCTCCACCTGCACCACCGGGTTGGACGAGCCGCCCACCCCGAAGCCGGCCAGGGGCGCCAGGACGAAGACCTCGTCCAGCCCCTCGTCGGTCAGCAGGTCGAGCGACGTGGCCGACGAGGCGCCGCCGTCGATGTAGCGGCGGCCGCCGATGCGCTGCGGCGCGAACCACCCGGGGATGGAGCACGACGCCACGACCGCCTGCGAGAGGCGGGCCGAGGGCGCGCCCTCGCGGCCGAAGACGACCCGGCGACCCGTGCCGTAGTCCACCGCCACCACCCAGGTGGCGGGGTGGGCGGCCCAGCCGGCGTCGCGCGCCGTGAGCGACCCGTCGGCCGCGGCGACAGCCACGGCCTGCTCGACGAGACCGCCGACGCGGCCGAGCGAGCCGCGGCCCGACGGCAGCAGCCCGGACAGCGCCGTCACGGGGCGCAGCCCGCGGGGGTCGCGCAGCAGCCGCAGCACCAGGCCCGGGTTACCGGCCCATGGGCGCGGCAGCCGCGGCACGGCGCCGCCGACGTCGGTGGACGGATCGAAGTCGGGGAGGAACGTGGAGACCGGGAGGCCGCGCTGGAAGGCGACCAGGTCGGCGGTGCCGATCCCGCAGCCGAGGAGACCCGCGAGGACGCTGCCCGCGGAGGTGCCGAGGATGACCTCGGCGTCGCGGACGTCGATGCCGCGGGCGGCCTCCAGGGAGGCCAGCGCGCCGGCGGTCCAGGCGGCCCCGAGGACGCCACCGGAGCCGAGCACCACGCCGAACCGCTTGCGCGGCGGCAGCGGCGTCACCGCCGCGGTGCGCACCCGCGTGCGCGCCCCGCCGGCGCGGCGCCGACGGCTGGGCGTCGGCCCCTCGAGAACGTCCGTCATCGCTGCGCTCCTCGGCGTCCGCGTCACTGCGGGCCGCTCGTCGTCGGTCTTTCACCACTGCGGGGCCAGGCCGTGGCTGCGTTCGACGGAGCGGTGGCTCCGTCGGACGGGTCGCGTTCCCGCGGGCAACGGTGTCGCCGAGGTAACGGTTGGGCTGTACCGCAGCGTGGCGTGGGTTACACCTGGATGGTGACCTGCCTCATCCTTCGACCTGTGGATCTCGTCGCGACAGCACCCGAACGGGTGACCTGACACCTCATCAGGTGAACGATCAGTAGACCGAACGGTGGTCCACGAGTTCGTCGAGCGCCTCCTCGAGGCACCCGGCCAGCACGTCGATGTCCGGCATGGCCTCCCGGTCCCCGAGCAGCCCGAAGAACACGGACCCGTCGTAGCTGGTGGCGCCGACCGTCAGCGGGTGCCCCGGGGTGAGCGGGACCACCGGGTACAGCGCCACGAGGCGGGCGCCCGCCGCGTACAGCGGGTACTGGGGCCCCGGAACATTGCTCACGACGACGCTGTAGAAGCGCCGGGCCATGCCGCTGACCACGCGTGCCCCCAGCGAGTGCAGCGTCGGCGGGGTCAGGCCGGTCAGCGCGACGAGCGTGCGCGCCCCGACCGGCTCGTAGGCCTGCTGCGCGACCTGCATGCCGTACGAGATCTGGTGCAGCCGCACGACCGGATCGGCCTCCCCCACCGGCAGGTCGACGAAGCAGGCGGCCACCGCCTCCCCGCCCGGGGCCACCGCCAGGTCCGGCAGCTGCGTCGTCCCGTCCGTCGCGCCGTCGGCCGCCCCGGCCACGGACAGCGGCGCCAGCACCCGCACGGTCCGGCCGCGCGGCACCGGCTCGCCCCGCGCCAGGAGCCACGCCCGCAGGCCGCCGGCGACCACGGCCAGCACGGCGTCGTGGACGGTTCCTCCGTGCCGGTCGCGGACCTCGCGCAACTCGGCCAGGCTGCCCACCGCGGTCGCGAACCGCCGGGACACCCCGACCGGCGCCCCGAGCGGCCCGGACGCGGCGGGCCGGGCCGTCGCCCGCGCCGTCGCGAGCAGCCCGGCCGCGGTGGTGACCACCGCGCGCGTGGTGCGGCCGACGTCCGCGGCCGCACCCCAGGCGACCTCCGCCATGGCGAAGGGGCTGCGCAGCAGGCGCCCGACCGCGTCGACCGTCAGCCCCACCGCTGACGGCTCGGGCCGCGGCGCCCAGTCGCCCGCCGGGGCCGGCCGCGGCTGCGGCGTCACGTCCAGGACGAGGGTCCCCACGTCTGCGGCCGCGAGGCCGTGCACCAGCACGTGGTGCGTCTTCGAGACCAGCGCTACCCGGTTCCGCTCGAGCCCCTCGACGACGTACAGCTCCCAGAGCGGCCGGTCGGGGTCCAGCGGCCGGCTCTGCAGCCGCGCGACGAGGGCCCGCAGTTGCGCCTCGGTGCCCGGCGGCGGCAGCGCGACCCGGCGGACGTGGTAGCTGAGGTCGAAGGCGGCGTCGTCGACCCAGACGGGACGCCCGAGCCCCCCCGGGACCTGCCGGACCCGCTGCCGCAGCCGGGGCAGGAGCGGCAGCCGCTCCACGAGGAGTTCCAGCAGCGCCTCGAAGGGCAGTGACCCGCCCGCGGGCGGCTCGAGCACGGCCACGGACCCGACGTGCAGCGCCTGCTGCGCGTCGGCCGGGCGGAGCAGCGACGCGTCGCGGGGCGAGAGGCGCTCGGGCACACCGACTCCCTTCCGTGGTCCTGCGGCTTCCTACCGTGCGGTGCGTCCTGAGCCGGGGAAGAGCACCGCGAGTTCCGCCAGCGTGGCCTCGACCGTGCGGTGGTGGACGCCCACGAGGCCCAGCTCCACTGCCGCCCGGACGTGCCCACCGGAGTCGTCGATGAACACGCACGCGGCCGGCGGCAGCGCCAGCCGCGCGCAGGCCGTGCGGTAGATGCCCGGATCGGGCTTGGCGACGCCCACCTCACCGCTGCAGACGACGGTGTCGGCGACCTCGCGCCAGGCCGTGGGCAGCTCGTCCGGACCCGGCACGTTGCTCACCAGCGCCACGCGGACGCCCCGCCGCCGCAGCGCGCCGGCCGCGTCTGCCACCGGGGTGGCGCCGGGCGTGCCGCCGGTGTCGTCGAGCACCCCGAAGGCGTCGAGCAGGAGGCCACGCAGCACGGTCACCGGGGCGGCCGGGACGGGTGGCTGGGGGTGCCGGGTCACCCGCGCATCGTAGGGACGGTGTCGCCCGCCCGCCGCACGGGCGCCGGCACGGGGGCGGCGGCCCGGAGCGTGAGCAACCGGGCCAGCTCCCCGATCGCGGAGCGGGCGGGGCCGGCGTTGCCGGACTCCGCGAGCGTGCGCCCGGCAGCCAGGGCCGCGTCGAAGGCCGGCCCGTCGTACGGCACGGTGGCCGCGGGGGTCATCCCGGCGTGCCGCGCCAGCAGCGTCGCGGCGTCGCGCGCCACGGCCCCCGCGGGGCCACTGCCCCGCACCTTGTTGAGCACGACGAGCGGCGTCGCACCCGGCACGGCGGCCCGCAGCTCGTCGAGCCCCCGGAGCAGCCGGGCGATCCCCACGGGGTCCGCCGCGCCCACCACCAGGACCACGTCGGCCTCCTCGAGCACCGCGAGCGTCACGGCGTTCCGGCGCGGCGCCACGGTGTCGTAGGAGAGCTCCTCGTCGTCCTCCAGGCAGAACCCGCAATCGACGACGGTCCACGGCGCCAGGGCCCGCGCCCGCGACAGCACGACGCCGGCGGCGGGCCCCCGGACCTCCGGCCAGCGGTCGGCCCGCGGCAGGCCGGTGAGGACCAGCAGGCCCCCGCCCAGGTCCCGCGCGCACCCGGCGAGCGCGGGCACGTCCAACGTGCCGGCGTCGGCCAGCCGGGCGGCCGCCGCGATGCCCGGCGCCTCCTCGAGCATGCCGAGCAGCTGGGCGATCGAGGCCGCGTACGTGTCGGCGTCGACGAGCAGCGTGACGCCCGCGCCCGCGGCCAGCTCGGCGGCGACGTTCACCGCGAGGCTGGTCCGGCCGGGCGCCCCGGCCGGCCCCCAGACGGCGACGACCTGCCCCTGCTCCGCCCACAGCGCGTGCGCCGACTCCTCCGGCGCCGGGCGCTGCGGGGCCGGGATCCGCGCCGGGCCGACGTCGGCCGGCCGGCCGGGATCACCGGGGGACTGGATCCCCGCGGCTGCCGCGCGGAGCACGGTCGTCAGCTCGGCGCGGCCCACACCGGCGCCGACCACCCGGGCGACGCCGAGTTGGCGCAGCCGCCGCTCGCCGACCTCCGGGTCTCCCGCGGCGGGCACCACCCCGACGATGCCGACGTCGGCCTGCCGGAGCCGGTCGAGCATCCCACCGTCGAGCCGCCGCAGGCCCGACGAGACGAGCGCGACCCGGCCGATCCCGGCCGCGGCGGCCCCGACCATGTCGGCGACGTCCACGCAGCGGCGGGCCACCACGACGGTGGGCTCGGCCTCGAGCGTGGCGAGCAGGGCCACCGCGGAGGGCTCGTCGTCGACCGCGACCAGCACCGCCAGGCGGCCACTCCCGGTCATGGCCCGGACGGCGCCGCGGCGGGGACGGTCGGCCGGGAGCCTGGCGGGGCGGCCGACGCGCCGGCCGCGGGAGCCGGGGTCGTGGCGGCCGGGACAGGGGCCGGAGCGCGGACGGGCGGGCCGACCGCCGAGGAACCGAGCAGGGGAAGGGTGGCGTCGGCCGCGCTGGGGGCGTCCGGCAGGCTGCCCGGGGCACCGAGCGCGGGCTGCGCGACCAGCAGCAGGGTGCCGCCGTTCGTCGCCGCCAGCACGGGCAGCACGTCGGCGACGGGGACCCGCAGCCGGACGGTGCTGTCCCCCGTGCCCGCCGCGCGGACGGCGAGGACGGGCACGTCGGCGAGCAGCGGGCGGGTGGTCCCCCGGGCGTCGCCCGAGCCCTTGGTCGCGACCAGCAGGTCGACGCGGCTGCCCGCGCCGATGGCGGGGAGCAGCCCGGACGGCACCTGCACGGGGACGTCGCGCCAGGGCTGCTCCGGGCGGGGGGCGACGCCGGCGGCGGGGAGGTACTCGCCGCGCCCCACGTCGCGCAGCAGGACCTGCCCCACCACGTGCGACGCGGCCCCGGCGGCGAGGTAGCGGCCGGTGGCGCGGCCGTCCAGCCGGGCCGGCAGCGCGGTCAGGTCCGCCGCGGTGAGCCGGTGCCCGGCGGGCAGGTCGGCGGCCGCCACCAGGACGGGGCTGGTGTGCCCGGCCACGGCGACCGTGCGGGCGCCCAGCGCGACGCTGGCGAGCACCAGGACGACGCCCGCGAGCAGGCGCCCGTCGCGCCAGCGGGGGCGCGCCAGCCGGGTGGCGGCCGGCACGAGCGGCGCCCGGTACGGCCGCGAGCCGACGGCCGACCGTGCCGGGGACACCACGGGGCTCACCGCCGTTCCTGCCTGTGCACGCGCTCCCCCTCGGGGTGGTCGGCCCTGGGTGGGCCCTCGGCGACCGGTGGCCCGCGGGCCCACCGGCGCAGTGTCCGACGCGCCCGGCCGGGGGGCCAGGGTCCCCGGGCCGCGTCGGGGGCGGGATCTCAGCTGCCCGCATCGGGCGCGCGGCCGACGCTCAGCTGTCGGGCCGGTGGCCGCCGGGGGACGCCCCGGTGACATCCGGGCTCTGCGGCCGTCCCCAACGACAGGCGAACGGGCGCCACCGCAGGCAACCGGGTGCGACGATGGGCCCCGACCCCCTCGACGAGGAGCGCGCGATGGCCCGGTTCCTGCAGCTGGCGGACGTCGCCGAGGTGTTGAACATCTCGGCCAGCCAGGCGTACGCCCTGGTGCGCAGCGGTGACCTGCGGGCCATCAAGATCGGCGGGCGTGGGCAGTGGCGCATCGAGGCCGCCGAGCTGGAGCGCTACATCGAGCGGATGTACGCGGAGACCGAGGCGTTCGTCGCGAGCCACCCGCTGGTCGGGGGCGAGCCGCTCCCGGCGGACTGACGCCGGAGCTCAGCCGGCGGCCCGCGAGGGCCCGCGCCGCAGCGCGACGAGGGCGGCGAAGGGCACCACCCGGACGCCCGTCACGGCGCCCGCCCGGCGCGGCGCGTCCGCCGGGTGCTCGGCGAGGTCGAGTGCGTCCGCGCCCGCGCCGTCGACCGTGCCCTGCAGGGTGAGGCCGCCGGTGAGGACGACGGTCACCGGACTGCGGTCGCGGGCGACGCTGCGGAGCATGCCGGCGAGCGAGGGGCCGCGGGCCAGCCGCGCCGAGGGGTGCTCGCCGCCCGCCACCGGGCGCGCAGCCCGGCCCAGCCGCTGCCACCACGTGACGGCCGCCGTGGGGAGCAGCCACTCGGCCCGCCCCTCGTCGCGCAGCAGCACCCAGTCCGGCCCGGCGGCGACCAGGACGCCCGCCACGACCAGGTCCGGCACCGCGGTGCCTGCGGTCAGCGACGTCCCGACGGCGGCGCGCAACCGGTCCGCGACGCCGACACGCGACCGCTCCGCCCGCACGCGCTCGGCGACGTCCGCCTCGAGCTCGCGGTCCTGGGCGGCCTGCCACTGCTGGTCGAGGTCCGCGAACAGCCGCTCCCAGCGAGCGGGGACCGCGTCGCCACCACCCTGCATCCGGGCAGTCCACCGCGGACGACCCCCCGGCGCACCCCCCGGGGGTCAGGCCGGCCTCAGGTCAGCGGCGGCTGCGGGACCCGAGGCGGCTGCCGCCGAAGACGAGCGTGACGACGAAGAAGATCGCGGCGAGGACGGTCAGCCAGATGAGGCCGTGGATGACGGCACCCACGATGCCCGCGACGATCCACAGGATGATCAAGAAAAGGATGAGCGCCAGCATGAGGTGCCTCTCGATGGGTGCTGCGTAACGGCCCTGCGAGTGCTACCCGTGCCGCCCTGCGCCAAGCGTGCGGGGTGCTCGGCGCGCCTGTGCGCGTTCCTACCTCCCTCGACAGC
>JAOPWU010000211.1 GCA_025965515.1 Mycobacterium sp.
CCGCGCCGCAGCCGGTCCCGGCGCCCGTGGACCTGCGCCCGGCCGTGCTGCTGGCCCGCGGCGCCACGGCCACCGCCCCGGCCGTGACCGTGCGCTGGTCGGGGGAGCGCCACCTGCTGGTGGAGGCGGGGCCCGACGCGCTGGACCTGACGGTGCGGGTGTGGATCCACCTGCTCGCCGAGCGGCTCCGGGAGATCGCACCCCCCGGCATCCAGGAGCTGGTCGAGGGCGTGCGGTCGCTGCTGCTGAAGGTCGACCCGACGCGCACCTCGGTGCCGCGCATCGTGGGCGCCCTGGCCGAGGCGCTGGCGGACCTGCCCGACCCGGCGGGCGTGACGCTGCCGGTGCGGGAGGTGACGCTGCCGCTCGCGCTCGACGACCCACGGGCGCACGAGGCGATGCGGCGCTACCAGGCGTCGGTGCGGCCGGACGCGCCCTGGTGCCCGGACAACGTGGAGTTCATCCGCCGCGTCAACGACCTGGCCGCCCGCGACGAGGTCTTCGACGTCGTCCGCGCCGCCACCTACCTGGTGGTGGGGCTCGGGGACGTCTACCTCGGCGCCCCCGTGGCCGTGCCGCTGGACCCGCGGCACCGCCTCGTCACCACGAAGTACGACCCGGCCCGCACCTGGACGCCGGAGAACGCGGTGGGCATCGGCGGCGTGTACCTGTGCGTCTACGGCATGGAGGGTCCTGGCGGCTACCAGCTGGTCGGGCGCACCGTGCCGGTCTGGCGCCGGCCGGGGACCTGCGACCGGGACCCCGTCCCCTGGCTGCTGCGGCCGTTCGACCGGCTGCGGTTCGAGGCGGTGAGCGCCGAGGAGCTGCTCGAGCGACGGGCGGCCATCAAGGCCGGGACGGAGGATCTGGTGGTCCGGTCGGCGACGTTCTCGCTGCGGGAGGTCGCCGCGCTCGAGGCGGAGCACGCGGCGGAGATCGCCGGCCTGCGCAGCCGGCGCCGGGCGGCGTTCGACGCCGAGCGGGGCCGGTGGGCCGAGGCCGCCCGCGCTCGCCGGGAGGGCGCCGCGTGACCGCCCCGACGGGCGTGCAGCTCGACCTGCCCGCCGACGTGCTGGCCGCCCGGGACCGGGCGCTGGCCTGCCGGCAACCGGCGTTCACGCACGTGCTGACCGACGACGAGCTCGCCGCCCTGCGGCCGGGGCCGGGGCCGCTGGCCGGGGTGCCGTTCGTCGTCAAGGACTCGCTGGACATCGCCGGGATACCCACGACGGGGGGCTGTCCCACGCTCACCGCGCCCGCCGCCGCCCACGCCGTCGCCGTGCAGCGGCTGCTGGACGCGGGGGCGGTGCCCGTGGCGAAAGCGAACCTGGACCAGTTCGCCACCGGGCTGGTCGGCACGCGCAGCCCGTACGGTGCCTGCTGGAGCGTGGCCAGCCCGCGGCACGTGTCGGGCGGCAGCAGCTCCGGCAGCGCGGTGGCCGTCGCCGCCGGTGTCGTCCCGCTGGCGCTCGGCACGGACACGGCGGGCAGCGGCCGCGTCCCCGCGGCCTTCAACGGGCTCGTGGGCATCAAGCCGACGCGGGGCCTCGTCAGCACCCGCGGGCTGCTGCCGGCCTGCCGGTCGCTGGACTGCGTCACGACGCTGACCCGCACGGTCGCCGAGGGGCGCGCCGCCCTGGGCGTCCTCGCGGCGCACGACCCGGCGGACCCGTGGTCACGGCCGGCGCCCGTGGTGCGCCCCGTCGGCGTCGCCCGGCGGATGCAGGTGGTCGGGGTCCCGGCCGCACTGGCCGACCTGGCGCCCGCCCACCGGGAGGCCTTCGAGGCCGCCGTCGCGCGGGCGGGGGACGTGGCACGGCTGGTGCCCGTCGACATCGCGCCGCTGCTGGAGGCCGCGCGGCTGCTCTACGAGGGACCGTGGCCGGCGGAGCGGCTGGTCGCCGTGGGGCATCTGCTGGAGCCCGACGGGCCGCACCTGGACCCCACCGTCCGCTCGATCGTGCGGGGCGGGCAGGCGCTCACCGCGGCGGACGCGTTCCGCGGCCTCCACCGGCTGACGGAACTCGCCGCGCAGCTCGCGCCGGTGTGGCAGGGCATCGACGCGCTGCTGCTGCCCGTCACGCCCGACCAGCCGACGCTCGCCGAGGTCCGGGCCGACCCGGTGGGGGCGAACGCGCGGCTCGGCACCTACACGAACGCGGTGAACCTGCTGGACCTCGCTGCCGTGGCCGTGCCGGCGGGACACCGGTCCGACGGGTTGCCGTTCGGGGTGCAGTTCCTGGGGCCCGCGTTCTCCGACGGGCCGCTGCTCGACCTGGCGGCCCGCTTCGTCGGCGAACCGGTGGCCGAGCTGGCCGCTGGCCCGGAGCGCGCGCTCGTCGCGGTGAGTGGCGCGCACCTCACGGGGCAGCCGCTCAACGCCGCGCTGGTGGCAGCCGGCGGCACGCTCGACCGGCGCGCCCGCACGGCGGCCGGCTACCGCATGTACCGGGTGCCGGGCCCCCTGCCCCGCCCCGGCCTCGTCCGCACGGGCGATGGGCCGGCGGCGGGCATCGAGGTGGAGGTCTGGGACCTGCCGGCAGGGGCGGTGGCCGGCCTCCTGGCCAGCATCGCGCCGCCGCTGGCGCTGGGCGGCGTCGGGCTGGACGACGGGGCGGTCGTGCCCGGCTTCCTCGCCGCCGGGCCCGGCGACCCGGCGGCGGACATCACCGCGTACGGGGGCTGGCGGGCGTACCTGGCCGACCGGTGAACGCGCCGCGGGGGCGTCGGGAAGCCCCGGCGCCCCCACGGGCCGCTGCGTCAGTCGGCTGTCACACGTCGACGGCGACGTACTTGACCTCGAGGTACTCGTCGATCCCCTCGAAGCCGCCCTCGCGGCCGAAGCCGCTGGCCTTCACGCCGCCGAACGGCGCCGCCGGGTTGGACACCAGGCCCTTGTTGAGCCCGATCATGCCGGCGCGGATCCCCTCGGTGACCCGGACGGACCGGTGCACGTTCTCCGTGAAGACGTAGGCCACCAGGCCGAACTCGCTGTCGTTCGCCTGGGCGACGGCCTCCTCCTCGGTCTCGAAGGTGGTGATCGGCGCCACCGGCCCGAACACCTCCTCGGAGAAGATGCGGGCCTCCCGCGGCACCGACGCCAGCACCGTCGGCGGGTAGAAGAAGCCGGGCCCGTCCGGCACCTCGCCGCCGGTCAGCACCTTGCCGCCCTTCGCGATCGCGTCCTGCACCAGCTCGGTGACGGTGGCACGCTGCTCCGCGTTGATGAGCGGGCCGACGTCGGTGCCGTCCTCGGTGCCGCGGCCGACCTTCAGCGCGCCCATGCGCTCGGCGAGCCGCGCCGCGAACTCGTCGGCGACGGAGGAGTGGACGTGGAACCGGTTCGCCGCGACGCAGCTCTCGCCCATGTTCCGCATCTTGGCGTCCATCGCGCCCTGCACGGCCTTGTCGAGGTCCGCGTCCTCGAACACGAGGAAGGGCGCGTTGCCCCCGAGCTCCATGGAGAGCCGCAGCAGGTTCGGCGCGGCCTTCCCCATCAGCATCCGGCCGACCTCGGTGGAGCCCGTGAACGACAGCTTGCGCAGTCGCGGGTCCTCCAGCAGGGGGGCGGTGATCGCGCTGGCGCTGGACGACGTCAGCACGTTCAGCACGCCGTCGGGCAGGCCCGCCTCGGCCATCAGCTGCGCGAGCCGCAGCATCGTCAGCGGCGTCTCCTTGGCGGGCTTCACGATCATGGTGCAGCCGGCGGCCACGGCCGGTCCGATCTTGCGGGTGCCCATGGCGGCCGGGAAGTTCCAGGGCGTGATGAGCAGCACCGGGCCGACGGCCTGCCGCATCGTGAGGATGCGGCCGTTGCCGCTGGTGTCGTGCATGTAGCGGCCGTGGATGCGCACGGCCTCCTCGGAGAACCAGCGCAGGAACTCGGCGGCGTAGGCGACCTCGCCGCGGCTCTCCTTGAGCGACTTGCCCATCTCGAGCGTGAGGATGGTCGCGAGCTCGTCGACGTTGTCCATCATCGCCTGGAACGACCGGCGGAGGATCTCCCCGCGCTCGCGGGGTGCGGTCGCGGCCCACTCGGCCTGCACGTTCCAGGCGGCGTCGAGCGCGGCCTTCGCGTCGTCGGGCGTGCCGTCGGCGACGGAGGTGAGCACCTCGCCGGTGGAGGGGTCGCTGACCGGCAGCGTCGCGCCGCCGCTGGCATCGACCCAGCGGCCGCCGATGAAAAGTTGCGTGGGGACCGTCTGCAGGACGGACTGTTCGTTGGCCATGCTTCCTTCCTACCCTTCCGGCGGCGACCCTGACAGCGGGGCAGGGCCCGGTGGGCGGTCCGGCCCGCGGGGCCCGACAAGTGATTGCTCACGCAACTTCAGCGTGGATCCGCGCGTGCGGCGGGGTGTCCGGTGGGTAGGGGACTGTCGACCCCAGCACCCGTGAAGGAGCAGCCGTGAGCACCACCCTGCAGGGCAAGAAGATCGCGTTCCTGGTCGCCCCGGAGGGCGTCGAGCAGGTCGAGCTGACGGAGCCCTGGACGGCGCTCCGCGACGCCGGCGCCGAGACCGTCCTCGTCAGCACCGACAGCGGCGAGATCCAGGCGTTCAACCATCTCGACAAGGGCGACACCTTCCCCGTCGACGTCACCGTGGGCAGTACCGCCGTCGACGAGTACGACGGCCTCGTGTTGCCGGGCGGCGTCGCGAACCCCGACTTCCTGCGGACGAAGCCGGACGCCGTCGCCTTCGCCCAGGCCTTCTTCACCGCAGGCAAGCCGGTGGCCGCGATCTGCCACGCGCCGTGGACGCTCGTGGAGGCGGGCGTCGTGTCCCAGCGCACCCTCACCAGCTGGCCCAGCCTGCAGACCGACCTCCGCAACGCGGGCGCGACCTGGGTGGACCAGGAGGTCGCCGTCGACAGCAACGGCCCGAACACGCTGGTCACCAGCCGCAAGCCGGACGACCTCCCGGCGTTCTGCAAGCACGCGATCGACGTCTTCGCGAGCTGACGCGGGGGAGCGGCCGACGCGGGCCGGCCGCTCCTGCCGGCCCGTCAGTCGGCGGTCGCCAGCGGCGTGGAGTCCAGGGCCTCGAGCAGCTCGCCCAACGAGCCGAACACCGCGTGCGCGCCGGCCTCGGCCAGCTCCTCCCGCGAGAAGCCCCCCGTGAGCACCGCCAGGGTGGGCACGCCGAGCTTCTCGGCCGCCTTGATGTCCCACACCGAGTCGCCGATCATCACGCCCGCCGTGGCGCCGACCTTCCTCATCGCGGTCTGCACGAGGTCGGGGCTCGGCTTGCTGTGCTCGGCGTCCTCCGAGGTCGTCCAGGCGTCGGCGAGGTCCTTGCCGCCGAGCAGGTCCAGGGACTTGTCGACCTTGTCGGCGTGCCCGGAGCTGGCGAGCACCAGCCGGAACCCGCGCCGTTTCACCTCCTCGAGCAGCCGCCGCGCGTCGGCGAAGGGCTGCACCTCGCCGATCATCTCGCCGTACTCCTCCTGCTGGGCGGACCGGAGCGCGTCGCCGTGCCGCTTCTCGACGTCGTCGCCGGCGACGTAGGGGACGAGGTTGTCGCCGCCCATGCCGATCGCGCGGTGCAGCTGCCACACCGGCAGCGTGATGTCGAACCGCCGGAAGGCCCGGAACCAGGACAGTGCCTGCTGGTAGTTGCTGTCGACGAGCGTGCCGTCGACGTCGAAGATCGCGGTGTCAGCCATGGGGCGTGGCCTACCCGCGCTGCGGATCGGACCACCACGCCCAGTGCGGCTCGCTAGCGTGACCCCATGACCACCTCCATCGACCCCGAAGGTGTCCGGCACGCAGGCGTCCCCGAGAAGCAGCGGGGGCCGGTGACCCTGCGGCGCGACCAGGTGCAGGAGAGCACCACCGACGAGCGGCTGCTGGACCGCCGCGGGCCCAGCGACTGGGTCCACACCGACCCGTGGCGCGTGCTGCGGATCCAGTCGGAGTTCGTCGAGGGCTTCGGCCTGCTGGCGGAGCTCCCTCGCGCGGTGAGCGTCTTCGGCAGCGCCCGCACCCCGGTCGACCACCCGGACTACGCGCTGGGCCGCGAGCTGGGCGGCGCGCTCGCCCGGGCCGGGTTCGCCGTGATCACCGGGGGTGGCCCGGGGGTCATGGAGGCCGCCAACCGGGGCGCGAACGAAGCGGGCGGGCTCAGCGTCGGGCTGGGGATCGAGCTGCCGTTCGAGCAGCAGCTCAACGACTGGGTCGACCTGGGGCTCAACTTCCGGTACTTCTTCGCCCGCAAGACGATGTTCGTGAAATATGCGCAGGCCTTCTGCATCCTGCCGGGCGGCTTCGGGACGCTGGACGAGCTGTTCGAGGCGCTCACGCTGGTCCAGACCCGCAAGGTCAACGAGTTCCCCGTGGTGCTGCTGGGGACCGCCTACTGGTCGGGGCTGCTGACCTGGCTGTCGGACAACGTGCAGGCGGCCGGCTACGTGTCGCAGGCGGACCTGGGCCTGCTGACGCTGACGGACGACGTGTCCGAGGCGGTGGACGTCATCGTGGCCGCCTGGGAGGAGGGCAGCGAGGCCGAGGCCACGGAGCGCGTCGGGGGTACGGTGCGGCGCGGCGTCACCCGGGCACCGGACGGCCGCGCCCGCCCGGCTCACTAGGCTGGACGGGAGGACGGCACCCGGCCGACCGCCCACCCGTCGGAGGACTGTTGGCCAGCATCTGCGTCTTCTGCTCCAGCTCCGAGGGCATCGACCCCCGGCTCGTGAAGTTGTCCGAGCGGGTCGGGGCGGCCCTCGCCGCCCGCGGCCACCGGCTGGTCAGCGGGGGCGGCAACATCTCGATGATGGGTGGGGTCGCGCGCGCCGCCCGGGAGGCCGGCGCACATACGACCGGGGTCATCCCGGAGGGCCTGCTGGTGCGGGAGGTGGGGGACCGGGACGCTGACGAGTTCCTCGTCGTGAGCGACATGCGGATCCGCAAGGCGGAGATGGACCGCCGCAGCGACGCGTTCCTCGTGCTGCCGGGCGGCATCGGCACCCTGGAGGAACTCTTCGAGGTCTGGGTCGCGCGCACCCTGGGGCTCTCCGACAAGCCCGTCGTCATCCTCGACCCGTACGGGGACTTCGGGCCGCTGCAGGACCTGCTGGAGCACCTGTTCGACCGGCGCTTCGTCGGCCGCCACGCGCTGCGCGAGTTGCGCTGGGCCACGGACGTCGACGCTGCCCTCGACGCGGTCGAGGAGCTCATCGGTGTCCCGGCCGAGCGGCAGCCGGACCCGGGCCAGGTGCTCGAGGCCGACGTCGACCGACCGGACCTGCTGCCGTGGCCCACCGTGGCCGACCCGGAGAGCTGACCGGGCGGATCAGACCAGGCCGCGGCGGGCGACGGCGACGTCCCGGTCACCGCGGATCGCGGCCACCATGTCGAGCACCTGCCGCGTCCCCGCGACGTCGTGCGCGCGGAACACCCGTGCGCCCAGCCACGCGGCCACCGCGGTGGCCGCGAGCGTTCCCGGCCCGCGGCCCTCCAGCGGCACGTCCAGCGTCTCGCCGACGAAGTCCTTGTTCGACATGGCGACGAGCGTCGGCCAGCCGGTGGCCACGAGCTCGCCCAGCCGGCGCGTCGCCTCGAGGGAGTGCCGCGTGTTCTTCCCGAAGTCGTGGCCGGGATCGATGAGGATGCCGTCGGGCCGGACGCCGAGCGCCACGGCGCGCTCCGCGAGCCCCGTGACCGTCCGGAGGATGTCGGGCACCACCCCGCCCGTCGCGGGGTCGTAGCGCGCCCGGTGCGGGCGGGTACGCGGGGGCAACCCGCCGGCGTGTGTGCAGACCAGCCCGAGCCCGGTGTCCGCTGCCACCTGCGCCAGCTCCGGGTCGGCGCCCTGCCACGCGTCGTTGAGCAGGTCCGCCCCCGCGTCGGCCGCGGCGCGTCCCACCTCCGCCCGCCAGGTGTCGACCGACAGCACCGCGTCGGGGTGGCGGCGGCGCACCTCGGCCAGGAAGTCCGCGGTGCGGCGCACCTCCTCCGCGGCGTCGACGTCGTCGCCCGGCGCCGCCTTGACCCCGCCCACGTCCACGATGTCGGCGCCCTCGTCGAGGGCCCTGGCGACGGCGTCCAGTGCGGCGCCGGTCTCCCAGGTCGCGCCGCGGTCGTAGAAGGAGTCGGGTGTCCGGTTGACGATGGCCATGACCAGCAGCTGCCGGGGTGCGAACGTCCTGGCGCCGAGCCGCAGCGGCTGCTGGGCGGGCCGCGTCGTGGCGGGACGCCGGACCCGGGCCGGGGGGACTGGGCTGCGTGTTTCACCGGACATGCAGGTCAGCGTGGCACGATCGATCCCATGTACCGGTTCTTCGTGCTGCTGCTGGTGGCCCTGGTCGTCGTGGGCGCCGCCGCGTACGTCGTCGGTCGGGTCGACGGTGGGGAGCCGGAGCCGGGCGACCGGCCGGGCGATGGCCTTCCCGGCGGGCGGCTCGAGCCCGACGATCTGCGCCGCGCCCGCTTCGGGGTGGGGCTGCGCGGCTATCGGATGACCGAGGTCGACGCGGTGCTGCAGCGGCTGGCCGGGGAGCTCGCCGCCCGCGACGCGGAGCTGGCGGAGGCCCGGGCGGCGCCCGAGGAGGGGCCCCTGGCGCCGGCCGCGCAGCCCGGGACCGAGCCGGCCGCAGGCAGCCCGGGGGCGGCTGCCGCCTGGCGCGCCACGGCCGTCACGACCGCGAACGGCAGCCGCTCCGCCGAGAGCCCACCCGCCGAGCCGCCCGCCGCACCCGCGGCGCCCGACCCGCGGTCCGCGGCCGCGCTCCGGGAGCGCGTCGCGGTCGAGGCAGCCCTGGAGGCCGCCCGACAGGCGGCCCGCCGCGCCGCCGCGGCCGCCTTCCCGCGCGCGGACCCCGCCACGCACCCCGACGCGGCGCACGACACCGACACGCCCGACGCCCCGCGGGCGTGACGCGTCGAACGGTCACCGCCTCGGTCACCGCCGCGGTGCCGGCGTCGACCGCGTTCGCGGCGGTCACCGACTGGCAGCGGCAGGGCGAGTGGATGCCGCTGACCCGGGTCACCGCGGAGGGGAGCGGGCGCGCCGTCGGAGACGGGATCCGCGCCGTGACCGGGATCGGGCCGCTGGCGTTCGTCGACTCGATGCGCATCACCCGCTGGGACCCGGAGGGCCGCTGCGACGTGCTGCACACCGGCCGCGTGGTGCGTGGGACGGGCACGTTCGCGGTGGATCCGCTCGGCCCGGACCGCAGCCGGTTCACGTGGACCGAGGAGCTCGATGTGCCGCTCGGCGCCGTCGGCCGGGTCGCCTGGCGATGTGGCGGGGCGGCCGCCACGGCACTCGCCGCGCGGTGGGCGCTGCGGCGCTGGGCCCACTGGGCGGAAGCGCGCGCCGCCCTTCGTGACCTGCCGCTGAAGGGGTGAACGGCTGAGCGTCGTCCCCACGTCCTGCAGGGCGCATGCGACACCCGGGCCTGCCATCTGGGATGATGGTCAGGTCAGTTGTCCCGGTCCGTCGCAGCGTGCCGCCCGGCAGGCCTGCGAGGCCCTGGCTCCAACACCCACAGCACGACGGAGGGAGCACCGATGGCGGCCATGAAGCCGCGGACGGGCGATGGCCCGCTCGAGGTCACCAAGGAGGGGCGCGGGCTGGTCATGCGCGTTCCACTGGAAGGCGGCGGGCGCCTTGTCGTCGAGCTCTCGCCGGAGGAAGCCAGCATGCTGGGGGACGCCCTCAAGGCCGTCGTCAGCTGACCTTCCGGACCCGTACCGAGGCCGGCACCACGGCGCCCACCAGGGCGCAGGGTGCCGGCCTCGGTCGTTCCGGGGGCAGCGCTGCGGGTCAGCCAGCCGGGCTGGCCGCCGCCGCCCGGACCCACCGCAGGGAGTCCTTCTCCATCATGGCTTCGGGCCAGCCCTGCAGCGCCGCCTCGACCGCCTCCCGGTCGGCGTAGCTGCCCAGCACCTCGACGGTCAGCTCGTCGACGTCCGCCTGCTCCACGCCGAGCTGGTCGAGGTACCGCGCCAGCAGGCCACCCGGGTGCGGTTCCCGCACCGTGTACAGCTCGCCGGTGTCGGCCACCCAGCTGACGCGGTAGGTCGCCGGCGGGTCGTCGGAGAGCGTCCAGCCGTCGCCGAACGTGACCTCGTCGGACTCCTGGCGTCGCAGGTCGGCGGTGTAGAAGTCGTGGACGTTCATGGGCCCTTCCCGGCTGCCGGAGGAGTCAGGCCCGCTTGACCGCGGCCACGAGGGCCGGGTCGACCCGGGCCGGAACGAGGTCGGGGGCGTCGCGCAGGCGCGCGGTGACGGCCTCCCAGCTGCGGGCCGCGCGATCGCGCTCGCCCGTTCCCGGCAGCCGCAGCGCGGGCGGCGCGCTGACGGCCACGAGGCCGCCGGGCCGGAGCAGGCGCAGCGCCTCGGTGAGCTGGGTGTCGTAGGAGGCCGGGTCGGCGTCGAGGTGCACCAGGTCGTAGGCGCCGTCCGCGAGCCGCGGCAGCACGTCGAGGGCGCTGCCCACGATGAGCCGCACCCGGCCCGACGGGTACCCGGCGTCGGCGAAGGCGCCGCGCGCCTGCCGCTGGTGCTCGGGGTCCGCGTCCATGGTCGTGAGCACGCCGTCGGGGGCCATGCCGCGCAGCAGCCACAGACCGGAGACACCGGAGCCGGTGCCGGTCTCGGCGACCGTGCGGGCGCCCACGGCGGCGGCGAGCAGGCAGAGCACCCCGCCGACCTCGGGGGTCACGGCCTCCACGCCACTCTCCGCGGCGCGCAACCGGGCGGCCGAGGCGGCGGGGTCCTCGTCCAGCAGCGGACCGGCCCCCGTCTCGGGCAGCGGGAACCGGGGGTGGGCGAGTGCGGCGTCGTCCGGGTCGATGTCCATCGCCCGCGAGCCTACGGGAACGGACCCGCCCGATCGGGCGTTCGACGTGCGACACAGCCTCCGCCACGCCCGGCGGCCTGGCCAGGCTTGCGCGAATGCTGTGGATCGGCTGACAAGGGGTGGTCCGGCTGGCCCGGCCGCCCACGGGAAGGGACACTGAGCGTGCTGGTGCTGGACCGCAGTGTGCCCGGGGGTGAGTGGTTGTCCCGCGACGTCCGCGACGCCGACGCCACCCCGGACCCCGTGGTCCCCGCCGATGTCGCGTCCCCGGCCGAGCCGGCTGTCGCGTCCGCCGAGCCGGCCGCGGCGGCGCCCGGTGAGCCCTGGGACGCCCCGTCCTGGGACGAGATCGTGCGGCAGCACTCCCCGCGGGTGCACCGCCTCGCGTACCGCCTCACGGGCAACCGGCACGACGCCGACGACCTGACGCAGGACGTCTTCGTCCGCGTCTTCCGCAGCCTCGCGAGCTACACGCCCGGCACGTTCGAGGGCTGGCTGCACCGCATCACGACGAACCTGTTCCTGGACGGGGTGCGCCGCAAGGCGCGCATCCGGTTCGAGGCGCTGCCCGACGACGCCGAGCGTGTCGTGGGGAACAGCCCCAGTCCCGAGAAGGTCTGGCACGACAGCCACCTCGACGCGGAGCTGGACCGCGCGCTCGCGGCGCTGCCGCCGGACTTCCGCGCGGCGGTGGTGCTGTGCGACGTCGAGCAGCTGTCCTACGAGGAGGTCGCGGCGACCCTCGGCATCAAGCTCGGCACCGTCCGCAGCCGCATCCACCGCGGGCGGTCCCAGCTCCGGGCCGCGCTGGAGGACAGCGAGCTGTCCCGCGGGCGTCGGCAGGGCGCATCGGGAGCGGTGGCGGGCGCGTCCGCCCCGGCAGCACCGTGACGACCGACGAGAGCGGCCCGACGCCCTGGGGACACCTGGGGGACCACGTGGCCGCTTTCGTCGACGGTGAGCTGGGCCCCGACGACCGCGACCGGGCCGTCGCCCACCTCGCGGGCTGCCCCGCCTGCCGCCGCGAGGTCGACCAGCAGGCCGACCTGAAGCGCCGCCTCGCCAGCGCGACCGTGCCGGGCCCGTCGATCCTGCTCGACCGTCGGCTGCGCGGCCTGGCGGGCAGGGTGCACACGCCGGCCCGGGCGCCGCGGCCGCGCCCCGCCGCCCGGGGCCTTGGGGGGCGACGCCCCGG
>JAOPWU010000221.1 GCA_025965515.1 Mycobacterium sp.
GCGCACCACGGGGCGCGACCTGGAGCTCGTGGCCCTGCGGCTGTTCACCGAGCGCGGCTACGACGGCGCCACCGTGGACGACATCGCGGCGGCCGTCGGCATCAGCCGCCGCAGCTTCTTCCGCTACTTCGACGCCAAGGCGGACGTGCTGTGGGGGCAGTTCGACAGCGAGGTCGAGCGGCTCCGCGCCGCGCTCGCGGCGGTCCCCGCGGAGCTGTCCGTCATGGCCGCGATCCGGCAGGCCGTCGGAGCCGTGAACCGGTACTCCGCCGCGGCCGTCGACGAGCTGCGGACCCGCATGACGCTGGTCAGCACGGTCCCCGAGCTGGCGGCCAGCGCGGCCGTGCACTACGACGCCTGGGAGCAGGTCGTCATCGACTTCGCGGCGCGGCGCACCGGCCTGCCGGCGGACCACCTCTATCCGGTGGCGGTCGGGCGGGCGACGCTGGCCACCTGCCGCGCCGCCTACGAGCAGTGGGCGGCGCGGGGCGACGCCGACCTGACCGTCTACCTCGACGCCGCGCTGGGCGCGCTGGCCGGCGGGTTCTCGGACGACCCGCCGGCCGCGGAGGTCACAGCCGTCAGCCCAGCGCCACGGTGAGCTCGGGGCCGGTGGCGGCGCGGACCTCGTCGACGGTCACGCCCGGCGCGGTCTCCCGCAGCACCAGGCCCTCCGGCTCGACGTCGATCACGGCGAGGTCGGTGATGATCCGCTGGACGCACCCGCGCCCGGTCAGCGGCAGCGAGCAGTCGGCCACGATCTTGTGGGAGCCGTCCTTCGCCGTGTGCTCCATCATGACGAGCACCCGCTTCGCGCCGTGGACCAGGTCCATGGCGCCGCCCATCCCCTTCACCATCTTTCCGGGGATCATCCAGTTCGCCAGGTCGCCGCGTTCGCTCACCTGCATCGCCCCGAGGACCGCGACGTCGACGTGGCCGCCGCGGATCATCGAGAAGCTCTTCGCCGAATCGAAGTACGACGAGCCCGGCAGCACGGTCACGGTCTCCTTGCCGGCGTTGATGAGGTCCGGGTCGACCGCGTCGGCCTCCGGGTAGGGCCCGACGCCGAGGATGCCGTTCTCGCTCTGCAGCACGACGTGCACCCCGGGCGCCACGAAGTTCGGCACGAGGGTCGGCAGCCCGATGCCCAGGTTCACGTACTGGCCGTCCGAGAGCTCCTGCGCGACGCGCGCCGCGAGCTGGTCCCGGCTCCAGCCGCGCTGCGGCGCCGCCGCCGGGACGCGAGCGCCCGTCACGGTGTCCGCCCTCCGCACGGTGCGCCGCTCGACCCGCTTGTCGGTGTGGGGCACGTGCACGACCCGCTGCACGAAGATGCCCGGCGTGTGGACCTCCATCGGGTCCAGCTCCCCCGGCTCGACGAGTTCCTCGACCTCGGCGATCGTCACCCGGCCGGCGGCCGCGCAGAGCGGGTTGAAGTTCCGCGCGCTCTTTTCGTAGATCAGGTTGCCGTGCCGGTCCCCGTAGCGGGCGTGCACGAGCGCGAAGTCGGTGCGGATCCCGCGCTCCATCACGTGCGGGACGCCGTCGAAGTCCTGTACCTGCTTCGCGGGCGACGCCAGGGCGACCCCGCCGGAGCCGTCGTAACGCCAGGGCAGGCCGCCGTCGGCGACCTGCGTCCCGACGCCCGCGGGCGTGAAGAAGGCCGGGATCCCGGCGCCGCCGGCCCGCAGCCGCTCGGCGAGCGTCCCCTGCGGCACCAGCTCGACCTCCAGCTGGCCCGAGAGGAACTGCCGCTCGAACTCCTTGTTCTCGCCGACGTAGGACGAGGTCATCCGGCGGATGCGGCTGGCGGCCAGCAGCTGCCCCAGGCCCCAGTCGTCGATCCCGCAGTTGTTGCTCACGGCCTCCAGCGCGTCGACGCCGGCGTCGAGCAGCGCAGCGATGAGCGCCGACGGGATGCCGCACACGCCGAACCCGCCGACGGCCAGCGACGCACCGCTCGGGATGTCCGCCACCGCTGCCGCGGCACTCTCCGAAACCTTGTCCACTCCGGGCCCTTCCCTCTCGCCAGCAGGACGCACTCGCGTCACCGCCCGTGGTACTCCCCGGGCCGCTTGTCCCGGAAGGCCGCCTGGGCCTCGTCGTGGTCCTCGAGCGCGGACACGATCCCGAAGTGCGAGGACACCATGTCGTAGTGCGTCCGCAGGTCGATGCGCTCCGAGGAGCGGACGAGGCGCTTGATCATGGCGATCTGCACCGGCGGCGCGGCCGCGAGCCGGGTGGCCAGCGCGACCGTCCTGTCGAGCACCTCGTCGTCGTCGTAGACGGCGTTGACCAGGCCGAGCCGCAGCGCCTCGTCGGCGTCCACGACGTCGCCCGTCATGAGCAGCTCCATCGCCTTCGCGGGGCCGACGAGCCGGGGCAGCAGCCAGGCACCGCCGTCGCCCGGCACGAGCCCGACCTTGATGTAGCCCTCGCTGAGCCGGATCGAGCGGCCGGCGAACCGCATGTCGCAGAGCAGCGCCATGTCGAGCCCGGCCCCAACCGCGACGCCACGCATCGCCGCCAGGACCGGCTTGTCCAGGTCCGCCAGCGCGTACGCCACCTGGTGCACCCGGTCGGTGAGCATCCGCTTGCGGCCGATCGGGGTGTCCTCGACCTCCGCCAGCGCGGACAGGTCGACCCCGGAGCAGAACGCGTCGCCCGCCCCGGTGACCACGACGGCGCGCACCGCGTCGTCCCGCGCCGCCTCGCGCAGGGCCTCGGCCCACGCGTCGACCATCGCGAGCGTGAAGGCGTTCTTGCGCCGCGGCCGGTCCAAGGTGATCCTCGCGACGGCCCCCGCGACCTCGTAGCGCAGCCCGACGTCCTCCGGCGATCCGTCGGACGATCCGGTCGTCACGCCCCCACCACCAGCGGCCACAGTGCCCACAGCGCCTCCCCGTTCTCGCGGTCCTGACCGCTAGCCTGCCCCACCGCCCGGAAGGCGGCGTCCGCCAGCTCCTCCGACCAGGCCGCCTCGCTGCCCCACTCCGACCGCCAGGCCCACAGCCGGGTGGTCGAGAAGCGGAGCCGGTGCTCGTGGGTGAAGCCCAGGGCGCCGTGGACCTGGTGCGCGATGGCCGCACCGGTGCCCGCCGCCTGGGCGGTCCGGACCTTCGCGGCGGCGACGGCGAAGGCGGCGCCGGCGGTGGAGAAGCCGTCCTCGCACGTCCGGACGGCCGCATCCGCCGCGGCGCCGGCAGCGGCGGCCTCCGCGGCCAGCGCGGCGACCTGCTGCTGCACCGCCTGGAACGCGGCGATGGGGCGGCCGAACTGGCTGCGCTCCCGGGCGTACCGGATGGTGAGGTCCAGCACGCGGTCCAGGGCGCCGGCGATGAGCAGCGCGCGGGACAGCGCCCCGCGCAGCCGCAGCTCGTCGGCCGTCGTGTCCGGCACCGGCGCAGCCGTCGGCACCACAGTGGCGACCGCGACGGCATCGCGCGCCTCCCCGGCGACGCTGCGGCCGTCGCTGCGGGGCAGCCCGGCGAGCGGCAGGGCGACGACCACCGTGCCGTCCGCGGTCGTCGCAGGAGCGACCAGCAGCTCCGCGTCGGCCGCCGCGGGCACGCGCCGCACGGTGCCGGTGACCTCCCAGCCGCCGGCCACCGGCCGGGCCGACAGGTCCGCCGGACCTGTGGTCACGATCCCCCGGGGCAGCGGCAGTCCCGCCTCGGCCAACAGCCAGCCGCCCAGCAGCGACGCCTCCGCCAGCGGCACCGGAGCGGCGTGCGAACCGGCCAGCCGCAGCACCAGGGCCGCCTCCGTCAGGCCGCCGCCACTGCCGCCGGCGGCCTCGGGGACGCCGATGCCGGTGAAGCCGGAGTCCGCCAGCGCGGCCCACAGCTCCGGGTCGACGCGGTCCTCGTGCCGGGCCAGCCGCTCCGGCGTGCAGTACCGGGTGAACACCTCCCCGACCGCCGCCGCGAGCGCCGCGCGTTCGTCCGCCGTCATGCCGTTCACCGCAGCCCCACACTCCGCGCGACGACGCCGCGCAGGATCTCGTTCGTCCCGCCGCGGATGGTGAACCCGGGCGTGTGCAGGATGGCCTGCGCCAGCAGCCGGGTGAGCGGGTCCGCCGACGTCGGGTCCGGCTCGGCATCGAGCAGGTTCCGCGCCACGTCCGCCACGTCGCCCTCGAACCGGGTGCCCAGGTCCTTGACCATCGCGGCCTGCACCTCGGCGCTGCCGCCCGCGGCGAGCGTCGCCGCGACCTGCAGGGACATCTCGCGCAGCGCGGCCAACCGGGCCAGCAGGCCGCCGAGCTCGCGGCGCCCGCGGCCGTCGCCCCGCTGGGCGAGCGCCCCGGCGAGCGCGGCCAGCAGCGGGTACGTCGACAGGAAGCGCTCCGGCCCGCTGCGCTCGAAGGCCAGCTCCGACGTCACCTGCCGCCAGCCGTCGCCGATCGTCCCCAGCACCATGGCGTCGGGGACGAAGACGTCGTCCAGCACCACCTCGTTGAAGTGGTGCTCGCCGGTCAGCAGCCGGATCGGGTGGATCGCGACCCCTGGGGAGTCGAGCGGCACGAGGAACTGCGACAGCCCGGCGTGCCGACTGCCGCCCTCCTCGACCGGGCTGGTCCGCGCGAGCACGAAGAAGGCGTGCGCGTGGTGCGCCCCGGAGGTCCAGACCTTCGTCCCCGAGACGAGCCAGCCGCCCTCGGTGCGGGTGCCGCGCGTCCGGACCGACGCCAGGTCGGAGCCGGAGTCGGGCTCCGACATGCCGATCCCGAAGTAGCAGGTGCCGGCGGCGATGCCGGGCAGGTACCGCTGCCGCTGCTCCTCGGTGCCGTGGCGCAGCAGTGACGGCCCGATCTGCCGGTCGGCGATCCAGTGCGCGGCGACGGGGGCGCCCGCCGCGAGCAGCTCCTCGGTGACGGCGTGCCGTTCCAGCGGCGACCGGCCGTGGCCGCCGTACGCCTCCGGCAGCGTCATCCCGACCCAGCCGCGCTCGGCGAGCCGACGGCTGAAGGCCTCGTCCCAGCCGGCGAGCCACGCGTCGGCCCGCGGGGTGTAGCCGCCGGCGGCGCGCTCCTCCCGCAGGAAGTCGCGGACCTCGGCGCGCAGCCCGGCGAGGCCGGCCAGGAGGTCCGCGCGGGCCGCCGGCACGGCGGTGGTCGGCACGCTCACTCCCCTGTCCAGACGGGGGCGCGCTTCTCGGTGAAGGCGCGCGCGCCCTCGATGGCATCCCGGGAGGCCCGGACCGGCGCCGTGAGCTCCTCCTGCCGCGCGAAGCGCTCATCGGCCGGCCAGGTGGGCGCCTCGAGGACGAGCCGCTTCGCGGCCGCGACGGCGAGCGGGGCGTTCCGGGCGATCCTCGCGGCCAACTCCAGCGCGGTCTCCCGCAGCCGATCCTTCGGGCAGACCCGGTTCACCAGGCCCAGCTCGGCGGCCCGCGCGACGGGCAGCCGGTCGCCGGTCAGCAGCAGCTCCATCGCCAGGTGGTACGGCAGCCGCTCGGTGAGGCGCAGGGCCCCGCCGCCGGTGGCGACCAGCCCCCGCTGCACCTCGGGGAGGCCGAAGACGGCGTCCTCGGCGGCGACGATGAGGTCGCAGGCCAGCGCGAGCTCGAAGCCGCCGCCCAGTACGGCTCCCTCGACCGCCGCGACGATCGGCTTGCGCGGCGGCCGCCCGGCGATGCCGAGCGCGCCGCGCGACGCGGTGACAGGCCGCTCGCCGGTCGCGGCGAACGCCTTCAGGTCCATGCCGGCGCTGAAGAACCCGCCGGCGCCGGTCAGCACGGCCGCCCGCAGGTCCCGGCGGTCGTCGAGGGTGTCCAGCGCGGCGGCGATCGCCTCGGCCGTCGGTAGGTCGATCGCGTTGCGCCGGGCCGGGCGGTTGATCGTGAGGACCATGACCCCGTCGTCGACGTCGACGAGCAGCTCTTCGCTCACGCACGCTCCTCGGTAGGGGACCCGGCCGTCGTCCGCACTCTAGACTGTCGAAACGACAGGATAGACAGTAAGTGTCCGATGCTTTCAGTAGCCGGCGCACCGCAGGAGGTCCCATGACGGACGTGGATACGGCGGCCCTCGTGCTGCGCCTGGCCCTCGGGCCGATGCTCGTGACGCACGGACTGAACAAGATCGCGGGCGCCGGCGGGCTGGCCGGCACCGCACGGTGGTTCGAGGCGCTCGGGCTGCGCCCCGGGCGGTGGCACGCCCGCATGGCGGCGACGAACGAGATCGCTGCCGGCAGCCTGCTGACGCTGGGGCTGCTCACGCCGCTGGCCGTCACCGCGTTCGTCGGGCTCATGGTCGTGGCCGCCTTCACCGACCACCGCGGCAAGGGCTTCTTCGTCTTCAAGGGCGGGTGGGAGTACGTCGCCGTCGTGGCAGCGGTCGCGGTCGGGCTGGCGGTCATCGGCCCCGGGCAGGCGTCGCTGGACCACGCTCTCGGGCTGCACGCGTCGGGCGTGGGCTGGGGCCTCGGCGCGCTGGCGGTGGGGCTCGCGGCCGGGCTCGGCTTCCTGGCCGTGTTCGCGTCGCCGTGGGCCCATCGCCGCCACGAGACCAGCGCGGCGTAGCCAGGTACGCGGAGCGGGTCCTCGGGCTCGCCGCCGCGAGGCTGCTCGCCGCCGCCGTGCTGGAACCCGAGGCGGCCGGTGAGGGCAACCCCGTCGCCGTCGCCGTGACGGGCGGCGACGGGCTGCTGGTCTGCCTCGAGGGTGATGGACGGCGTCGGAGCCGTGCCCCGGGACGGTGTCGAGCTCCAGCAGTGCGGCCCGCGGGCCCTACCGGGAGCGAGCTGCCGCCCGCCGAGGACGACCGGCTGGGTCGCCTCGGCGCGGCGGCGTCCGCGGACTGACGCCCGTCAGTCGATCAGCAACTCGTCACGGATGTCGCGGCCGGGGTGCCCGTCCGGCAGGTAGGACAGGTCGCCCTGCTTCTGCCGCTCGACGAGGTTCTCCAGGACCAGCCGGTA
>JAOPWU010000240.1 GCA_025965515.1 Mycobacterium sp.
GCCGGGGCAATCCCGGCGGCGGTGGCGGCCGCAGGCCGCACGCTGCTCGGCGCCGGGCGGTACGGCACGCAGTTCGCCGCGCCGCTGCTGGCTGCGGGGCTGGTGGTGCGCGGCCGCCGCCGGAGCGCTGCGGCCGCGCTGCTGCTCGCCGGACCGCTGACCGCCTGGGCCACCGCCCGGCCGCGGCTCGACCCGGTGCGCTTCACGGCCGCCGCGATCGCCGACGACGTCGCCTACGGCTGCGGCGTGTGGGCGGGCTGCCTGGCCCGGCGCACCGCCCTGCCGCTGCGGCCACGGCTCGCCCGCCGCCCCCCGACCCGACTGACACGACGGAGTGGACCCTGATGGCGAACGCATGGTTCGAGACGGTGGCCGAGGCGCAGCGGCGCGCGCAGAAGCGGCTGCCGCCGTCGGTGTACTCGGCGCTGGTCGCCGGCACGGAGAAGGGGCTGACGCTGGCGGACAACCAGGCGGCCTTCGACGAACTGGGGTTCGCCCCGCACCTGGTGGGGCTCTCGGCGAAACGCGACCTGGCCACCACGGTGATGGGGCAGGAGATCGCGCTGCCGGTGTTGATCTCCCCCACCGGGGTCCAGGCCGTGCACCCGGACGGCGAGGTGGCCGTCGCGCGCGCGGCCGCGGCGCGGGGGACGGCCATCGGGCTCAGCTCGTTCGCCAGCAAGCCGCTGGCCGAGGTGGTCGCCGCGAACCCGCGGACGTTCTTCCAGAGCTACTGGGTCGGCAGCCGTGACGACATGCTCATCCGCGTGGAGCGCGCCCGCGCCGCCGGTGCCGCCGGGCTCATCGTCACGCTGGACTGGTCGTTCTCGCACGGCCGCGACTGGGGGAGTCCCCACATCCCGGAGCGGCTGACGCTGCGGGAGGCGCTGCGGTTCGCCCCCGAGGGGCTGCGGCACCCGCGCTGGCTGTACGCGTTCGCGCGGACCGGCCGGCTTCCCGACCTCACCGTGCCGAACATGGTCGGGCCGGGTGAGGACCCGATGACCTTCTTCGGCGCGTACGGGCAGTGGATGGGCTCGGCGCTGCCCACCTGGGACGACGTGGCCTGGCTGCGGGAGCAGTGGGGCGGGCCGTTCATGCTCAAGGGCGTCACCCGGGTCGACGACGCGCTGCGGGCCGTCGACGCGGGGGTCAGCGCGATCTCGGTCTCGAACCACGGCGGCAACAATCTCGACGGCACGCCCGCCGCGATCCGCACGCTGCCGGCGATCGCCGCAGCGGTCGGCGACCAGGTGGAGGTGCTGCTCGACGGCGGCATCCGGCGCGGCGGCGACGTGGTGAAGGCCCTCGCCCTCGGTGCCCGCGCTGTGATGATCGGCCGGGCGTACCTGTGGGGGCTCGCCGCGAACGGGCAGGCCGGCGTCGAGAATGTGCTCGACATCCTGCGCGGCGGTATCGACGCGACGGTGCTGGGCCTCGGTCACTCCTCGATCGCCGAGTTGACCCCGGACGACCTGGTCATGGACCCCGGCTTCGCCCGGGCGCTGGGCGTGCCGCGCGGCTGAGGCGCCTACCGCACGCCGAGCTCGCGCAGCACTGCGTCGGTGTCCGCACCGAGCGGCGCCGCCCGCCCTGCGGGCTCGCGGCGCCGCGGTTCCGCCACCGGCCGGCTTCCGTCCGCCGCGACGACCTCCCAGCCCGGCAGGGTCGGGTGGACCGTGTGCGGCTCCGCCGTCCCGGCGGCCGCCGCGGCCACGACGTCGCGCATCGAGACGTCCAGCAGGCACCCGCGGTCGCCCAGCAGCGCGGCCGCGGTCGCGGCGGCGGCCCAGGTGCCGGTGAGCGGGTCGGCCAGGGCGTCGCCGCAGGGCAGCGGCTCCCCCGCGTCGCGTATCACCAGCCCGGCGGCGGCGGCCACGTCGTCGCCGAACCCGACACGGCCGGCCCACGGGCCGCTCCTGCCGTACGCGGTGATGCTGGTCCAGATCGTGCCGTCGGCGACGAGCTGCGCAGGGTCGACGCCGAGCTGCGCCATCGCCCGCGGCCGGGACGCCTCGAGTACCACGTCCGCCCGGGCCAGCAGGGCCCCCAGCTCCCGTCGGCCGTCCGCCGCGGCCAGGTCGAGCGCCACCGAGCGGTGCCCGGCGTGCAGCAGGTCGTAGAAGACCGCGGGGCCGCGCCGGGCGCCGTCGGGCCGGTGCACCGACTCGACCTTCACCACGTCGGCGCCCGCCAGCCCCAGCAGGTGGGCGCAGAGCGGCCCGGCCCACAGCGCGGTGAGGTCCACGACCAGCGGACGCCCCCGCCGCTCCCGCCGCGGACCGCCGGTCTGCCGCAGCACGGGCACGGTGCCGCCCCGGTGTTCCGCCTGCTCGTCGCGCAGGGCGCCGGGCCGGTCGGGGACCGCGGCGGCGGGCAGTCCCAGCCACTGCGCGCGCTCCGCGGCCTCCACCGCGCCGCGGCCGCCCAGCCACCGGGCCACCGCGCCCCACGCCTCCCCGGGGCCCGCGTCCTCGACCAGGGCCGGCACCAGCTCCACGTCCTCGGGCCTGGCAAGCGACAGCGCCAGCCACCCGTCGCGGGCCGGCAGGCAGCGCATCGCCCCGCCGGCGGACCAGGGCCCGCTGCGGCGCAGCCCCGCGACGGCCGCCCGCTCGGCGAGCACGCCCGCGCCGGGCAGCTCCGGCGCGGCGCCGCCGGTGCGCAGCGCGGTGCACCCGGCCAGCACCAGCAGGGCCGCGGTGGCCGCGCCGGCGGGGTCGCCCGGGGCGGCGAGCGGCGGGCCGTCGGGCCGCCCCGACAGAGCCATGGCGCCGCTCGCGGCCCAGGCCGCCAGCGGTGTCGTCGCGGGGCAGGTCACCGCGTCCCGTGCGCGGGCGTCCAGCAGCCCCAGCCCCGCCAGCAGCCGGCGGGCGGCCGTGGCCACCGATCCCGCGCCCTCGACCCGAAGCCCCGGGTCAGCCGACACGGCCGTCCACCAGCCCCCACTCCAGCGCCGTCGTCAGGTCCACCGGCTGTCCGCTGAGCGCGAGCCAGGCCGTCCGCCAGCGGCCGATCCGCCGCGGCAGGCTCACGGTCCCGCCCGCCCCGGGCACCAGTCCCATGGCCAGCTCGGGCAGCCGGAAGGTCGTCCCGGGGCGCGCGAGCACCTCGCCGGCGAACGCCGGCAGCTCCACCCCGGCGCCGATGCACGTCCCGTGCACCACCGCGTGCACCCGCGGCGCAAGCCGGTGCAGCAGCGCGCCCGCGCTGCGCTCCAGCCGGACCAGGTGCGCCGCCGCGACGTCGGGCGCGGTGCCGAACTCGTCGAGGTCGCCGCCGCTGCAGAACGTCGGGCCGCGGCCGGAGAGCTCCACCCGCAGCACGGTCGGGTCGGCCTCCGCGAGCTCGAGTGCCTCCACCAGCAGGTCCCGGAGCGCAGTCCCGTAGGCGTTGTGCCGGGCCGGGCGGTCCAGCGTGACGGTGAGGATGTCGCCGCGCCGCTCGGTCAGCACCGGTGGCTCGTCGGGCGGTGCCGTGGCCCGTTGCGGACGGGTCGCCCGCCAGGCCGCGAACTCGGGCCCGGCCAGCAGCATCGAGTAGGCCAGCGACTCGGCCACCAGTGCGTCGGGCACCGGCAGGGCGGCGGTCAGCCGCAGCAGCCGGCCCAGCGTCGTCGCCGCCCGGGGGGCGACGGCCACCGCGGCTGTCAGCCCGGCCAGCGCCGCCTCCGGGTCGTGGAAGGGGACGCACGCCGCAGGGTGCGGCCCCGGCCCCCCCACCAGCGTGCACACGAGCTCGGGCAGCAGCGGCGCCAGCGACGGGTGCGGCGCCCCGGCGGCCACCCCGACGAGGAGCTGGGCGCTGCGGGCGGCGACCGCCGCGGCCCGGCGCACCACGGCCTCGGGTTGCGGCCGGGACACGTCGACAGCGGCCAGCGGCCGGGTCGGGACGCCGAGGGCGTCCAGCCCGGGGTCCCCGTCGAGGTCACCCGGATCGACCGCCCGCACCCGCGCCTCCGTCCGTACCGCCCCGGCGGCCATCGTGTCATCCGGCCGCTGGGCCTCAGCGCCGCTCGTAGCCCGCCGGCTTGGCGGTGACGCCCGCGTTGATCCGGCTCTGCAGGGAGGCCAGGAAGCCGTACGGCACCGTGCGCGGCGGGGCGCTGGCCTCGTCCAGCCGGGCGACGAGCTCCGACGGCAGGGCCAGGTGCTGCGCGGCCAGCGTGTCGGCCAGCTGCGGCACCCGCCGCGCCCCCAGCAGCACGGTGCCGACCGCGGGTCGCTGCAGCACCCAGGCCACGGCGACCTGCGCCGCGGACACCCCCAGCTCGGCGGCGACCCGGTCCAGCTCGCGCACGACCCGCCACGTCGCCGGGTTCCGCTTGTCCGTCGCCGGGTTGCGCTGGGCGGCGGTCGCCTTCAGCCGGCCCTCCGGCAGCTCCGCCCCGTCGGGGTCGGCCGCCACGGCGGAGTACGCGCCCGACAGCAGCCCGTTCGCGAGCGGCCCCCACGTGACGAGGCCCATGCCGAGCTCCTGGCAGAGGCTCGGGAACTCGAGCTCCACGCCGCGCTCGGCCAGCGAGTACTCCAGTTGCAGCGCGCACAGCGGCTCGTAGCCGCGCCACTGCGCCAGCGTCTGGACGCGGGCCGCGTACCAGGCCGGCACGTCGGACAGCGCGACGTACCGGACGAGCCCCGCCCGCACCACGTCGTCCAGCGTCCGGGCGACCTCCTCGGCCGGCGTGATGCCGTCCCAGGCGTGCAGGAAGTACACGTCGAGGTGGTCGGTGCCGAGCCGCTCGAGCGAGCCGTGCAGCGAGCGCAGCAGCGCCTTGCGCCCGTTGCCGCCGGCGTTGGGGTCGCCCGGGCGCACCCCCAGCGAGAACTTGCTGGTCAGCACCAGCCGGTCCCGCACGCCCCGGTCGGCGATCAGCCGCCCCAGGATGCGCTCGGTCTCCCCGCCGGCGTAGATGTCGGCGGTGTCGACGACGTTGCCGCCGCTCTCCAGGTAGGTGTCCAGCAGGTCGCCGGCCGTGCGCTCGTCGCACCCCCAGCCGGGCTGCCCGAACGTCATCGTCCCGAGCCCCAGCCGCGACACCCGCAGCCCGGACCGCCCGAGGGTGTGGAACGCGGGACCCCCGGTCCCGGTCACGACGTCGACCATGCCTCACCACCGTCCACCTTGAGGACCGCCCCGCTCGTGTAGCTCGCGGCGTCGCCCGCGAGGTGGAGCACCGCCCCGACGATCTCCTCGGGCTCGCCGGCCCGGCGCAGCGGGATGTCCCGCCGTGCCCGCTCCGCGAACGCCGCCTGGTCCCAGCCGCGGCTGGCGTCGGTGCGGAACGGGCCGGCCATGACGGCGTTCACGCGGATCGCGGGGCCGCAGGCGTGCGCCATCGCGACGGTCAGCGCGCTGAGCCCCGCCTTCGCCAGCGCGTAGGGCACCTGGTGCGCGGCCGGCCGCACCGCGGCGATGCTCGTGACGTTGACGATGGAGCCCTTCCCGGCCTCCGTCATCAGCTCCGCGGCCCGCACGCTCAGCCGGAACGGTCCCTTGAGGTTCACGGCCAGCACCTTGTCGAAGAGCTCCTCGGTGACCCCGCCGAGGCCGTCGTAGAGCGGCGACATGCCGGCGTTGTTCACCAGCACGTCGAGCCGCCCGTACCGCTGCTGCACCGCGTCGACGAGCCGGTCGCAGTCCGCCCACCGCCCGACGTGGCAGCCGATCCCGACCGCTTCGCGGCCGCTCGCCGCGCGCAGCTCCTCGGCCACCGCCGCGCACCGCGCGGCGTCCCGGCTGGCGACGACGACCGTGGCGCCCTCGCGCGCGAGGCCACCGGCGATGGCGCGGCCGAGCCCGCGGCTGCCGCCGGTCACCACGGCCACCCGCCCCTCGAACCCCCGGGCGGCGGTCACGCCTGCGTCACCTCGTGCTCGAGCAGCGCGGCCAGCCGCTGCCGGGCCGCCTCCTGCAGCGTGGGCAGGTGGGCGCTCGGGAACGGCGTATCGACCGGCGAGTACCCCCGCAGCAGCTGTCGGGCGAGCGTCTGCTTGTGCACCTCGGTGGGGCCATCGGCGATCCCCAGGACCTCGGCGCGGCTCAGCATGGCCGTGAAGGGCATCTCGGTGGAGACGCCCAGTGCACCGTGCAGGTGCATGGCCCGCCGTACGACCCGGGAGAACACGTCGGGCAGCAGCGCCTTCACCGCGGCGATGTCCTTGCGGACCGCGCGGTAGTCCTGGTGGGAATCGATGAGCCACGCGGTGCGCAGCACCAGCAGCCGGAACTGCTCCATCTCCACCCAGCTGTCGGCGATCTGCTCCTGTACCACCGGAAGCGAGCCCAGCGGCCCCGTCCGCGTCGACCGGGAGACGGCGCGCTCGCACATCATGTCGAAGGCGGCCCGGACCTGGGCGATCGTGCGCATCGCGTGGTGGATGCGGCCGCCGCCGAGCCGCGTCTGGGCGATGGCGAACGCCTGCCCCGCCGGCCCGAGCAGGGCTTCCGCCGGCAGCCGGACACCCGAGAACCGCAGGTACCCGTGCGTGCCCTCGCCCGGCGCGTCCGTGCCCACCCCGACGTTGCGGACGATCTCGAACCCCGGCGTCCCCGCCGGCACCAGCAGCATCGACATTCGGTCGTGCGGCGCCGCGTCGGGCTCGGTGACGCACATGACGATGAGGAATGCCGCGTACCGCGCGTTGGTGGCGAACCACTTCTCGCCGTCCAGCACCCAGCCGTCACCGTCGCGCACGGCGCGGGTGGTGAACAGCGTCGGGTCCGCGCCGGCGTGCGGCTCCGTCATCGCATAGGTGGAGCAGACCTCCCCATCGAGGAGGGGCCGCAGGTAGCGCTCCCGCTGCGCGGGGGTCCCGAACCTGGCGAGGATCTCCGCGTTCCCGGAATCGGGCGCCTGGCAGCCGAAGACGGTCGGGGCCCAGCGGGACCGCCCGAGAACCTCGTTCAGGAGGGCCAGCCGCAGCTGCCCGTACCCCTGCCCGCCCAGCTCGGGCGCCAGGTGCGCGGCCCACAGCCCCTGCGCGCGGACCTGTTCCTGCAGCGGCCGGACCAGCGCCGCGGCGGTCCGGTCCGACCGGTCGAAGGGGTCGCCGAGGACGTGGTCCAGCGGCTCGATCTCGGTCCGGACGAAGGCGTCCGCCCAGTCGAGCAGCCGCTGGTCGGCGGGGTCGGTCGCGAAGTCCCACATCGGGCGGCCCCCTCAGCCGCCGGCCGCGAGGGCGGCCTCGTGGACGAGGGCGCAGGCCCTCCGGTGGAGCGTGGCGCCCGTGGTGGCCGGCGCCAGTCCGGCGCGGGCCCGTGCCTGGCTGCCCTCGAGCAGGACGGCCAGCCGGTACCCCGCCAGCACCCGGAACCAGGGCAGCCCGGCGACGCTGCGTCCGGCCGTCGCGGCCCAGTGCGCGGCCACCTCCACGGGCTCCGGGAGCCCCGGCGCGTCGAGCCGTTCCCCGTACACGCCGCCGGGCACCGGCCAGGTGGCGAGCAGCTCCCCGAGGTCGAGCAGCGGGTCGCCCAGGGTGGCGAGCTCCCAGTCGACGAGCGCCAGGACGCCCGTGCCGTCCCGCGCGAGCAGGACGTTGCCGAGGTGGGCGTCCCCGTGCAGGAGGCCGGGCGACCAGTCGGCGGGCTGCGTCGCCACGAGCCAGGCGTGCAGCTCGTCGGCCCCGGGCAGCCGCTCGCCGCGACGGCCGTCGACGGCCGCGTAGGAGTCGAGCTGGCCCCGCCAGCGGTCGGCCTGCCGGGCGAGCCAGCCGGCGGTGCGGCCGAAGTCGGCGAGCCCGGCGGCCGCCACGTCGACGCGGGCGAGGGTCCCTAACGCCGCGGCGACGGCCAGCCCGGCCCGGTGCTGCGCCTGCGGGGTGGCGTAGGCGGCGGGCACCTCGTCCCACAGGGCGACCCCGTCGACCTGCTCGGTGACGACGAACGCAACGCCGAGCGGTCCCTCGCCGGGGCAGGCGGCGACGAGCCTGGCGTGCGGCACGGCGGTGCCGGCGAGCGCCGCGAGCACACGGGCCTCCCGGCGGAGGGTGGCGTCGCCGGCCTCGCCCCGCGACGGGGGCGGCCGGCGCAGCACGTACCGCGCGCCGCCGCGCGTGAAGGCCAGGAGCACGTTCTGGGTGCCACCGCCGAGTCGGCGGACATCGTCCAGGGGCCCGTCCCCGACGCCCTGGGCGTCGAGCCAGGTCGCGAGCGCCGGCAGGTCAGGCACGTCCGGGCCGGGCACCCGGGGATCCACGGGCGCGGCGGTCGCCCCGCCCGGCCCGCCGGTCCCTCGCTGACCCGCCTGCACAGCACGGACAGTACGGGAACTGTCAATCATGTCCCGGATCGGGCATCGGTCCCGCCGCCCACGTTCCCCCTCGCGGCACCTCGGGTAGACCGCACGGGCGTGGCCGCCGGGCACCCCGGCGGCCGTCGACGACGACGAGACACGACGTGGGGGCACAGCGCATGACGACAGCCGGCCAGAGCACGACGAACCTGCCCGAGGGCGACGTGGTGGGCATCCTGCTCGCGCAGCACGCCCGGATCCGGGAGCTCTTCGAGCACGTGAAGAGCGCGGAGGGGGAGCACAAGCAGCAGACGTTCGACGAGCTGCGGGCGCTCCTCGCCGCGCACGAGACCGCCGAGGAGATGGTCGTCCGCCCGGTCACGGTGAAGGCCGCCGCCGCGGGGGTGGCCGACGCCCGGAACAAGGAGGAGAGCGAGGCCACCCACGTGCTGGCCGAGCTCGAGAAGCTGGGCGCCGCGGACCCGAAGTTCGACCAGATGTTCGCCGAGTTCCAGAAGGCGGTCGACAGCCACGCGACGGCGGAGGAGACCCAGGAGTTCCCGGCCATCGCCGAGAAGTGCGAGGAGAAGGACCGGGTCCGGATGGGTAAGGCACTGCTCGCCGCCGAGGCCGTCGCCCCCACGCACCCGCACCCGTCGACGGCCGGGTCGCCGGCCGCGCAGTGGGCCGTCGGCCCGGTCGCGTCCGTCGTCGACCGCGTGCGGGACGCCGTGAAGGGCGTGCTCGGCTGAGCCCGGGCTAGGCGCCCGCGCCGGTCTCGGCCAGGTCCAGGACCCGCGGTCCGGGCGGCACCACGGGCAGCGGCTCGACCAGGAGCGCCGCCACGTCGTCGTCCAGCCGGCCGCCGACGTGGGCGCGGACCTGGCCGAGCAGCCGGTCCAGCTGGCGGTCCAGCGCGTCCGCCGTCGGGGCGCCCCCGGAGCCGGCCAGCGCCCCCGCGGCCGCCGGCAGGTCGAAGAAGACGCCGTGCCGGTCGCGGGCCTCGACCAGGCCGTCGGTGTACAGCAGCAGGCGCTCCCCGGGACGCAGCACGTCGGTCTCCACGAGCGGCACCACGCCCAGCCCGAGCGGCGGGCCCGCGTGGGCGCCCACCTCGACGGGCACCCGGCCCGGGACCAGCCGCAGCGGCGACGGGTGGCCGCACCGCACGAGGTCGAGCCGCCCGTCCGGGTGCACCTCGCAGAGCACCGCGGTCACGAAGTCCTCCTCCTCGAGCGCGGGGAGGATCGCCGCCTCGATGCTGCGGGCGACGTCGTCCAGCCCCTGGCCGGCCTGCGGTGCCGCGTGGCGGAACGCCGACAGGACCGCGGCGGAGGTGTGCAGCGCGGCCAAGCCCTTGCCCCGCGCATCGCCCACGATGATCCGCACGCCGCCACCGAACGCGACGACGTCGTACAGGTCGCCGCCGACCAGGGCGTCGGTCGTCGCGGAGACGTAGCGGGAGGCCAGGACGACACCGCCGACCTCGGCCGGGACGGGGTGCAGGATGGCCGCCTGCGCGACGGCCGCGACCTGGGCGACCCGGCGGACGTGCTGCTCGCGGCGCACGCGGACCGCCGCGGAGAGCACCGCGAACCCGGCGAGCGCCGTACTGCCCAGGACCCGGACGATCCCCTGGTAGGTGTCGAGGTCGCCGGTGTTCGCGCTCAGCCAGGCGACGGCGGCCACGCTGGCGACCGCGGCCACGATGGTCAGTCGCCAGCGCAGCAGCAGCGACGCCGCGAGCGGGCTCAGGGCCAGCCACGGGACGACCACCAGCCGGCCGCCGACCACCAGCTGGGCGGTGACCAGCGCGGCCAGCAGGGCCAGGGCACCGAGCAGGGCGGCGACGTCGCGGCGCCGCCCGTGGGGGCCGGCGCGCCCGGGCTGCCGTGCGGTCATCCGGCCAGTATCCGTTCCGCGGGCGGGGCCGTCCCGGGGAACAGCGGATTTCCGCGCGCGGCTACGCGGCCCGGGTCGCCAGCAGCCGCGCGGGGTTCGTCACGAGCATCTTCTCGATCTGCTCCGCCGTGACGCCCTCCCGCAGCAGCAGCCCGGTGAACGACGCCTCCAGGTAGGTGTAGCCCCACTGGCCGTGGGTCGCCGGGTTCATCCACACCTCCGCGCCCGTGAGGTCCTGCGCCAGCAGGATCTGGTCCTCGTGCCCCGCGGCGACCAGCGCGGCCAGCCGCCTGGCCCGCGTCAGGTCCGACTGGTGGTACGCCGGGATGGTCCGCGGGCCGTCGGGCGCGTCCGGGTCCTGCGGCTCGAGGAAGTACTCCCAGTTCTGCTTGCCGACCGTGTCGAACGCGAAGTGGACCCCGGTCCGCGCGACCTCCTGCACGTACGCGAGGTCCGCGCGGGTGTCCATGTGCCCGATCACCACGCGGTCGAGGTCGGCGCCCTCCTGCCGCAGGATCGCCAGCTGCTCCAGCGCCATCGTCCCGTGGGTCGTGTGGGTCGTGAGCGCGAGCCCGGTCTCCCGCTGCGCGCGCGCGGCGGCCCGCAGGCACTTCTCCTCGTGCGGCGTGATCACGTCGAGGCCCGTGGCCTGTTCACCGAAGATCCCGGCGCGCACGCCGCTCGGCCCGATGCCCTCGGCCGCGTCCGCGACGAATCGCTCGGTCATCGCCCGCAGGTCGGCCTCGACGGTCCACCGGGGGCTGTAGGCCTCGAGGTAGACGGACGTGCCGGCCACGACGTGCACGCCCGCCTCGCGGGAGATGCGCTGCAGGAGCGCGACGTTCCCCCCCGCCGCGTCGCGGCCGACGACGCCGTAGGGGCTCAGGTCGACGACCGTGCCGATCCCAAGCGCCGCGAGCCCCGAGAGGGCGGCGACGGCCTGCCGCACCTGGTCGTCCGCCACGCGCTGCGCGTCCGCGGCGACCGGCAGCTCCCCGATGGGCACCCGCGTGTCGGGCCGGCCGCCGGCCAGCCACGGCCCCGGCGTCAGGGAGAGCAGGTGCTCGTGGTGCATCACCCGTCCCAGCTGCTCCGCGGGGACCGGGCCCAGCACCGTCTGCACGGCACCCATCGCGGCGTCCCCCCCGCTCAGGCGGCCGGGACCGGCTCGGGCTCGGCGGCGGGGGAGTCCGGGGCGTCGCCCTCGAACACCGTGCCCATGGCGCCGATGAGCTCCGGGCGGCGCCGCCGCAGGACGACCAGGTACGCCCCGCCGACGACCATCCACGCGACGAGCAGCCAGATGGCCCAGTTGTTGGGGTACGCGGGCGTCGGGTGCAGCTGGCCGTAGATCGGCAGCAGCATCAGCACCGCGGTCACCGCGGGCAGGATGCCGTGCCGGACGAGGGAGAACTCCGCGCGGTGCCGCAGCCGGTAGAACCGGATCACGCCCAGGCTGATCACGAGGTAGATCACGACCATGCCGAGCCCCAGCACCGTCCCCGCGAAGCCGTAGACGCCGTAGGGGCCGTACTTCAGCCCCAGCAGCAGCGTGAAGGCCAGCGAGAACAGCATGTACGCGCCGAGGGCCACGACCGGGGTGTTCCGCCGGTCGGTGCGGCCGAGCGCGGACGGCAGGATCGACTCCCGCCCCATCGAGAAGATCACCCGGACGATCGCGTTGGACCCCGAGATGACGTTGGCGAACTGACTGGCCATGACCGTCAGCGTGAGGACGGCCGTGCCGCCCCAGAACCGCTGCGCCAGGGTGCTCCACGGGCTTGCGTCCCCGGCGAACGCCCGGCCGGAGTCGAAGCCGTTCGACGACGCGAAGGCGGTGTAGACGTAGAACAGCCCGATCACGATGACCGCGCTGAACAGCGCGGCCGGCACCGTCCGCCGGGCGCTCTTCGCCTCCTCGCCGAGGGTCGCCACCGACTCGAAGCCGATGAACATGAGGATGCCCCAGAGCATCCCGGTGGAGAGCCCGGAGATGCCGTGCAGCGACTGCGCCGGGTTGAAGCCCGAGAGGCTCACGCCGTGGGCGCCGCCCTTGCCGAGGATCGTCGACGCGAGCCCGAGCATCACGCCGACCTCGAGGACCAGGAAGACCATGGCGGCGCGGGCGGACTGCGACACCCCGGACGCGTTGATCGCCCAGACGATCAGGACGAAGAGGACGGTGATGATCTCCCACGCGATGTGCCAGCCGAACTGCGCCTTCACGAAGTCCGAGCCGAACGCCCCGATGGCGGCGAACAGCATCGGCCCGACCATGCCGTAGGCCAGCAGCAGCAGCCACCCGGACAGGAAGCCGCCGCTCGGGCCGAAGCCGTGGGTGTTGTACGTGTAGGCGAACCCGGCGGTCGGCAGCTTCCGCGCGTACGCCGCGATGGTGTTCGCGACGAGCAGGCACGCGACCAGCGCCAGCACCAGGGCGAAGGGCAGCGCCCGGCCCGCGCCGCCGGCGGCCGGGGCGGTGTTGAACGCGACGCTGGTCGCCGGCCCCATGAAGGCCATGCACATCACGACGGACGTGCCGACCGAGAGGGTGTTGCGCTTCAACGAGCCCGTGCTCGTGCTGCCCATCGGGTCTCCTGGGGTTGTCGCCCGAGCGCTCATGCGTCGGCGGTCTGCAGGCCGGTGATCATCGACACGATCTCGTTCTTGTTCGTGTCCTTGGTCGTACGGGTGCCGATCTGCTGGCCGCGGCGCAGCACGGTGACCCGGTCGGACAGCCGCATCACCTGGTCCAGGTTGTGGCTGACCAGCAGCACCGCCAGGTTGCGCTCGCGCAGCCGGAGGATGAGCTCCTCGACCCGCGCGGTCTCGGCGACGCCGAGCGCCGCGGTCGGCTCGTCCATGAGGATCAGGTTCCGCGCCCAGTGGGTCGCCCGGCTGATCGCGACGCCCTGCCGCTGCCCGCCGGACAGGTCGCGGATCCGCGTCCGCACCGAGGGGATCCGCACGTCCAGCTCGTCGACGAGCTCCTGGGTCTCCCGGGCCATCCGCTTCTTGTCCAGCCGCCGGAGCGGCCCGGAGATGAGCTCGCGCCCCAGGAACATGTTCATGAAGACGGGCTGGTAGTCGGCGAGCGCCAGGTCCTGGTGCACGACCTCCACGCCGAGGCGCCGGGCGGCGCTCGGGTCGGACAGCTTCACGGCCTGACCGTCGAGCGCGATCTCCCCGGCCGTGGGTGGGTGGATGCCGGACACGATCTTGATGAGGGTCGACTTGCCCGCGCCGTTGTCCCCGACCAGCGCCACGATCTCGCCACGGGAGACGGTCAGGCTGAAGTCCTCGATGGCCACGACGCCGCCGAACTCCTTGCGGACGTTGCGGAGCGAGAGGGCCGGGACCTCGGGCGTGGACGCTGTCATCGGGCTGTCCTTTCGGACGGAGCGGTCGGGCGAAGGGCGGTCGGGCGGGAGCGGGTCATGCAGGCCACGCCGTGGCGGAGCCGTCCGCGGCGTAGATCCCGGCGACCCGGGGGCGCCCGGAGGCGAGCCCCGTGATGCCGGCCGTGTAGGCGCGGGTGACGAACACCTGCGCGCGGAAGCCGAAGACCACCGTGTCGCCGACGGCCACCGGGGTGCCGTCGGAGAGGTCCAGCTGGCCGTAGTAGTCGATGGCCGAGGGCGGCGGCAGCGTCGCCGGGAGCACCGCGGTCGCGCCCGGCTGCCGGCCGACGACGGCCCGCACCTGGTACGGCGGGATCACCGGGTCGACGTACATGCCGCCGCCGAAGCAGTAGGCCCGGCCGCCGTAGCGGTGGCTGACCTCGCTGACGTAGCAGACGGCGGGCGCCTCCGGCAGGTACTCCTCGGCGTGCCAGGGCGTCGTCCCGGTCAGGGCGTGGCCCGGCTCGATCTGCGTCACGCCGGCCGCCGCGAGGGCGGGCAGCGCCGCGGCGGAGGTGGTGCCCGGGCCGTTGATCCGCACCCCGGTGCGCCCGGCGTCGGCCAGCCGCTTCGCGGCGGCCTCCAGCGTGGCGAGGTTGCGGGTGGGGCGCACGGTGCGCGTCTCGCGGTCGAACAGCAGGGCGGGGAACGTGGTGATGCCGGCGAAGAATGCGCCGTCCAGCGCGTCGAGCCGGTCCGCCACCGCCAGGATGTCGTCGGCGGCGAAGCCGCCCTCGTGGCCGGAGTAGAACTCGTCGCCGTCGGCGTGGATCCGGGCCAGCAGCGCCTGCTGCCGCCCGAGCGCCGCGGCGGCGGCGGCCGCCTCGTGCGCCTTCTCGTCCGTGAAGACGGTCCAGTTGTGCGGGTTCATCCCTGCCGCGGTGGCCGCCTCGGCGCGCGGCACCTGCACCAGGTGGCCGACGTGCCCGAGCTGCATGCCCGCGCGGACCGTGGCCCGGGCGTCGGCCATGTCGACGGCGACGCTGGCCTCGATGCCGCCGGACATGACGGCCCGGCAGAAGTCCGGGTTGCGCCCCATCTGCTTGGTCATGGCCAGCGGGGTCAGGCCGAGCGGGGCCGCGGCCTGCGCGATGGCCCGGGCGTTCGCCGTGACGGCGTCGAGGTCGATCGCGAAGGTGTTGGCGGGCAGCTCACCGCGCTGGTGCAGCGTGATGGCCGCGTCGATCAGGGCCGGGTTGCGACGGCGCAGGAGGTCGAGGAACACAGGAGCCGTCCCCTCTCAGGACTTGTCTTCGCGCAGGGTGAGGGCGACCGACACCAGGATGATCAGGCCGCGGGCGATCTGCTGCTCCGGGTCGGACAGCCCGGCGAGGATCAGCCCGTTGTTCAGCATCCCGAGCATCAGGGAGCCGATCAGCGCGCCGACGACCGTGCCGCGGCCGCCGAACAGCCGCGTCCCGCCGATGACGACGGCGGCGATGACGGTCAGCAGGTCGGAGCTGCCGAGCGTGTAGGTCGCGCCGTGCAGCCGGCCCGTGTAGAGCAGGCCGGCCATGGCGGCGCACAGGCCGCTGGCGACGAGGACGCCGAGGCGGATCCGGTCGGCCTTGATGCCGCTGACCCGGGCGGCGCGGCTGTTGTCGCCGGTCGCCAGCACGTGCGCGCCGATCCGCGTCTGCCGGTAGAGGAAGTGGCCGACCAGCACGAACGCCAGCGACCAGACGATGAGCGTGGAGACGCCGGCGAGGCTACCGGAGCCGAACAGCCCGTTGAAGTTCACATCGGTGGAGGGGATCGCCTGCAGCCCGGTGAGCCGCTGGGCGATCCCGGTGCAGAGCCCCATCATCCCGAGCGTCACGAGGAACGACGGCAGCCGCAGCTTGGTGACCAGGAGGCCGTTGGCCAGGCCGACGGCGGCGCCGGTGCCGAGCCCTGCCAACACGCCGACGATCGTTCCGTGGTCGCGCACCTCCACCGCCGCGACGAGGGCGGAGAGCGCGACCACGGAGCCGATCGACAGGTCGATCTCCCCGGTCGAGAGGACGAACACCGAACCGACCGCCATGACGGTGATCGGTGCGGTCTGCAGCAGGATGTTGATGAGGTTCTGCCGCTGCAGGAACCCGTCGCCGTGCAGCGCGATGCTCATCACGACGGCGATGAGTACGAAGCCCACGTAGACGATGTAGCTGCTGGGATCGGCGCGGCGCAGCTGCGCGAGCCGTCCAGCTGACGGGGGCGTCAGCGCGCTGGCGGTGGCGGTCACGGGTGTGTCCTCTCGGCCGGGGGGCGAGGTGGATCGGTTACTTCAGGACCTTCTGCACCGCAGCCGGAACATCCGAGTGCAGGGACTGCTGGTAGCCCTGCGCGATGGTGTCCTTCGTGATGGTGATGGCACCGGCGACCGCGAAGGCGGGCGCCTGCTTGCCGAGCAACGCGTAGGCGGCGGCGTCGGCCATGCCCTTGCCGAGGTCGTAGGCCTGGTCGGCCACGAGCGCGACGGTGCTGCCGCCGGTCGCCATGTCGACGATCACCGGGTCGTCGATGTCGAGCGTGACGACCTTGGTCTTGGTGTTGCCGATGGTCCGGAGCGCGGACAGCACGCCCTCGGCCGGCTGCGCCCAGCTGGTGTAGATGCCGGCGAGGTTCGGGTGCTGCGTGAGCATGCCGCTCGCGATGGCCGTGGCGTTGCTGGGGTCGGAGAAGCCCTGCTCCGCCACGATCTTGATGTTCGGGAATTCCTTCATCAGGGTCGTGCGGAACGCCGCGTCACGCTGGTTGGTGACGTAGTACTGGGCGTTGTAAAAGACGATGCCGACCTCGCCCTTGCCGCCGAGCGTGTTGCCGAGGGCCTCGGCGGCGCGCTTGCCCATGTCGTACAGGTCGTCGGTGACGATCGAGGAGTACTGCTGGCCGTAGGTGTAGCCCTTCGGCACGTTCGACAGGAAGACCAGCTTGGTGCCGGCGCTGACGGCGGGCTGGAAGGCCTGCGCCGCCGAGGTCGGGTCGACCGGCAACCCGACGATGACGCTGGGCTTGCTGATCATGGCCGTCTGCACCTGGTTGGCCTGGGTGCCGGCGTCCATGTTGGCGTTCGTGGTCGCGACGACCTTGATGCCGAGCCGGGAGAACTCGGCGGCGGCGCCGCTCTGCACGGCCTGCACGAACTGCGACGAGGTGTGCCACAGCTGGGCCGCGGTGAAGTTGCCGGCCTTGAGCTTCGCGACCTCGTCGTCGGTGAGCGTCAGCGTGCTGATCGGCGTCGGCGTCTCCCCGTTGGGACCGACCGTACCGGTGAGCGTCTTGTCGATCACGTTGCCGCCGGTGGCTGCGGCGGTCGCCGTGGCCGACGCACCTGCCGTCGTGGAGCTCGAGCTGGTGCCCGTGCTGCAGGCGGTCAGCGCGAGGCCCAGCCCCGCGACAGCGACGGCGCCTCGTGTCAGCGTCCGCTTCATGGTCGTCCTTCCCCGTGGGTTGTCGTACCGGCGAGGTCGCCCTGCCGGGTGGTGCCGTCAGTGGGTGAGCGTGACCTTGTTCAGCCCCGCCGGGTGGTCGGGGTCGATCCCGAGCCGGCGGCACAGTGCGAGGGCGAGCTGCTGGCCGCGGACCGTCGCGAGCAGGCAGTCCGTGGCGCCGTCCGAGGCGGCCCACGCCACGTCGTCCCCGGGGGCGGAGCCCACCAGGACGCTGGCCGCGCCGCGCGCCGCGAGCAGCTCCCGCAGGCCGCGGGTGTCGGCGTCGGCGGGTCCGCCGCCGGCCAGCAGCACCGCGGGGGCCTCGGGGCCGCAGACCGCGATGGGCCCGTGCCGGAAGTCCGCGCTGGAGAAGCCCTGCGCCATGACGCCGGTCGTCTCCTGCAGCTTGAGCGCGGTCTCCCGCGCGGCCGCGTAGACGAGGCCGCGGCCGACGACGGCGAGCCGCCGGTGCGGGGCGAGCAGCTCGGCCGCCCGGTCGACGCCGGCCGTGTCGTCGAGGACGGCGGCGACCCGGTCGGGCAGCGCGGCGAGGTCGGGCGCGAGGGGGGTGCCCCCGACCCCGCCGGCGACGGCGAGCAGCGCCAGCATCTGGGCCGTCACCGTCTTCGTCGCCGGTACCGCCACCTCGGCGCCCGCCCCGAGCGGCACGGTGACCGCGGCGGCCCGGGCGAGGTCGGACGTCTCGTCGTTGGTGACGGCGACGACGCGGGCCCCGACGGCGGCGAACCGTCCGGCGAGGTCCACGATCTCGGGGGTGCGGCCGGACTGGGACAGCGCCACGACCAGCCAGCCGGCGAAGCCGGACGGCTCCCGGCCGTAGCTGGTGAGCAGGCTCGGAGCGACCAGGCAGGTCGGCAGGCCCGCGGCGAGCTCGACGGCGTAGCGGCCGAGCAGCGCGGCGTTGTCGGACGAGCCGCGTGCCAGGAAGGCGACGCCCGGGACGGGGGCCCCGTCGCCGACGAGGGCGGCGACCGCCGCGGCGATCCCGGCGTACCGGTCGGCGAGCCGCGCCAGCACCGCCGGCTGCTCGGCCATCTCCGCGGCCATCTGCTGTCCGGCGGTCATCGGGCACTCCCGGGGGCGTCGGTGACCAGCGCGGCCGCGCCGAGGGCGTCGAGCGCCAGGCTCAGCGCGCCCTGCAGCGAGGCGCCCTGGCCGACCCGGGCGACGACCACCTCGGGCGGGAAGGGCACGCCGGTCCGAAGGTAGGCGTCGAGGACGGGGAGCACCACGTCGGCGGAGGCGCTCAGGCCGCCGCCGACCACGACGCGGTCGGGGTCGGCGAACACGGCCAGGTTGACCAGCGCCGTCCCGAGGGCGGCCAGCGACTGGTGCACCAGGTGGACGGAGACCGGGTCGTCGCGGCGGAACAGCTCGGCGGTCGTGAGCGGCACGCCCAGCACGCTCGTCGCACGGGCCTGCAGCGCGCTGCCACCGACCGCCGTCTCGAGGTGGGGGTACCCCGCGGCGGCGGGGTTGCCGAGCGGGCCGGCCGGTCCCATGTAGGCGATCTCGCCGGCGGCCTGGTGGGAGCCCTCGACCACCTGACCGTCGACGACCAGGGCGGCGGCGACGCCGGTCCCGAGGTTGACGTAGAGCCCGGTGGCGGAGCCCCGCAGCGCGCCGTACCGCGCCTCGGCCAGGGCCCCGGCGCGCACGTCGTTGGTGACGGCGACGAGGGCGATCCCGGTGGCCTCCCGCAGCTGGTCGGCGAGGGCGACGCGCTCCCAGCCCGGCAGGTTGGGGGCCAGCAGGATGCGGTCCGGCTGCACGACACCGGGGCAGACGGCACCGAGCGCCGCGATGGGCTGCCCGCCCGCGTAGCTCGCCGACAGCTCGGCCAGGCAGTCGGCCACGCGCTCGAGCGCGACGGCGGGGCCGTCCTCGGGGCGCGTTTCGAACCGCGCGCTGCCGAGGATCTCGCCGGTGGCGGTGGCCAGCGCGACGTCGACCTTCGTGCCGCCGATGTCGACGGCCCCGACGACGGGATCCGGGTACATACTTGGGAGGCTTTACTAAAGAGTCCTAGTCGTCAAGCCCTGAGTTTCCGGAGGTGGCACGCCTACGATGCGGCCCATGCCCCGGCATCCCGGCGGGCCGGACCGCCACGATCCCGCCGCGCCCCTCACCGCCGGCGTGGCGCCGTCCCTGCTGCGGGAGATGAACCAGCGGCTGCTGCTGGACCGGCTCTTCACGGACGGATCCGCGACGCGCCCGCAGCTCGCCCGCGACACCGGGCTGTCCCAGCCCACGGTGATCGCGGCGCTGGACGACCTCGAGCGCGCCGGGCTCGTCGTCGGCGTCGCGGCGGGGCAGGGCCGCCAGCTCGGGCGCCCGGCCCGGCTCTACCGCGCCAACGCGGCCGCCGGGACCGTCGCCGGCATCGACATCGGGCGCGGCTGGCTCCACCTGCGGGTCGCGGACCTGCTGGGGGAGACGCTCGCGGAGCTCTCCGTCCGTAACACCGCCAAGAGCGCGGGGGCGCTCGTCGACCTCACGGCCCGGGCCCTCGAGGAGACCATCGAGAAGGCCGGGCTCGCCCTGGGCGCCGTCACCCACACGGCGATCGGCTCGCCCGGGGTCCTGGACCCGCGGCGCGGCGGGGTGCGGTACGCCGCGAACCTGCCGGGCTGGCACCAGGCCGGCCTCGCGCAGGCGCTGGCCGAGCGGATCGGACCGTCGCTGTCGATCGACAACGACGCCAACCTGGCGGCGCTCGCGGAGCTCAACTACGGCGCGGCCCGGGGGTTCACGGACGTCGCCTACCTGACGGTCGGCACCGGCGTCGGCGTGGGGCTCGTCCTGGACGGCCGGCTCTACCGGGGTGCGCACGGTGCGGCGGGGGAGGTCGGCTACCTGCCGATCAGCGACCGGCCGCCCGTGGGCAGCGGCCGGCGGGCCCGCGGCATGCTCGAGGAGGCGGTGGCGGCGGACGCGGTCGTCACCTATGCCAAGGCGGCGGGCCTGACCGGCCGCGTCACGGCGGAGCGGGTCTTCGAGCTGGCGGCCGCGGGCGACCCCCGGGCGCGGCAGGCCGTCGACGAGCAGGGCCGCCGGCTCGCCCTGGCGGTCGCCAGCGTGGCGGCCCTGGTCGACCCGGAGCTGATCGTGGTCGGCGGCCGGGTCGGGCAGAACCTGGCGCTCCTGGAGCCGTCGATCACCGCGGGGCTGCGGCAGCTGACGCCCATGCGGCCGCGGCTCGTCGCGGGCGAGCTCGGCCAGGACGCCGTGGCCCGCGGGGCGGTGGCGCGGGGCACCGTCCTCGCACGCGAGGCGGTCTTCGCCGACCGGGTGCGCCCCGCCCTCGGCTAGCGACCCGCGTCGGCGCCCAGGCCGGCGAGCTTGCGGAAGTCCCAGCTGGTCACCTTGCGCGGCGTGACCCGCAGCCAGGCGTGCTTGCCGTCGTGGGGCATGGCGGCGCCCCCGGCGTACTTGTCGGCGAAGACCCGCTCCGGCCCGGCCAGCCGGTCGTCGGGCGTGCCGGTGCGGGGGATCTCCCCGACGATCTCCGCCGTGCCCCGCAGCTCGACGCCGCGCAGTTCGAGGTACTCCACGCCGGCGTCGACGAGCACCGCCACCGCCGGGTCGCGGGTGACGTCCGTCCACCGCTGGCTGCGGGTGAGCGAGTAGAGCCAGACGGCCTCGCCGTCCCAGACGAACCAGAGCGGCGACAGGTGCGGCCCGCCCGCGCTCGTGGTGGCGACCCGGCAGACCGGCTGCTCCCGCAGGAAGGCGTCGACCTCCGCGGGCGACATCGCGATCGCGCGGTGCCGCCGCTGCTCCTCCGGCACGTGCCTCCTCGGGGTCAGGCCCGGTTACGCCGCGGCCGCCGCGGCCGCCACGGGCACCGGGACCGGCACGGGCCGCCAGCCGGGGCCGCGCAGCAGGTGCCCCGCCCGGTCGCGCCAGGACGTCGCCGCCCGCAGGTCCCGGCCGATGGCCCGCAGCTCGTGCGAGAACACGAGCCACGGCGAGTAGCCGGTGATGTTGGTCGTCAGACCGTAGCGGACCCGCTCACCCTCCGCCTGGAACGTCCCGAACAGCCGGTCCCACACGATCAGGATCCCGCCGTAGTTGCGGTCCAGGTAGCCGGCGTTGGTGCCGTGGTGCACCCGGTGGTGGCTGGGGGTGTTGAACACGAATTCGATCGGCCGGGGGAGCTTCCCGATCCGCTCGGTGTGCAGGAAGAACTGGAAGAAGAGGGAGACCGCCTCCTGCGTCAGGATCTGCACGGGCGTGAAGCCGAGCAGGGCCAGCGGCAGCCAGAACGGCATCGCCGTGGGGACCAGCCAGGGCTGGCGGACGGCGGTCGAGAAGTTGTAGCGCTCGCTGCTGTGGTGGACCACGTGCACGGCCCAGAGCGCCCGGACCTCGTGGTGCGCCCGGTGGTAGGCGTAGTAGGCGAGGTCGTCGCAGAGCACCAGCGCCAGGATCGACAGCGCGCCGTAGCTGCCCAGGCGCAGCGGGGTCACGGCGTAGAGGGTCGCGTACCCGGCCAGCAGCGCGACCCGCCAGACGCCCGTGACGACCAGGTTCCCCAGTCCCATCGCGACGTTGGTGGCGCTGTCGCGGGCGTTGATCCCGACCGTGCGGTCGTCCGGCAGGTACCGGGCGGCGAGTACCTCGAGCGTGAACGCCAGGACGAACACCGGCAGGGCCAGGGCCAGGACGCCGTAGTGCATGGCCGTCTCCTCCGTGTGACGCCTCAAGGTGAGGCGTCACACGATGGCACAGATCCGCCGGAGGTGTGAGTTACGTCGCGCGCAACCCGGCTGCGCCGTCGGGGAGACGGGCCTCCCCGAGCCGGTCCAGCACGCCCAAGGGGCGGATGACCGGTCCGCGGCCCGACTTCTTGGCGTCGTACATGGCGGCGTCGGCGGCCTCCAGCAGCACGCTCGGCGTCCCCCGGCGGGTGATGACCGCACCGAGGCTGATGCCCACGCTCACGACGGCGCGGTCCAGCCGCACCGGCTCGGCGATGCTCTCGACGATCCGATCCGTCAGCTCCTGCACCTGCTCCATGCCCGTGACGCCCTCGGCGAGGATCACGAACTCGTCGCCGCCCAGGCGCACCACGAGGTCCTCGGCGCGGACGGCGAGCTCCAGCCGTCGGGCGACCTCCTTCAGCAGGGCGTCCCCGCGGCGGTGGCCGTAGGCGTCGTTCACCGCCTTGAAGCCGTCCAGGTCGCCGTAGACGACCACCACGGAGGTGCCGGTGCGGGTGGCCCGGGCCAGCGAGGCCTGCAGCCGGGCGTCGAGCAGCCGCCGGGTGGGCAGCCCCGTCAGCGCGTCCGAGAGCGCCTGGTCGGCGGCCCGGTGCAGCGCCTTCTGCCGGATGGCGCCCGCCGCGATCATGGCGGCGACGCCCAGCAGCAGGGCCGCCAGCAGCAGCATGTGGGCGCGCGCGGCGCCGGAGGCGGCCTGACCGTCGTACAGGGCCGTCGGCTGGCTGGTCAACGAGTCCCAGCCGCCGACCCCCACGGGGGCGCTGCTCAGCGTGGCGTCCCCGACGTGGAACAGGGCCGGCGCGGTGCCGCCTGGGGCGCCCTTCATGCCCGGGATCTTCTGGCCCACCCGTGCGGCACTCGGCCCGGCGACGATGGTCCCGTTGGTGTCCACGACGTAGTTGTCCGCGCCGTCCGCCACGTGTAGCCCCTGCACGTACTGCTGCAGCGCCCAGGTCCGCGCGTTCGCGTAGCCCACGAGCACCGCGACAGGCTTCCCATTCGCGGTGATCGGCACGGCCATGCCCACGAGCAACTGGTCGCCCGCGTGCAGCAGGCTGGAGAGGCCGGGCTTGCCGGCCGCCAGGGCGGCGCGCAGCGGCGCGAATCCCGGGTCGCTCTGGGGCGGCAGCTCCGTCCCCGGAGCGGTCGTGGCGTTCAGCGGCTGGCCGCTGAGCGTCAGGATGGCGGCGCCCGCGTTCGTCAGGGGAGAGGTCCCCACGTAGGTGGCGAGCAGCCGGTGGTCGGCCGGGCTCCCCGGGGTCAGCGCCCAGGTGTTGCTCTCACCCTCCGAGTAGAGCTCGGCGAGGGTCAGCGACAGGTACTGCCCGCCGAGGCCGCCGAGGGTCTGCTGCAGGGCGAGCCGGTCGGCCGAGTGGACCGCCTTCGCGCTGTCCGCCGCGTGGACGTCGGAGATGAGGGCCGTCGTGCCGAGGCCCACGAGCAGACCGATGGCTAGGAGGACCCCGGCGACCAGCCCCCAGGACCGTCGTGCACCGCGCAACTTCGACACGCTCGGCCTCCCATGGCCCCCGACCAACGGCCTGGTTGCCGTCATGTGATCTCTGTTGTCGGCGTGCATCGGGTGAGATTGAGACCACATCCGGGCTAGTCCGGGTGATCAGGTCCGAACGGCCGATGCGCATGCGGCCCATCCCGGCGAACGGCCGCATGCGGCGTCGGCGGAGGGCTTGCCGGTGCCGAACGGGGGCACGAGGACGTGCGGCGGCCGCCCCGGCCGCACCCACAGTCCCCAGGAGCGTCATGAGCCAGCCCCCCCAGCAGCAGACCCCGCCCGGGACCACCGCCGCGATGGAGCCCCGGCCCGACCACGGCGAGCAGAGCTACCGGGGCTCGGGTCGGCTCACCGGCAAGGCGACCGTCATCACGGGCGGGGACAGCGGCATCGGCCGCGCCGTCGCGATCGCGTTCGCGCGGGAGGGCGCCGACGTCCTCATCAGCTACCTCGACGAGCACGACGACGCCCGCGAGACCGCGAAGTGGGTCGAGGACGCCGGCCGGAAGGCCGTACTGGTGCCCGGCGACGTGGCCGACCCGGCGCACTGCCGCGCGATCATCGCGACAGCCGTCGAGGAGTTCGGCCGGGTCGACGTGCTCGTGAACAACGCGGCATTCCAGATGACGCACGAGACCCTGGAGGAGATCCCGGACGAGGAGTGGGACCGCACCCTCGCCATCAACCTCAGCGCCTTCTTCTACCTGGCCAAGGCTGCGCTGCCCCACATGCCGGCCGGCGGCTCGATCATCGGCACCTCGTCGGTGAACAGCGACATGCCGAAGCCGACCCTCGTCCCCTACGACGTGACCAAGGCGGGCGTCGCCAACTTCGCCGGGGGGCTCGCGGGCATGCTCGGGGAGCGCGGGATCCGGGTCAACAGCGTGGCGCCCGGGCCGATCTGGACGCCACTCATCCCGGCGACCATGCCGCCCGAGGAGGTCGAGAACTTCGGCCGGTCGGTGCCGCTGGGGCGGCCGGGCCAGCCCGCCGAGGTGGCGCCGGTCTACGTGCTGCTGGCGTCCGACGAGGGCAGCTACATCTCGGGGGCGCGGATCGCCGTGACGGGCGGCAAGCCGATCCTGTGACGGCCGGTCGGCCGGCCGGCCGCGCCGCTCGTCAGGCGCTCTTGTCCTCGATCTCCCACGCGTGGTCGAGGACGTGCCACGCGCAGCGGCGCAGCGCGTACCGCGCCGGCCACGCCGCGTCCGGCCCCCCGGCCCGCAGCGCGGCGACCAGCCGCTCCCGCTGCGCGGGCCACGGGGTCCGGGGCGGTGTCCGCGCCCCCGCCCGGGAGCAGTAGGCCCGCTCCGCCTCGCGGACGTGGTCGACGATGGCGTCGCGGTCCCGCCCGCCGCCCCGCGGGCCCTTGCGCAGCGTGGCCGGCGCGCCGGCCACGACCCGGTCGAAGGCGGCCCAGCAGTCCTCCAGCAGCCCGGTGAGCCGGTCCGCCTCGGCGGCGTCCAGCGGCTCGGCGTCCCACGGGCCGACCACGTGCGGGGCGCCGAAGTCCGTGGTGCGGTCGCCGGGCGACCTGCCGAGGACGTGCGGGTCCCCGGGGACGAAGCCGGGGCCCGCCACCGCCGCGTACCGGCCGGCGTAGGCGACCAGCTCGTCGAGTGCCGCGTGCTCGCCCCTGCCCCGCCGGCACCAGCCGGGCCAGCCCACGGCCGACGCGAAGGTCCACGTGGCACCGACCTCGAGGGCGACCCGCACGGGGGCGGCGTCGACGGCTGGCACGGATCGGATCACGACGCGCACCCTAGAGCCGCCCACCGACAGGACGCGAGCCCAGGAGCCGCCGGTGCAGCGCCGCCTCGACCCCACCATCGGCGCCGCGCTCGCCGGTGTCGCGCGGCTGCCACCGCCCCTGCCGGTCCCGGCGCCCGACGACCTGGTCGGCCAGCGCCGGGCGCTGGACCGGCTGCTGGCGCCGTCCGGGCCGCCGCCGGCCGACGGGCTGGCGGTCACCGACCGGCTGGTGCCCGGCCCGACCGGGGCGCCGGCCGTCCCCGTGCGCTGCTACCGGCGGGTGGGGTCGGCGCCGCGCGCGCTGGTGGTCTACGCCCACGGCGGGGGGATGTTCGCCGGCAGCCTCGACACCCACGACCTGCTCTGCCGCCGGTACACGCGGGAGGCGGACCTGCTGCTCGTGTCCGTGGGGTACCGCCTCGCCCCCGAGCACCCGTACCCGGCGCAGGTCGAGGACGTCTGCGCCGCGGTGGTGGCCGCCGCGGCGCGGCGCGGGACGCTGGGGGCCCGGCCGGGACCCACGGCCGTGGCCGGCGACAG
>JAOPWU010000251.1 GCA_025965515.1 Mycobacterium sp.
CCAGGTGTTCGCGGCAGCGCAGAGCGCCATCGACGCGCCGCTGTGCATGACCTGCGGCGTGAAGATGCGTCCGGCCGGCAGCTGCTACGTGTGTGAGAGCTGCGGCAGCACCAGCGGCTGCAGCTGATGGCGGACGACAAGCAGATGTCCGGCTGACGTCAAGTGTCACCTTGACGCTCGGCTGGGACTAGAAACGTTCCGCGATCTGAGCGGACACGTGACTGACGTCTGACCAGCAGCACGCCCTGTGGGCGGCCACTCCAGGAGTCTCTGGGTGGCCGCCCACACGTGTGACGGATGCCCGCCGCGTACGCCGAGTCGGAGCCCGCTGAGCGATCGCTGCCGGTGGGCGCTTCAGCGGCGCTTGGCTTTTGCCCGCTCCTTGTCGAGAAGTTCGCGGCCGCGCCGGAAGATCGTCAGTTCAACGCGGTCGCGCGTCCGGGTCCCCGGCCAGACCGGTCGGGTCGGGGTTGGCCAGTGCTATCTGGTGCGCCCAGGTGATGTACTGGCCGTACGTCTCGGGCCACCAGCCGCCGTTCTCCAGCAGGTCGATTGAGTGCTCGCGGTGCAAGGCGACGGCGCCGTTGCGGTCCAGGATGAGCGGTTGTATCTCAGTTGACTGCGGGTGGCGACAAGCGAAGTGGAGCCATTTCGTGAAGACGAGGCGTCTCATTGCGCGAGGTGGAGGGGTTCGCCTCGGCGGAGTGCCCGGTAGGCGGCGACCGGCCCCTCCGTGCTGCTGTGGGACAAGGTCGGACGCGGGCAACGGAGGTACAACAACCCGCCCCATCCGCGCCTGGGGCGCTTGTAAGAGCGCGGGGCTATGGCACGCCATGGCGCGTCGAGGCCTGCTCACCCGGACCAGCGCCCATGGTCACGAGGGACCACCGTGGTCACTGCGCTCCTCGTCGATGACCCTCACGCGGCTCACGCCAGTTACCTTCTCAGGCCAGGCGTTCGTGCCAAACTTGTCATGATGCTCGGCCAACTCACGCGGGCGCGCCGCCAACTCAGCCGTAACGGCCATGAAGCCGTCGTAGTGGCGTTCTTCACCGCCTACAAGCCTCGGGCGGTCGCTGGCGTCCTCGGAACAGGGTTCGCCCTCGCCGGAGGCTTCGGCGGCGCGGCCTCCACGGGCGGAACCGCCGCTTGGCGTGTGCACGACTGGGGCGAACGAGAGTCCAGGACAACGATTCCGATGCCTAGCCGGGTCCTCGTCGCGGTAACGGACCAGCACGCCAGCGTCTACGCCTGGCACGTGACCACCGGGCTCGGCAAGCAGGTAGCCCAATGGCTTCCCGGCGAGTTCACGGCAAGCAGCCATCATCGCCGCTGGCTCGCCCAAGTCGATCTACGGATCCGCCAGCGCGACCACCGGATGGCACTTCTCACCGGCAAGTGGGGACGCACCCACCCGTCAGCAACCGGGTGCGCACAAGCACTTCTCGCTCTCGCCCACGCACCCCACCCTTGACATTGGTGCGGTCCGCTATACAAGGGCCTCACTTCTCGAGAGCCGGTCGGATTCTCCACCGGCAGTCGATCAAGCGGGCGAGTGACCGTTGCCGGGTGAACAATGCGCGACCTGCGGGGTCTCGCGAAACGGGCGACGCACATCACCGGGGGCGGGCGAAGCCTTCGGCAGGTCGAACGGTGTAATCGAGGGGAGAGGGTTTGCTCCGAGGCGACACGACGACGGGCGCTCCATAAGGTGTTCATGATCGCGGAGGCCAGGGGTCCTCCGGTCGGAGGAGGTGACGATGCCGGACGGGCACAGCAGCGCAGCGGATGAGCGGGACAACATCGCTGATGCTCGGGATCGGATGGCTGACCGGCGGGACCGCATCGCTGACCAGCGTGACCCTGACGCCGGAGCCCGCGACCAGGTTGCTTCCCGACGCGACGACCGGCGGGCCGAGGTGGTTACCTGCGCGGAGCGGCGGGACCGGGCGCCGGCAGCGATCGACAGGGTTCACGCGGGCCGGGACCGCGACGACGCGGCCGGTGACCGCGCGCATTTCCTGGGCCGCGCCGAGCAGAGCGCGCAACGGCGCGCGGCGTCGGCGGACAACCGGTTCGACGCGGCTGTCGATGCCTACCCGCTGTCCCGCCGGGAGAAGGCCCGCGGCGACAGCCGCAACCGCTGACCATGCGGCCAACGCGACGGACCGTGCAGGTCCACGGCTCGTTCGCAGGCGACCATGACGTGCTCGCGCTCAGGGCGCCGAGCAACGCCGACGGCGCCTGCGGGCCACCACCTATCGGGGGACGCGGTGGCTACTGAGACACCGTCGTCGGTGGAGCGACGCCTGCTGATCACCGCCTGGCGCGGTGGCGCGCCAGACCCGCCAACCACCCACCGCGTCGTGCGGACGGTCGCGCTGGTCGTGGTGCTGAGCGTGGCGGTGCTCGCGGTGATGGCGGTTGTCGGAAGGTTGCCCAGGCCCGCTGCACCGTGGCCTGCGGTCGGCCATGACCTACAAGCCGCCGCAGTTGTGGTCCTTCTCCCCAGCGCGGTGCTAGGCCGGCGCAGGCGGCGAGTCGCCCAGCATGCAAGCCCGATGAGGTACCTGACGCTGCGGGAACGCCGCCTGCTCTGGCGGCAGATGCGTGGCCAGGCGCCGGTGTCCCCGGCGCAGGCGCCGCTCGTTCGGTTCGCCGCGCGCCGCCTCGCGCACCAGCGCTGGTCGGCCGGACTGGTCGCCGGATTCGGCCTGTTGGAGTCCGGCCAGGCGCTTAGCGCCCGGCCCGGCCCCTCACCGGTTCAACTCGCCGTCGGCGGTGCCGCCATCGCCAGCGCGCCGCTGGTCCTTTGGCTGATTCGCCAGGTGCGCCGTCTCGCCGCTGACGAGCCAGCGACAACCGGGTCTGCCCCTACGCCCGGCGATCCGGGCTGGGCGTCGTACCTAGGGAGCCAGGCCCTGAACCTGGTCGGCCAGCCGTACGCCGACGCCGCACGTCTGGCCACCACGCTGGGAGCCGCCGTCGTGCAGCGCCGCCTTGAAGACGGGCTGCCGCCGGTCCCCGTCCGAGACGAACGGCGCCTCGTCTTCTACACCGAACGGGGGGTCGTCCGCGGGTTCACCGCGGGCTGAGCGCCTTGGCGGCGGAATGCCGGTCCAGCCGCGAGACCTCAGAGCGCTCGGCCTGACCGGTCGAGGGACGGAGGGAACACTCACGGTCATGGGGGGTGCTGGCACGCCGGTGGCCGCCACCACCCACGCCACCGGGGCGAGCCCAGCCAGCACACCCGTCGCCCGAGCCCACGTCCTCAGCCCAACGCGATGGCCGGGAGCGTCGGTCTCGATGGCTACGGGGCGACCGTCGACGTGCACGGTGCGCCCGTCGGCCGCGGTGTCGAGCTGTTGCCCGTTGCGGCAGCGCAGAGCTGTGTCATCTGCGGAAGCGAGGACTCTTCCTAGTCCTCGATGACGTCCAGTCCCTGCTCCCGCAGCAGCGCCAGGCGATCCAGCATCCCCTTCAGAACCTCCGGGTCATGACCCTCCCAGCTGTCCACCTCGCCGACGACGCGCAGCGGATGGCGGGTGCGGTAGGACTGCGTGAGGTTGCCCGGGAATTTCTTGTTGGTCACGTTCGGGTCGTCCTCGAAGGGGCCCAGGGGCTCGACGACATAGATGCGTCCCCGCTCGCCGTTCCCGGCCAGCGCTGTCGCCAGCTCCGCGCCCCAGGTGGCTGTGTCCACGAGCGCGGTGAAGTAGATGTTGTTGGACACCC
>JAOPWU010000252.1 GCA_025965515.1 Mycobacterium sp.
CCGGTTGCAGCGCGGTGACCAGGCCACCCGGGCTGCGCCGCCACTGGCGACCCTCCGGGGTGCTGACCTGATCCACCGGCAGCCGGTTGGCCACGACGACAAAAGAGCTTTGGCCCACCGTCGATCCCCTCCCCACGGACGAGCCCACCTAGCTCAATCAGCCTACTGAAGGGGAGATCTTCGACGGGGGCAGGTGCGTGCCAACCGGACGCCCTACCACGAAATATCGCGGGTGCCAAAAGGGTTTGATAATAGATGGGCCCGGCAAGTCCCCTGCCCGTTACTTGTGAAGCAGGGTGATGTGAGCCGCGCGCGACCGGCCTGGAAAGATTGGGCGCGACGGCGGCCGGGCCAAGACGCGATCAGTACGCGGTACGTCCGCGGTAACCCACGATCTTTCGGAGGTAGGGCGGACTGTGGCCCAGTTTATCTACGTGCTTGAGAAGGCGCGCAAGGCGCACGGCGACAAGGTCGTGCTCGACAACGTGACGCTCAACTTCCTGCCCGGGGCGAAGATCGGGGTGGTCGGCCCGAACGGTGCCGGTAAGTCCAGCCTGCTGCGGATCATGGCCGGCGAGGACACGCTGAGCAACGGCGACGCCCGCCTGATGCCCGGCTACACCAGCGGCATGCTGGCCCAGGAGCCCAAGCTCGACGACTCCAAGACCGTGCTCGAGAACATCGAGCTGGCGGTCGCCGACACCAAGGCGAAGCTCAGCCGGTTCAACCAGATCGCCGAGCAGATGGCCACCGACTACTCCGACGAGCTGATGGACGAGATGGGCCGGCTGCAGGAGGAGCTCGACCACGCCGACGCGTGGGACATCGACTCCAAGCTGGAACTGGCGATGGACGCCCTGCGCTGCCCGCCGCCGGACGCCCCCGTCAACGTGCTCTCCGGTGGTGAGCGCCGCCGGGTCGCGCTGTGCAAGCTCCTGCTGGAGCAGCCCGACCTGCTGCTGCTCGACGAGCCCACCAACCACCTCGACGCCGAGAGCGTCGACTGGCTGGAGAAGCACCTCGCCGCGTACCCGGGCGCCGTCCTCGCCGTCACCCACGACCGGTACTTCCTCGACAACGTCGCGCAGTGGATCCTCGAGCTCGACCGCGGCCGCTGCTACCCGTACGAGGGCAACTACCAGACCTATCTCGAGAAGAAGAACGAGCGGCTCAAGGTCGAGGGCGGCAAGGACGCCAAGCGGAAGAAGGAGCTGGAGCGCGAGCTCGAGTGGGTCCGCTCCGGCGCCAAGGCCCGGCAGGCCAAGAGCAAGTCGCGGCTCGCCCGGTACGAGGAGCTCGCCGCGGAGGCCGATCGGTCCCGCCCGCTCGACCTCGAGGCCATCCAGATCCCGCCCGGCCCGCGGCTCGGCTCCACCGTCATCGAGGCCACCAAGCTCAGCAAGGGCTTCGACGACCGGCTGCTCATCGAGAACCTCAGCTTCGACCTGCCCCGCGGCGGCATCGTCGGGATCATCGGGCCGAACGGCATCGGCAAGACCACCCTCTTCAAGATGATCGTGGGGGAGGAGCAGCCGGACAGCGGGACGCTGCGCGTCGGCGAGACCGTCCAGTGGTCCTACGTCGACCAGAGCCGCTCCGGGCTGGACCCCGACAAGAACGTGTGGGAGGCGATCTCCGACGGGCTCGACTACATCATGGTCGGCAAGCGGGAGATGCCCAGCCGCGCCTACGTCTCGACGTTCGGCTTCAAGGGCCCCGACCAGCAGAAGCGCGTCGGCGTGCTGTCCGGCGGCGAGCGGAACCGGCTCAACCTGGCCCTGACCCTCAAGTCCGGCGGGAACGTGCTGCTCCTGGACGAGCCGACGAACGACCTCGACGTCGAGACGCTCCGGTCGCTGGAGGACGCGCTCGAGGAGTTCCCGGGCTGCGCTGTGGTCATCAGCCACGACCGCTGGTTCCTCGACCGCGTCGCGACGCACATGCTCGCCTACGAGGGCGACGCGCAGTGGCGCTGGTTCGAGGGCAACTTCGCCGCCTACGAGGCCTGGAAGATCGCCAACCTGGGCCCCGACAGCGTCCGGCCGCACGCGACCGTCTACCGCAAGCTCACGCGCGACTGACCTCCGCAGGCATGGCGGCGACGGCCGCGGTTGGTCCCTTCGGGTGGCCGCCGCGGCCGTCCGCGTTACAGGTGGCCCGCGAACGGGTGACACAGGCACCTTTCACCCGGTCGGCGTGCCCGATCCCTTCAATCCGCGGCACCACGGACCGATGGATCACGTGTCGGGAACCTTCCAGCCACCGGCGGACGGTCCGTGACAGGAACTAGTCCACCTGGGCTAGGCCGTACGCCTCCGGCGTAGTGCGTCACGAGGCGCACCGCGTGGATTGACCGATTTCCCGGCCGTGAACGCCCCGGCCGCGGCACTTGGACGTTCGGACAGATGGCTCCGGATGCCTATCAAGCTCTTTTCAGATCCCCCCGATGACGGCTGAGGGTTCCCCCAGGAATCCGATGTCGAGCTAGGGAGGACGTACGCGTGACCGACGCTCCGGAGGTCTGGTTCCGTTCGGGGCTGCCCGGTTTCCCAGGCGAGCGCCGTTTCGGCCTCGTCCGGTGGGGCGCCAGCGAGGGCCCCTACTCGGTCCTCGTCGACCTGGACGATCCCGCGGTCCGCTTCCTCGTGGCCCCGCCCGAGGTCTTCTTCCCGTCGTACACGGTCGAGCTGGCCGACGACGACGTCGAGCGACTGGGGCTCCGCGCTCCTGACGAAGCGCTGATCCTCGTCATCGTCCGGCTCGGCGAGACGCCTGCCGCCGCCACCGCCAACCTGCTCGGCCCTGTGGTCATCAACACCCGGAGCTGCGAGGGCGTGCAGATCGTCCTGCCGGACGCGGAGTACAGCACCCAGACCCCGCTCTTCGTCGCAGCCTGATCCGCCCGACCGCTCGCCGATCTGCCTCGTCCCCACGGAAGGACCTCTCTCATGCTGGTGCTCACGCGTCGTCCGCAGCAGTCGATCATGATCGGCGACGACATCGTCGTCACGGTCCTCGAGGTGAAGGGCGACCAGATCCGCATCGGGATCACCGCCCCCCGGTCGGTGCAGGTGTACCGCGAAGAGGTCCTCGTGGCGATGAGCGAGGCCAACCGCGGCGCCCTCCTCACGGACGGTGCGGCCGTCCCGCCGGCTCCCCAGCGCGACGCAGCGGTCCGCCCCGCGACCGTCTCCTCCCGCTCCTCCTACCGCGCACCGGCACGGCGTGCCGGCGGGGTCACCACCCGCCGCGCCGCCTGACCGAACGCCCCGCACCACCTGCACCGCCCGCACCACTCCTGCAGCACCTCGGCAGCGCGCCGCGCCGCCGGTTCTCACCATCGCCGCCGGTTCCGGCCGCCATGACCGATCCGCAAGGAGAGCTCGTGACCACCGCTCCGAACGTCGACGCCCAGGGTTCCGGTCGTCTGTCCGACGAGGCACGCCAGCTGATCGAGGACAACGTCCCGCTGGTGCGCCACGTGCTGTACCAGGTGGCGACCCACTACCCGCGGCACGCCGACCGCGAAGAACTCGCGCAGGCCGCCGCCCTGGGCCTCGTCGAGGCCGCAGCCCGGTTCGACGCCGCCCGCGGGGTGCCGTTCGAGCGGTGGGCCAGCGTCCGGGTCCGTGGCGCGATCGTCGACGCCGTGCGGGCGCTGGACTTCGCCCCCCGGTCCCTGCGTGCTGCGGCGCGCGAGACCGACACCGCCCGGCAGGCCGTGCAGGCCCGGCTGGGTCGTGTGCCCACCGCCACCGAGATCGCGGAGGAGATGGGCATCTCCACCCGTGAACTCCACGACCTGGAGAGCAAGCTGCACCGCGCCCTGGTGCTGAGCCTCGACGCCCCCTGCGGCGAGGACGATGGCGACCCGCTGACGCTCGGCGACAACCTCGTCGAGAGCAGCGACGTCGACCCCGCCCACATCCTGGAGGAGCGGGAGCTGTCCCGGTACCTCGGTGACGCGCTGCAGCTGCTGCCGGACCGCCTCCGGACCGTCATCTCCGGCTACTTCCTCGAGGGCCGCACCTCGTCGGACATCGCGCAGGAGCTCGGCGTCACCGAGTCGCGCGTCTCCCAGATGCGCAGCGAGGCACTGGGACTCATGCGCGCCGGCCTCAGCGCCCAGTTCGGCGCGGATCAGGCACCCGCGCAGGCGCCCGCGCCGGCGAGCAGCAAGGCCGCATACCGCCAGGCCGCCTACGCCTCGGCGCTGGCCGCCCAGTCGTCCTACGCCGCCCGGCTGAGCCGCCTCCCGGCGCAGCGCGTCGCACCCGCGGCCGAGCAGTGGAGTGCGGACCTCGGCCAGATCAGCGTCTCCGCCTGACGCCCGCCGGGGCGAACCCCGGCACGACAAAGGCCCCGGACCACTGGTCCGGGGCCTTCGTCGTGCTGCGGTGCGTCAGCGCTGGGCGCTCCGGCCGGGAGGCGCCGGGGCCTCGTCGGCGTCGGAGTCCTGGCGCCCCGGGGGACCGACGAGTCCCTTCACCACCGGGAGGACGAAGTGCTCGAGCACGACGAGGACCGCCAGCAGGATCGCGGCGCGGATGGCCGCATCGACCAGGGTCAGGCTCCCCAGCGCCAGGAGCGCAGCGAGGTACCCGAGGCCGATCAGGCCGATGATGCCGAGCGCGCGGGTGCGGACCGGCTTCAGGAGGCCACGCACGTGCGCACCGCCAGGGCCAGTTCGAGCGGCGTCGCCGGAGCGACCCGCCCGTCGAGGCTCGCGAGGCGCCCCGGCGGCAGCCCGCCGACACCCGCCTGCAGGATCACGAGCGCGCCCTGCGGGCCGTAGCCGTCCACCGCGACCGGAGTCTCGGGGCCGACCTGCACGGGGCCGGGGACGAGCGACTGGATGGCCTTTGCGAGGGCGGTGACCCAGGCCAGGTCGCCGCGGGGCTCACGCTCCGGCAGCGCCTCGAGGATCTGCTCCGGCACGCCGAGGGCGCTCAGGGCCTCGCGGCTCCACAGGGGCTCGTCGATGCCGTCCATGTCGTTCTCCTCGGTGTCGTTCGCGCGGATCGCAGGGGTCGGTGCAGGCGTGGTGCGAGGGGCCGCGGCACGCCGCAGCGCACGTGCGGCGCCGGCCGGAGCAGCCGCCACCGCGCGGGCGCGCGGGCTTGCCGGGGCTTCCGCCACCGTGCCGTCGCCGTCACCGAGCGGGGCATCCTGCGCGGCGGGCCCCGAGATCGTCGCATTCCTGCCACCCCGGCGTCCCGACGCCCCGCCGGTGGCGGCCGCGCCGCGCCGACGCGGCGTCGGCTCCTCCTCGGTCGCCGCGCCACGGCGGCCACCGGTGCGACCGGCGGCAGCAGCCCGGC
>JAOPWU010000201.1 GCA_025965515.1 Mycobacterium sp.
CCGGGCACGGGCACCAGCCCGCCCAGGCTGGACGTGGCGATGATGCTGCCGCCGCCCGCGCGCCGCAGCGCGGGGATGGCGGCCAGCGCACCCAGCACCACGGCGTCGAGGTCGATCGCGAGGATGCGCCGCGCCTCCGCGGGTGTCATGTCCGGGAAGGCCTTGCCGGCCGCGATGCCCGCGTTGAGAAAGATCAGGTCGAGCCGCCCGAACTGCGCCTCCGTGAAGGCGACCGCGGCCTCGAGCGACTCGGGCTGCGTCACGTCGCAGGCGATGAACGGCTGGCCGTCGCCCGGGTCCTGCAGGTCGGCCACGACGACCTGGTCGCCACGCTCGCGCAGCCGACGGACGACCGCCGCTCCGATCCCGCTGGAACCGCCGGTGACCAGGGCCGCGCGGGCTGCGCTCAAGGTGTCCTCCTCGGGTGGCCGCGGCCGCCGGTGGCCGCGCCTCCCGCACCGTAACCCGGGCGCCGGAGCGGACCGAGACGCCGGGCACGTGTCGGCGGACGACTGGCAACGACAGCAGCCGCGCCCCCGGAGGGGACGCGGCCGCTGGACGAGCGCGGGACTAGCTGGGGCGGACGGCCCCGGCGTAGTCGCCCCACATCGCTTCCTGCCGGACGACGGCGCCCGTGTGCGGGGCGTCGATCATCTGGTCGCCACCGACGTAGATGCCGACGTGGTGCAGGTCGCTACCGAAGAACACCAGGTCGCCGGGCTGCAGGGCCGAGCGGGCGATGTGCGTGCCCTGGTTCCACTGCGCACCGGTGTAGTGCGACAGGGAGACCCCCGCCTTGGCGTAGATGAACTGCGTCAGGCCGGAGCAGTCGAACGTGTCCGGGCCGGCCGCACCGTAGACGTACGGCTTGCCCATCTCGGCGCGCGCCCAGTTCAGCGCGGTCTGCGCGGCGTTGCCGCCGGAGGGGGCCGAGGTGGTGCCGCCCGAGCTGACGGGCACCGAGCCACCGCGCGTCGGCAGCGTCGAGACAGCCGAGGTCGAGGCCGACCGGGCCGCGGACTGCGACGCGAGGTCCGCCTGGCGCTGCTGCGCGGCAGCGAGGGCGGCCTGGGCGGCAGCCTGCTGCGCGGCGGCGGCGGCCGCGGCGGCCGCCTGTGCCTGGGCGACCAGCTGGGCCTGCTTCTGCTGCAGGCTGTTCAGCAGCTGCTGCGCGTGGGCCGAGTCGGCCTCGAGGGCCTTCTTGCGACCCTCGGCCTCGGCGACAGCCTTCTGCTGCGCACCGAGTGCCACCTGCGCGGTCTGCTGCGCGGCCTTCTGGGCCTTCAGCGCGGCCTGCGTCTCGTCCAGGGCCTGGTGCTGGCTGGTGGAGATCCGCTCCAGCTCCCCGGCCTTGTCGAGCATCGTCTGCGGGCCGTTGTTGCCGGTCAGCAGCGCGGCCACCTTGTTGATGCCGTCGCCGCGGTAGGCGGCGGCGGAGAAGGCGGAGAGGCGGGTGCGGGCTGCCTGCAGCTGCACCTCGGCGGCGGCGGCGGCCGCGTTGGCGGCGTTCACCTTGTCCTGAGCCTGGCTCAGGGCGAACATCGCGCCGTTGTACTGCTCACCGACCACGGCGGCCTGGGCGTCCAGGGCGTCCAGCTGCGATTGGGTCGACGCGATCTGGGCATTGATGTCCGAAATGGGGTCAGCCATCGCGACACCGGTCGACCCGAAGGCGGCTACGCCGGCGAGCGCGAGGGCCAGCAGGGCAGAGCCACGGCGACGGGTGGAGGGACGAAGGCCGGCGGACGGCACGGCAAAGCGACGAGGCGAAAACGCCACGCGGTGATGCTCCGTTCTCTCAGCATCCGCCTACCGGGTGAGCTGACGGGTTCGGGCGCGAGAGTCGCCCTACAGCGCCGACCGAGGTCGGCACCGATTCACCCCAAGGACCTGGGTCCCCGGCTCCCACACTGTGGGACTCGGCGGTGACGTCCTGCCGCGGGCCGGGAGCGGCTGCTGTCACAGGATGCCGTTGACGACCATAAGGGACGTCTAAGGGTTCTTCGGCCACTTTGGCAGGAACCTTTAGTCCGTGTCCTCACGGAACGCCTCGCTGTGGTGACGGAAAGTAGTCAGCCGGCGGGGCGCGACCCGATGTACGCCCGCCGCAGCGCGGGGTCCCGGCGGACCTGCTCGGGCGCACCGTCCACGACCACCCGGCCGGAGTCCAGGACCACGATCCGGTCGGCGACACCGGCAACCAGCCGCGGGTCGCGGTCGGCCAGCACCAGGGTCCGGTCGCGCCGCAGCCGCACCACCAGCTCGAGGAAGGCCACGGCCTCCGACTGCGCCAGGCCCATCCCGGGGCCGTCGAGCAGCAGCAGGGTGGGGTCCGTGACGAGGGCCCGGGCCAGCGCTACGCGGGCGCGCTGCGGGTCGTCGAGCTGCTCCACCCGCCGACCGGCCGCGGCGGCGTCGAGCCCGACCTCCGCCAGTGCCGCACGGGCGCGCCCCGGCAGGTCCTCCCGCGACCCCGAGGCCTTCCGCCGACGGCCCGGCCAGAGCGGCAGCCGGCGCTTCCCCCGCAGGCCACGGCCCTGCAGCAGCGCAGCGAGCACGTTCTCCTCGGCGGTCCGGCCGTGGAAGAGGCCGAGCCCCTGCAGCGTCCGCCCGATCCCCAGCTCCCCGAGCTGGTCGGGCCGCAGCCCGCTGACGACCCGACCGTCCCGCCGGGCGATACCGGCGTCCGGCCGCCGGGTCCCGCCCAGCACGTCCAGCAGCGTCGTCTTCCCGCCGCCGGGCGGCGCGACGAGCGCGACGACCTGACCGACTGCCACCGCGAGGTCCACCCCGGCGAGCACCGCGTGGCCGCCGCGGTCGACGGTCACGCCGACGAGCTCACAGGCGGGCGGGCGGCCGTAGGTGGGGACGGTCGGATCGGTGGTCACAGGTCGACCTCCTGGGCCGGGTCCGGGGCGACCCCCATCCTTCCCGACTGCTCCGCCCGGCGTCTCCCGTGCCGGCGGAGTTTGTTGAACGGTCACGCACCGTGAGGGTGGCCGGCTGAGTGCCTGTTGAAAACATCACCCGTTCGGATGACGGCGGGTACACAGGCAGCCGGTCCGCGGTATGACACAGGTCACATCATTCGGTCCTGAATCGACCCGAGAGGTCCCCGTGTCCGACGCGGTACCCACCGCCCCCGCCCCGGCGGCGCCCCTGCTGGCGCTGGCGGACGTGTCCGTGCGGTTCGGCGGCGTGGTGGCGCTGGACGGGGTCAGCCTCGACCTGCGACCCGACGAGGTGCACGGCCTCATCGGCCCGAACGGTGCCGGCAAGACCACCATCTTCAACGTGCTCTGCGGCTTCGTCCCCCCGAGCTCCGGCACCGTGCTGCTCGCCGACCGGCCCGCCCGGCGGCTGCGGCCGCACGACCTGACCAGCGCCGGCGTCGCCCGGACGGTGCAGGGCGTCGGGCTGTTCGGTGGGCTGACCGTGCTGGAGAACGTCCTCGTCGGAGCGGAGGTCCGGGCCCGCTCCGGCTTCGCATCGCACCTGGCCGGGCTCCCGCGCAGCGACCGCGACGAGGCCCGGCTCGCCGCCGAGGCGCAGGCGCTGCTCGACTCCCTCGGCATCGCCGGGCTGGCCCGGCGTCCCGCCGCGTCGCTCGCCTACCCGGACGCCAAGCGGGTCGCGCTCGCCCGCGCCCTGCTGAGCCGGCCGCGGCTGCTACTGCTCGACGAGCCCGCCGGCGGCCTGGGCGAGGCGGACATCATGGCGCTCGGCCGGCTGGTGCGGGAGCTCCCCGGCCGTGGGACCGGGGTCGCGCTCGTGGAGCACCACATGGAACTGGTGCTGGACGTCTGCGACCGGGTGACCGTCCTCGACTTCGGCCGGGTCGTCGCCACCGGCACGCCGGACCAGGTCCGCGACGACCCGGCGGTCGCCGAGGCCTACCTCGGGGACGCAGCATGACCGAGCCGCTGCTCGAGGTGACGGGGCTCAGCGCGGACCACGGCCGCGTCCGGGCCGTCCACGACGTCAGCCTCGAGGTGGGGCCCGGCCGGATCACCGCGGTGCTCGGCGCGAACGGCGCCGGCAAGACGTCGCTGCTGCGCGCGATCAGCGGCCTGCTGCCGCGCAGCGGGGGGACCGTCCGCTTCCACGGCGAGGACCTCGCCCGGGTGCCGGTCGAGGGGCTGCTCCCGCGGGGACTCGCGCACGTGCCCGAGGGGCGCGGCGTGATCGGCGAGCTCACCGTCACCGAGAACCTCGCGCTCGGCGGGCTGTGGCGCGGCCGGGCCGGGCGCGCGGAGGCGGCCCGCGCCACCGCCGAGGTCTACGAGCTGTTCCCCGCACTGGCCCGGCGCCGCAGCAGCACCGCCTACCAACTGTCCGGCGGTGAGCGGCAGATGCTCGCGCTCGGCCGGGCGCTGGTGGCCCGCCCGGCGCTGCTGCTGCTCGACGAACCGAGCCTCGGGCTCGCCCCGGCCGTCGTCGCCGCGACCCTCGGCCTGCTGCGTCGGTTGCGCGACGTCACCGGGCTCGCGGTGCTGCTGGTCGAGCAGAACGTCACCAGCGCCCTGTCCGTCGCCGACGACGGCGTCGTCCTGCACCTCGGCCGCACCGTCGCGCGGGGCAGCGCCGACGAGCTGCTGGCCGACGAAACCGTCCGCCGCGCCTACCTCGGCTTCTGACGGACAGGAGGTAGGTCCCGTGACGCGCTTCGTCTTCCTCACCTTCGACGGGCTGTCCCGCGGCGCGATCTACGCGGCCGTCGCGCTGTCGCTCGTCGTCATCTGGCGGGGCACCCGCATCGTCAACTTCGCGCAGGGCGCGATGGCGATGGTCACCGCGTTCCTGGCCTTCTCGGTGCTGTCCGCCACCGGCTCCTGGACCCTCGGCCTCCTCGTCGCCCTGGTCGCCGGGCTGGCGCTGGGCGCGGCGGTCGAGCGCGGGCTCATGCGCCGGGTGGCGGGCGGCCCGGAGCTGAACGCCGTGATCGTCGCGCTCGGGCTGCTCATCGTCCTCGAGGCCGGCGCCGGGATGGTCTACGGCAACGCGTTCCGCGGCTTCCCGACGCCCGTCGGGCGCAACGCCTACCGCGTCGGCAGCCTGGCGATCCTCAGCCCCTACGACCTGCTGACGCTGGGCGCGGTGCTGGTCGTGATGGTGGCCGCGTCCGTGTTGTTCCTGCGCACTCCGACGGGGCTGCGGATGCGGGCATCGGCCTTCGCCCCCGAGGTGGCCCGGCTGCTCGGGGTCCGGGTCGGCCGCACGCTCACGCTCTCCTGGGCCCTGGCCGCGCTCGTCGGCTCGCTCGCCGGCGTGCTCGTGAGCCCGACGGTCTTCCTCTTCCCGAACAACATGGACGGCGTCTTCGTCGCCGGGTTCACCGCCGCGGTCGTCGGGGGCCTCGACAGCCTGCCGGGCGCGGTCCTCGGCGGGATCGTCACCGGGCTCGTCCTCTCCTACGCCGGCGGCTACCTCGGCAGCGACCTCACGGACGTGGCGGCGCTGGCGCTGCTCGTCGTCGTGCTGCTGACCCGGCCCGCCGGGCTGCTGGCCCGCACCCGGGGGAGGGTCGTATGAGGGGCGTCCCGACGTTGGCGCGGCACCTCGCGCCGGCGGTCGCCGCGGCGGCCGTGCTCTGGTTCGTCCTCGCGGCGCTCCCCGCCTACCGCTCGTACGAGCTCGCCACCGCGGGCGCCTACCTGGTCGCGGTCGCGGGGCTCACCGTCCTCACGGGCACCTCGGGCCAGGTCTCGCTGGGGCACGGCGCGCTCGTCGCGATCGGGGCCTACACGACCGCCCTCTGCGTCCGGGCGCTCACCCCGGCGACGCCGACGGGGACCCGCATCAACTTCGACGCGCCGACGGGGGGCGGCGGCCTGCCGGCGGTCCCGCCGGCCGGGCTGGTCGGCGTGCTCGTGGTGGCCGTGCTCGTGACCGCTGCCATCGGCGCGGTGGTGGGCGCCGCCGCGGCGCGGCTGCACGGCCCGTACCTCGCGGGCGCGACGCTCTCGCTGGCCGTGGCGGTGCCGCGGCTCGCCATCCACTTCGGCCGGCAGCTCGGCGGCGACCAGGGGCTCGGGCTGCGGCTGCCGCCCGCGCCGTCCTGGCTCGGGGGGCTGACCACCGAGCGCTGGCAGGCCGTCATCACGCTCAGCGCGGCGCTGCTGACGCTGGTGCTGCTCGCCAACCTGCTGCACAGCCGCACGGGCCGGTCGATGCGCGCCGTCCGGGACGACCCGGTCGCCGCCGCGCTCGCCGGCATCCGGGTGGGGCGGCTGAAGGTGCTGGCCTTCACGGTCAGCGCCGGTTGCGCCGGGCTGGCGGGCGGGCTGTTCGCGCTGCTGACGCAGCGGGTCACCCCGGGCGCCTTCGAGTTGTCGCTGAGCCTCGCGCTGCTCACCGCGGTCGTCCTCGGCGGGCTCGGCCGGCTGTCCGGCGCGGTGCTCGGCGCCCTCGCGCTGGTGTACCTGCCGGCGTGGACCACGGACGTCACGAACAGCCTGGCGCTCTCCCCGGGGGTCGCCGAGCGGCTGCACGGCAACCTGCCGCTCGCCCTCTACGGGGTGCTGGTCATCGCCGTGATGCTGGCGGCCCCCGGCGGACTCGCAGGGCTGCTCGACCGGCTGCGCCGGCTCGTCCCGGTGCCGCGCGGCCGCCGCGGCGGCGGGCCCGCCGACCCGCCCGCCGCCACCCCCGGCGCC
>JAOPWU010000266.1 GCA_025965515.1 Mycobacterium sp.
GCGAGGGCCACGCCGGCCGCCACCAGAGCGGCGACCCCGGCCACGGCGCCCGCACGCAGCGGCGTCCGGCAGGCGCGCGCGGCGCCGGAGAGGGGACAGACCATCATCGACTGGAGCGTAAGGGGCGCGACGCCGCGGCCGCAGGACGCCGCGCGGCGCGTCGGCGGGGCAGGTCCACACTGGAGCAGTGAGGCTCTCCCGTCGCTGGTCCCTGTTCCTGCTCGCCTTCGCCGTGTGGTCGTGGATCATCTGGCCCACGTTCCTGAAGAACATCGCGAACGACCCGCGGGCGTTCGTGGGGAACACGCCGCAGGGCTTCTTCTGGGTCCACCTGGTGCTCGTCGTGGTGTCCCTGGCGCTCGGCACCGTCATCGGCGTGCTGGGCGTCCGGGGGCTCCTGGCCGCGCGGCGCACGGCCGCTGGTGCCCCGGCGGAACCGCAGCGCGAGGTCGCCGGCCGCCCCTGAGCGGCGGGGTCCGGGCGGTCCGCATCCGCACCGCGGCGAGGCCCTCCCGTCCGGAGGCCGGCCGCCGTCCTGCCCCGCAGACGCCGACGGCCGCCGCCCCGGGTGGGGGCGGCGGCCGTCAGCGGTGGGACCGGTCAGACGCGCCGGAAGATCAGCGCGCGCTTGACCTCCTGGATCGCCTTCGTGATCTTGATGCCGCGGGGGCAGGCCTCGGTGCAGTTGAAGGTGGTGCGGCAGCGCCACACGCCTTCCTTGTCGTTGAGGATCTCCAGCCGCTCCTCGCCACCCGCGTCGCGGCTGTCGAAGATGAACCGGTGGGCGTTGACGATCGACGCCGGCCCGAAGAACGAGCCGTCCTGCCAGTACACCGGGCACGACGTGGTGCACGCCGCGCAGAGGATGCACTTGGTGGTGTCGTCGAAGCGCGCCCGCTCCTCGGCGCTCTGCAGCCGCTCGCGCGTCGGCTCGTGGCCCTCCGCGATGAGGAAGGGCTTCACCGCGCGGAACGCGTCGAAGAACGGCTCCATGTCGACCAGGAGGTCCTTCTCGACCGGCAGGCCCTTGATCGGCTCGATCATGATCTCTTCGCCGAGGTCCTTCACGAGGACCTTGCAGGCGAGCCGGTTGATGCCGTTGATCCGCATGGCGTCCGACCCGCACACGCCGTGGGCGCAGGAGCGCCGGAACGTGAGCGTCGGGTCGAGGTTCCACTTCACGTAGTGCAGCGCGTCGAGGAGCCGGTCGGTGGGGTCGAAGGGGACCTCGAACCGCTCCCAGTACGGCTCGTCGGTCGCCTCCGGCTGGTACCGGCGGACCTTCAGCGTGATCGTCCGGCCGTCGACGACGCGGCTGTCGGTGACGGGGCCCGCAGACGCGCTGGACGTCGGCACGCTGGGCCGGGTGACCTGGTCGGGAGAGCTGGGCGCTGACGTCTCGGCCGCGTCGACGACCGGGCTGCCGTCAGGCCGCTCGGTGAGGCCCTCGTCCGCGGACGCCCCGCCCTGGCGCTCGAAAGGCTGACTCATCAGTACTTGCGCTCCATCGGCTGGTAACGGGTCACGACGACCGGCTTGTAGTCCAGGGTGATCTCGCTGGCCGGATCGGCCGGCGTCTCGCCGCCCTGGCGGTAGGCCATGGTGTGACGCATGAAGTTGACGTCGTCGCGGTTCGGGTAGTCCTCGCGGAAGTGCCCGCCGCGCGACTCGGTCCGCGCCTTGGCGGAGGCCACGAGGACCTCCGCGAGCTCGAGCAGGAAGCCCAGCTCGATGGCCTCGACGAGGTCGGTGTTGTAGCGGCGGCCCTTGTCGGTCACGCCGACGTTCTGATACCGCTCCTTCAGCGCCTGGATGTCGACCTCGGCCTGCTTCAGCGTGGCCTCGGTGCGGTAGACGGACGCGTTCGCGTCCATCGTCTCCTGCAGGTCGCGGCGGATCGCCGCCATGTTCTCGGTGCCCGAGCCGTGCTTCATCCGGTCGATGAGGCGTGCGACGCGGCCCTCCGCGCCCTCCGGCAGGTCCACGTGGGTCTTCGTCGCGTTGGCGTACTCGGCCGCCGCGAGGCCGGCCCGGCGGCCGAACACGTTGATGTCGAGCAGGCTGTTGGTGCCCAGCCGGTTCGACCCGTGGACGGAGACGCAGGCGACCTCGCCGGCCGCGTACAGCCCCGGCACGACCTCCGTGTTGTTCCGCAGCACCTCGCCCTCGACGTTGGTCGGGACGCCGCCCATCGCGTAGTGCGCGGTGGGCTGGATGGGGATCGGCTGCGTGTACGGCTCGATGCCCAGGTAGGTGCGCGCGAACTCGGTGATGTCGGGCAGCTTCGCGTCGAGCTGCTCCGGCGGCAGGTGCGTCAGGTCCAGGTAGACGTGGTCGCCCTCCGGCCCGCAGCCCCGGCCCGCGCGGATCTCGGAGTAGATCGCCCGCGCCACCATGTCGCGCGGCGCGAGGTCCTTGATCGTGGGGGCGTAGCGCTCCATGAAGCGCTCGCCGTCCTTGTTGCGCAGGATCCCGCCCTCACCGCGTGCACCCTCGGTGAGCAGGATGCCCATCTTGTAGATGCCGGTCGGGTGGAACTGGTAGAACTCCATGTCCTCCAGCGGCAGGCCGGCCCGGAAGACGACGCCCATGCCGTCACCGGTGAGGGTGTGGGCGTTGGAGGTCACCTTGAAGACCTTGCCGAAGCCGCCGGTCGCGAGGACGACCGCCTTCGCCTGGAACACGTGCAGCTCGCCGCTGGACAGCTCGTACGCGACGACGCCGGAGGCGTGCTGGACGCCGTCGACCTCGGTCAGCAGCAGGTCCAGAACGTAGAACTCGTTGTAGAACTCGATGCCCTCCTTGACGCAGTTCTGGTACAGCGTCTGAAGGATCATGTGGCCGGTGCGGTCGGCCGCGTAGCAGGACCGGCGGACCGGCGCCTTGCCGTGGTCGCGGGTGTGCCCGCCGAAACGGCGCTGGTCGATCCGGCCCTCAGGGGTGCGGTTGAACGGCAGCCCCATCTTCTCGAGGTCGAGGACCGCGTCGATGGCCTCCTTGCACATGATCTCGGCGGCGTCCTGGTCGACCAGGTAGTCGCCGCCCTTGATCGTGTCGAAGGTGTGCCACTCCCAGTTGTCCTCCTCGACGTTGGCCAGGGCGGCGCACATGCCGCCCTGGGCCGCGCCGGTGTGGGACCGCGTGGGGTAGAGCTTCGTCAGCACGGCGGTGCGGCTGCGCTTGCCGGCCTCGAGGGCCGCGCGCATGCCGGCGCCGCCCGCGCCGACGATGATCGTGTCGTACTTATGCACCTGCACGGCGGCCGCCTAGTCCGAGAGGGTGGGGTCGAAGGTCATGATCACCAGCGTGCCCAGCGTGATGACCAGCACGGCCGACGCGTAGAGCAGCATCTTCAGCCAGAACCGCGACTGGTTGCGGTGGGCGTAGTCGTTGATGATCGTCCGCAGGCCGAGCGTGCCGTGCAGCTCGGCGAGCAGCAGCGTGATGAGGTCCCACGTGCGCCAGAACGGCGAGCTCCAGCGGCCCGCGACGAAGGCGAAGTTCACGCGGCTCACGCCGCCGTCCAGCATCGTCATGATGATCAGGTGGCCGATCACCAGGAACACGAGGACCAGGCCGCTCATGCGCATGAAGAGCCAGGCCCAGAACTCGAAGTTCGTCCGGGACGGGGCGGTGACGCGGCGGCGGGCCGCGTTGTGCGGCCGCTCGATGACGGGGGCGCCGACGCCCTCGCCGGGAGCTTCGATGGTCGTCACGAGCGCGCACCCCACAGGGTCTCGACGGTGTGCCGCAGCATGAAGAACGTGGCCGGGATCATCAGGACGACCCACAGCACCACGACGACCCGCGCCATGAACTTCTGGTGGTGCGGGCCCCGCTCCCAGAAGTCGATCAGCATGATCCGCAGGCCGTTCAGGGCGTGGTAGAGGACCGCTCCGGCGAGCCCGACCTCCATCAAGTTGACGATGGGGCTCTTGTACTCGTCGAGCACCTTGTCGTACGAGTTGGGCGAGACCCGGGTGAGGGCCGTGTCCAGCACGTGCGCGAACAGGAAGAAGAACACGAGGACGCCGGTCACCCGGTGGGCGACCCAGGACCACATCCCCTCGTGTCCCCGGTAGAGCGAACCTGCGACTGCCACGAGGCCTGCCTTCGCTGATGAAGAGACGAGCGTGTCGTCTCACGGGTGCGTGCGCGGGCTGCGCACAGCCGTGTAGTCGGATCGTAATGCTGCGTCCCTGCCCGGGCGGTGCCAGGCCGGGGCGCAACCGCCCCGGCGCGGGGCGGAGCTCTCTAGGGAGTGGCGGAGATCACCGGCGCAGCCGGGGTCCGACCGGGCGCGGCCGCGGCCGACGAGGGCGTGGTGGCCACCGCCGTGGGCGCCGACGTCGCGGCCGTCGGCGGCGCCGTGGCCGCCGCGGTCGGCGCCTTGGTGGTCTGTCGCGAGGTGGGGACGGCCGTGGTGGCCGCCGCCGACGGGGTCCGCGAGAGCGTCGTCGCCGGCGAGGGCGCCGTCAGGGACGCGATCTGGGCCGCGGAGGCGGGGCGGAAGGCCGCCATCAGCTGGTTGAACGTCAGCTGCATGGCCGCCCAGTCCGTGTCGTGGGTCTGGAAGTACAGCGTGTAGCCCGCACCGTTCGCCACGAGGCTGCGGTCCCGGCCGTGCAGCAGCAACCCGTCGGTGTAGGTGAACTCCAGGTCGGACAGCCGGGACCCGTCGCCGCCGTCCACCGGGCCCAGCGCGAGCTGGTTGTAGCTGGGGTGCGACCGCCGGAAGCCCGCGCCGAACGTCTGCGCCGCCGCCAGCGCGGACGGCGGCGCCGGCAGCGACTGGATGATCTGCAGGTACGCATGGCTCGTCGGGTCGGTGAAGAACGTCGAACCCGCGGAGAGGCTGTACTGCCACGCCCGCGGAGCGCGGATCGACCAGTGCTGCTGCGACGTGTACGCGACCCAGTCGGCCGGCACGGTGGTCCGCACCGTGGCCGCCGGCTCGTCGGTGGGGACGGCCGTCGCGGCGGCGTTGTGGTGGTTCACCGCCACCCAGGTGACGACGCCGGCCACGATCGCGGCGAGGGCGAGCAGCAGCCCCCCGACCGTGAGCCGCCGCTTCACCGCCGAGCCGCGCCGCCCCGCCGGGCGCGGCCCGGGCCGGGGGCCCGCGGGGGCTGCGGTGCGGGGCATCGCGCGGGTGCGGCCGTCCTCGTAGGCGGCGGCAGACGGGCCCAGCACGCGGGTGCGGCCGGTGGCGTCCGCGTCCGTGGCGGGCAGCACGGTCGTGGCGTCCCTGCCGTCGGCGACCGCGCGCAGGTGGTCCCGGATGACGCCGGGGCTCGGCCGGCGGAGCGGGTCGGGGTCCAGCAGCGCGGCGAGCAGCGCCGACAGCTGCGGGCCCGCGAGGACGGGCGGCCGCCGCCGGCCCTCGGCCAGCGCCATGAGGATCTCCATGGCCGAGTCGCCCGAGTACGGCGGCGTGCCCTCCACCGCGGTCCACAGCGTGGCGCCGAGCGACCAGAAGTCCGACGAGGGGCCGCCGCGCTCGCCGCGCGCCCGCTCCGGCGCCAGGTAGGCCGGGGAGCCCACGAGCAGGCCGGTGGTGGTCAGCTCGGGGTCGCCGCTGGTGGCTGCGATGCCGAAGTCGGTGAGCCACACCCGGCCCCAGCCGGCCGGCTCGCCGAGCAGGACGTTGCCGGGCTTCACGTCGCGGTGGACGACCCCGGCGGCGTGGGCCACCTCGAGCGCGCCGAGCAGCGCGAGACCGACGCGGGCGACGGCCGCAGGGGGGAGCGGGCCGTCCTCCCGCAGTACCTGCGAGAGGCTGCGGCCGGGGACGAGCTCCATGACGATGCAGGGCCGGCCGTCCTCCTCCACCACGTCGTAGACGGTGGTGATGCCCGGGTCGTGCAGCCGCGCGACCACGCGGGCCTCCCGCAGCACCCGCTCGCGGAGCACCTCCGGGTGCTCGCCGCTGCGGGGGAGCATCAGCTCCTTCACCGCGACGGTGCGCCCCAGGACGGTGTCCTCGGCCTCCCACACGACACCCATGCCGCCGGCGCCGAGCTGCCGCAGCAGCCGGTAGCGGCCGGCCAGGACGCGGCCGCGGACGGGTGAGGACACCCCGGGACCGTACCCAACCGGGGCATCGGCGTCGTCACCCCCGCTCCGCGCCCCGCGGGACAGGACTCAGGAGCTGCGCCCCCGAGTAGGAGAAGATCCGGCCTGTGAGTGTGATGCTGTTCGCGCACCGGGGGGGCCGTGCCCATGCCCCGGACAACACCCTGGCCGCCTTCGGCAAGGCGTTGAAGGCCGGCTGCCCGGGGATCGAGTCCGACGTCCGGCTGACCGCCGACGGCGTTCCCGTGCTGGTGCACGACGCCTCCGTGCGGCGGCGCCGGTGGGGGCACAAGGTGCGGGTCTCCGGCGCGCCGGCGGCCGACATGCCGCGTGGCGTCGCGTCGCTGGGGGACCTGTTCACCCAGCTCGGCACGGACTTCGAGTTGTCGCTCGACATCTTGGCCCCGCAGGCCCTGCTGCCGGTCGTGGCGACGGCCACCGAGGCCGGGTTCCCGCTGGAGCGGCTGTGGCTCTGCGGGTCCCGGGCGGAGGTGGCCGCCTGGCACTCCGTGACGAGCGCCCGGCTGGTGGAGACCACCCGGCGCAAGCAGCTGGGCCCGGACCTGGGGGCCGCGGCCGAGGCCGCCCGCGCGGCCGGCGCCGTGGCCATCAACCTGCCCTTCCGCGACTGGGTGGCGGCCGGGCGCGACGGCGTGGCCGCGGTGCGGGCGGCGGGCGTGCTGGCCTTCGGCTGGGACGCCCACTCGCCGACGACGGTGGCAGCCCTGATCGCCCTGGGCTGCGACGCCGTCTACGGCGATGACGTGAAGGCGCTGCTCGGGGCGGTCCGGTAGCGGGCGCGCTGCCCGGTGCCTCTATCCTCGCGAAGCATGAGCGAGCGTCTGTCGGAGTCCGGCCAGTCGATCAAGCCCGTCTACCACGCCGACGACATCGCGCCGGGGCTCGAGGAGCGGCTCGGCGAGCCGGGCACGTACCCGTTCACCCGGGGCGTCTACCCGTCGATGTACACGGGCCGCCCGTGGACGATGCGGCAGTACGCGGGCTTCGGCACCGCCAAGGAGTCGAACGAGCGCTACCGGCACCTGGTCGCCCAGGGCACCGGCGGCCTGTCGGTCGCCTTCGACCTGCCGACGCAGATGGGGTACGACTCGGACGACCCCATCGCCAGCGGCGAGGTGGGCAAGGTCGGCGTCGCGATCGACTCCATCGACGACATGCGGCTGCTCTTCGACCAGATCCCGCTCGACGAGGTCTCCACCTCGATGACGATCAACGCCCCGGCGGCCGTGCTGCTGGTGCTGTACCAACTGGTCGCCGAGGAGAAGGGCATCCCGGGCAGCAAGCTCACCGGGACCATCCAGAACGACGTGCTCAAGGAGTACATCGCCCGCGGCACCTACATCTACCCGCCGGCGCACTCGCTCCGGTTCATCAGCGACATCTTCGCCTACTGCAAGGCCGAGGTCCCGCGCTGGAACACCATCTCGATCTCCGGCTACCACATGGCCGAGGCCGGGGCGACGCCCGTGCAGGAGATCGCCTTCACGATCGCGGACGGCATCGAGTACGTCCGGGCGGCGCAACGGGCCGGGCTCGCGGTCGACGACATCGCCCCGCGGCTGTCGTTCTTCTTCGTGTCGCGGACGACGATCCTCGAGGAGGTCGCGAAGTTCCGCGCGGCCCGCCGGATCTGGGCCGACGTCATGAAGAACGACTTCGGCGCGAAGGACCCCAAGTCGCACATGCTGCGGTTCCACACCCAGACCGCCGGCGTGCAGCTCACCGCGCAGCAGCCCGAGGTGAACCTGGTCCGCGTCGCGGTGCAGGGCCTCGCGGCCGTGCTCGGCGGCACCCAGAGCCTGCACACCAACAGCTTCGACGAGGCGATCGCGCTCCCCACGGTGAAGGCCGCGACGCTGGCCCTGCGCACCCAGCAGGTGCTGGCCTACGAGACCGACGTGACCGCGACCGTCGACCCCTTCGCCGGCTCCTACGTCGTCGAGGCGATGACGGACGAGATCGAGAAGGCCGCCCGCGAGCTCATGGCGACCGTCGAGGACATGGGCGGCGCCGTGAAGGCGATCGAGCGGGGCTTCCAGAAGTCGGAGATCGAGAAGTCCGCCTACAGCGTCGCGATGGGCATCGAGGACGGCTCGCGCACGGTCGTCGGGGTCAACCGCTTCCAGGCGGAGTCCGAGGAGCGCTACGCGCCGCTGCGCGTCGACCCGAGCATCGAGGCGGACCAGCGCCAGCGGCTCGCCGAGCTGCGGGCGGGGCGCAACCAGGCGGAGGTCGACGCCCGGCTGGAGGACCTGCGCAAGGCGGCCGAGGGCACCGACAACGTGCTGTACCCGCTGCGGGAGGCGCTGCGGGCGCGCGCCACCGTCGGTGAGGTCAGCAACGCACTCCGCGCCGTCTGGGGCGTCTACACGCCCAGCGACGCGTTCTGACGGGCGGCGGGGGCATGGCGCTGGACACCGACGACGTCGTCGCCGGGCGGCGGGTCGTCAACGAGCACCTCTCGGCCGGGGAGAGCATCGAGTTCGCCACCGCTGCGGCGCTGCGTTCCAAGGGCGCCCGGGAGTTCCTCGAGAGCTTCTTCGGCAGTGTCCTCGGCAAGGAGTCGGTGGTCGCGCTGACCACCACCCGGCTGCTGGTGCTGCGCGCGGGTGCGCAGCCGGGCCGGAGCAAGGGCCCGGACGACGAGAGCTGGCTCGACCTGCAGCTCGACCGCCGCTCGGTCGTCGCGCAGCAGCCGGAGACCCGCGGCGGCGTCACGCAGCTGGCGTTGCGTACAGGCCTCGGCCCGCGCACGCTCGTCTTCCGGAACGCGCGCAAGCTCGATGCGGCCGACCTGAGCCGCCGCCTGCACGGCGACACCTGACCCCCGGGGCGGTGTGTCGCCCGACCGGGAGGCGTCGGTTTCCCGGAACGGGGGAGATGTCGCCCGTGACCATTGAGTTCCACGGCTCCCCGGAGCCGACCCTGGGTGTCGAGTGGGAGCTGCAGCTCGTCGACACGGAGACGCGTGAGCTGCGGCCGGTGGCCTCCGAGCTGCTGGCCGAACTCGCCGCACCGCACGGCGGGGAGCACCCCAAGCTCAAGAACGAGCTGCTGGACAACACCGTCGAGGTGATCACCGGCATCTGCCCGGACGTCCCGGGCGTGCGGGCGGACCTCGAGGCGAGCGTCGCCGAGCTCACCGCGGCGGCCCGGCGCCGCGGGCTGGCGCTGGCGTGCGCCGGCAGCCACCCCACCACCGACTGGGCCACCCAGCAGGTCAGCCCCTCGGACCGGTACCGCCAGCTCATGGTCGACCTGCAGTGGCTGGCCCGCCGGATGCAGATCTTCGGCGTCCACGTCCACGTCGGGGTGCGCAGCGCCGACCGCGTCGTGCCGATCGTGAACCACCTCGCCACGTGGGTGCCGCACCTGCTGGCGCTGTCCGCGTCGTCGCCCTACTGGGTCGGCAAGGACACCGGGCTCGCCTCCGTCCGCAGTCAGATCTTCGGCATGCTGCCGACCGCCGGGCTGCCCCTGCCGCTCGACGACTGGGCGGGCTTCGAGGAGCTGCTGGACTCGCTCATCGCCACGGGGACGGTCGCCAGCATCAAGGAGGTCTGGTGGGACGTGCGGCCCCACCCCGACTTCGGGACCGTCGAGATCCGGGCCTGCGACGGGCTCTCGACGCTCGACGAGGTCTGCGCGGTCGCGGCGCTGTGCCAGTGCCTGGTGGTCACCGCCGACGGGGTCCTGGAGGACGGCGGCACGCTCGCCACGCTCCCTCCCTGGGTGCTGCGGGAGAACAAGTGGCGGGCCGCGCGCTACGGCCTGGACGCCGAGCTCATCACCGCCCCGGGCGGGACCACGGCGCGGGTGGGGGAGCGGCTGCTGACCGCGGTCGAGGAGCTGAAGCCCGTCGCCGTCGAGCTGGGGTGCGCCGACGACCTCGCGCGGCTCGGGGCGATCGTGCGGACCGGCGGCAGCTACGCCCGGCAGCGCGCCGTGGCGGAGGCGGCCGGTGGGGACCTCACGGCCGTCGTCGACCACCTGGTGGCCGAGTTCGCGGCCGGGTCGCCCCTGCGCCGGCGGGAGAGGGCAGGATCGACCGGGTGAGCACTCCCGGGCCCCGCCGCCTGTCCGCCGTCCCGCCCGCGCTCCCCGGTACCGCCGACCGTGCGCCCGACCCCGCCGTAGACCCGGCCGCCGCGTGGCTCGCCGGGCACGGCCCCGAGCTCGTGGCCCTGCGGCGGGACGTGCATGCGCACCCGGAGCTCGGCCGGCAGGAGCACCGGACCACCGGGCTGCTCGCCGAGCGGCTGCGCGCGGCCGGGCTGGCGCCGCGGCTGCTGCCCGGGACGGGGCTGACCTGCGACATCGGCGACCCGTCGGCCGGCCCCACCGTGCTGCTGCGGGCGGACATCGACGCGTTGCCGCTCCCGGACGAGTGCGGTCACCCGTGGACGTCGACGGTGCCCTCCGTCGCGCACGCCTGCGGCCATGACGTCCACACCAGCTGCGTGCTCGGCGCGGGCCTCGCGCTCGCGGAACTGCACGCCCGCAGCCCGCTGCCGGGGCGGGTGCGGCTGCTGTTCCAGCCGGCCGAGGAGGTCATGCCCGGCGGAGCGCTGGACAGCATCCGGGCCGGCGTCCTCGACGGCGTCGACCGGGCGCTCGCGCTCCACTGCGACCCGCGGCTGGAACTCGGGCACATCGGCGTGCGGGTGGGTCCCATGACGGCCGCCGCGGACCAGGTGGAGGTGCGGCTCGCCGGCCCCGGCGGGCACACCTCCCGGCCGCAGCTCACCTGCGACCTCGTCTACGCGCTCGGCTGCGTCGTCACGCAGGTGCCGGCGATGCTGTCACGGCTGGTGGACCCCCGGTCGGCCCTGTCGCTGGTCTGGGGGCACGTCTCCGCCGGGTCGGTGCCGAACGCGATCCCGCGGCTCGGCCGCGCCGCGGGGACCGTGCGGGTGCTGGACCGGGAGGCGTGGGTGAGCGCCCCAGCGCTCATCGAGCGGTGCGTGCGCGCGGTGGCGGAGCCGCTCGGGGCGGGCGTCGAGATCGAGTACCGCCGGGGCGTGCCGCCCGTGGTGAACGAGGCCGTCTGCACGCGGCTGCTGTCCGACGCCGCCGACGCGGTGCTGGGCCCGGAGGCCGCCGTGCCGACGGGGCAGTCGCTCGGCGGCGAGGACTTCTCGTGGTACCTCGACGCCGTCGACGGGGCGATGGCCCGGCTGGGCACGCGGGGCCCGGACATGCCGCTGCTGGACCTGCACCAGCCGCGCTTCGACGTGGACGAGCGGGCGATCGACATCGGCGTGCGGGTGCTCGCCCGTGCGGCGTTGGACGGGCTGGCCGCTCCGCTGCACTGAGGATGGCTCCGGCGCGTCAGACCGGCAGCAGCTCCGCGAGCAGCGCCTCGACGCGGGCGCGGATCTCGTCCCGGATCGGCCGCACGGCCTCGATGCCCTGCCCGGCGGGGTCGTCCAGCTGCCAGTCTTCGTAGCGCTTGCCGGGGAAGACGGGGCAGCTGTCGCCGCAGCCCATGGTGATCACGACGTCGGACTCCCGGACGGCGTCGACGGTCAGCACCTTCGGGGTCTCGGCGGCGATGTCGATGCCGACCTCGGCCATCGCGGCGACCGCGGCCGGGTTGACGGCGGCGGCCGGCGCGGAGCCGGCGGAGCGGACCTCGACCCGGTCGCCGGCGAGGTGGGTCAGCCAGGCGGCGGCCAGCTGCGAGCGGCTCGCGTTGTGGACACAGACGAACAGGACGCTGGGGGTCATGCGGATCCCTCCGGGAGGCGGCGCCGCAGCCACAGCGCGACGTAGACCAGGGCGACGAGGACGGGCACCTCGATGAGCGGGCCGACGACCCCGGCCAGGGCCTGGCCGCTGGTGACGCCGAACACGCCGATCGCGACGGCGATGGCCAGTTCGAAGTTGTTGCCGGCGGCGGTGAACGCCAGCGTGGCGGTCTTCGCGTAGCCGAGCCGCAGCCGGCGGCCGAGGGCGAACCCGCCGCCGAACATGACAGCGAAGTACGCCAGCAGCGGCAGCGCGATGCGGGCGACGTCCAGCGGCCGGGCAGTGATCGTGTGTCCCTGCAGCGCGAACAGCACGATGATCGTGAACAGCAGCCCGTAGAGCGCGACCGGGCCGATGCGCGGCAGGAAGCGCTGCTCGTACCAGTCGCGACCGCGGGTGCGCTCACCGACCTGGCGGGTGACGAAGCCGGCCAGGAGCGGGATGCCGAGGAACACGAGCACGGACCCCGCGATGGTGCCGAGGGAGAACTGGGCGCTCACCTGCGCCAGGCCGAGCCAGCCAGGCAGCACCTGCAGGTAGAACCAGCCGAGCGCGGCGAACGCCACGATCTGGAAGACGCTGTTGATCGCCACCAGGACGGCGGCGGCCTCGCGGTCGCCGCACGACAGGTCGTTCCAGATCAGCACCATGGCGATGCAGCGGGCCAGCCCCACGATGATCAGCCCGGTCCGGTAGGCCGGCAGGTCGGGCAGCAGCAGCCACGCCAGCGCGAACATCAGCGCCGGGCCGGCGATCCAGTTCAGCAGCAGGGAGCTGACGAGCAGCCGCCGGTCGCCGGCGACGCGGCCGACCTCGCCGTACCGGACCTTCGCCAGCACCGGGTACATCATCAGCAGCAGCCCGACGGCGATGGGCAGGCTGACCCGGCCGACCCGCACCGTGTCGAGGGCGCCGGCCAGGCCGGGGATCGCCCGGCCCAGACCGATGCCCACCGCCATCGCGGCGATGATCCAGACGGGCAGGAACCGGTCGAGGGTCGACAGCCGGGCGAGCACCGGGGCGTCGTCGGGTGCACCGGCGCGCTCGGCGACCATGTCGCTCATGCCGGGGCTCCTCGTCGGTCTGCGGGGCTGCGGTGCCGGGTCAGCAGCAGCCGGTCGGCACGTCGGTGTCCCTCGCCGCGGCGCTGACCAGCGGGGCGTCGGCCAGCACGGTGTAGACCTCCCAGGGCGCGCCGTCGGGGTCGTGGACCCAGACCTTGTCCTGCACGGCGTAGCAGCAGGTCGTGGCGTCCTGCACCTCGGTGGCGAGCCCCTCG
>JAOPWU010000269.1 GCA_025965515.1 Mycobacterium sp.
GCTGTCGCCCGGGTACGGCTTCGACCAGTTCGTCACCGTGTACCAGTCGAGCCGGTTGAGCTGCGCCGGGTTCACCCGGTCGGGCGCCGACTGCGCGCCGCCGAAGTGCTGCGCGTCGCTCCAGGCCGCCCACTGCTGGGCGACCGGTTGCTGCGCGGCGGGCACCGCCGCCGGCGTGCTGGCCGCCACCTCGGCGGGGGCCGCGGTCGCCGGCGCCGCCTTCAGCCCGTACGTGAGCGGGATCTGGTTGGGCAGCGTGGTGAACGGGGCGAAGTCCGGCGTGTTCGTGAACGCGTCGGTCATCGGGGTCGCGGCCCGGTCCTCCTGGTTCATGGGCGGGATGCCGAGGATCTGCTCCATGGTCTTCACCAGGTTGAGCTGCGTGTAGTAGGTCGAGTTCACGACCCCGCGCTTCGCGTACGGGCTCGCGATGAACATCGTGCTGCGGTGGCCGTCGACGTGGTCGACCCCGGCCTGCGGGTCGTCCTCCACCACGAAGACCGCGGACGACGACCAGATGCTGCTGTGGGAGATGTCGGAGAGGATCCGGCCCACCGCGAGGTCGTTGTCGGCGACCATCGCGCTCGGGTAGGGGTCGGTGCCCGAGGTCCCGGCGGTGTGGTCCTGCGGCACCCACAGCATGTTCAGGTTCGGGACGCCGCCCGGGCTCGCCAGCTGCTTCGCGAACCCCTGCTCCCAGATGTCCGCGCGGTACTGGTCCGGGATGTCCGTGTTGAACTTCGGGTAGGCGGTGTCGATGATCGCGTTCAGGGACGGGATGTCCGAGTAGGTCGGGTACTGGTTCTTCGCGATGGGGGACGGCCCGGCCGCCTTACCCTCCTGGACCCGCGACGCCTGGTACCACTGCGACCAGGTCGGGGCGTTGGTCGCGGGGAGCGTCTGGAAGTTGGCGTACTCGCCGAAGTCCGCCGCCGTGTTGTGCGCGCCGGTGGCCGGGTTCACCGCGTTCTGCGCCGCGTTCCAGAGGAACCCGTCGCGCTGGTAGGCGAGGGCGTCGCCGCCCTGCGCCGGGTAGCTGCGGTAGAAGGCGCCGAACTCCTTCTCGATGTAGTCGTTCGCGTCGGCCTGCATCAGCCAGTTGTGGCCGTCGGCCGACAGCGTGCCCTCGTCGTAGAAGTTGTCGAACAGCCCGAACTGGTTCGCCAGCGCGTGCTGGTTCGGCGTGGTGCTGGCACCGAACTGGACGAGCGACGGGTCGCTGTTGCCCTTGCCGATGTCACCGAGCACCTGGTCGTACGTGCGGTTCTCCTTCACGAGGAGGAACACGTGCTTGATGGTGGACGGCATCCCGAGCTGCGCGGGGATCGCCGTCGGGGTGGCCTTCGCCGCGTTGGCCGTGAGCGGCTTCTCGCTCAGCAGCTTCTCCCAGTCGTTGTTCTGGAAGACCTGCTTCGTGTAGCCCGCGAGCTGGGAGAGCGCCGGCAGCGGGAAGCTGGTGAACGACCCGGTGTCGTTGTAGGTGTTGTGCCCGGTCGCCGGGTTGGTGTTCGGGCCCTGCGCGACCGTGGTGGGGGCGCCGCGCGCGCCGATCCCCTTGTCGTTGGTGACGATCACGCGGCCGAGGGGCCGGTCGTAGACCACGTTGACCGGGTACCAGTCGGTCGGGACGAGCCCCTCGTACTGCAGGGGCTGCGTCGGGCCGTTGTAGCGGTAGGCGGCGATGGCGTTGTCGCGCCCGATGCTGACCGCCAGCTGGTTCGGGGAGACCAGCGTGATGGCGTTCGGGGAGCTCCCCACCGTCGAGCCGGGCAGCGGGTTCACGTTGACCGTCTGCACGACCTTGCGCGTCGCCGTGTCGATCATCGAGAAGCTGTCGTCGTTGCTGTTCGCGACGAACAGGGTGCCGTCCGGGGCCAGGAACTCGGCGGTCGGCTGCAGCCCCACGCCGATGCTGGTCGCCTGCGCCCCGGCAGCGAGGTCGACGACGGAGACGCTGCCCGTGCTGGCCGCGCCGGTCGACGGGTCCGCCACCGCGGGGGTGTTGTCGGTGAGGTTCGTGAACTCGCCGGCCGTGGCGGGCCGCCCGGCCTCGTTCGACACGAAGGCCTGGCCGCCGGTCAGCACGACCTGGCGGGGGGCGTTGCCGACCGGGATCTGGCGGGTCAGCGTGTTCGTCGCGAGGTCCACGACGCCCAGGGTGTTGGCGCCGTTGAGCGCCACGTAGAGCGTGCCGCCGTCGGGGGACTGCGCCATGCCGGCGGGCAGCGCGGCGCTCGTGGTGCCGCCGGGCAGGGTGGCGTCGGGCACCGGGATGCTGACGGGCGCGGGTGCCACCGTCCCGTCGGGGTGCACGGTGAAGCGCAGGACCGACGACACGAGCGGGAAGAAGAGGCTCTTGCCGTCGGCCGAGTAGAGCGGCCCGTCGGTGCCGACCTGGCCCTTCGTGCTCCCGGAGCCGAGCTTCGGGTCGGTCTTCGTGCCGGTGCCGACCTGCTGGCGGATGGTGCCGGTGGCGGCGTCCGTCAGCGTCAGGAAGCCGGTGCCGTGCAGGTAGGTGATGGCGGCGACCGTGTGCCCGTCGGGGCTGAGCCCGCTCGACAGGAGCCGGCCGTTCGTCACCAGCGCACGCTGGCCGGCGGGCCGTACCCACTGGTTGTCGGGCAGCAGGACGCCCGCTGCCGTGGGGGTGCCGTCGACGCGGGCGGTGCCGAAGCTGCCGGTCTGCGCGGCCACCGCGACGCCCGACAGCCCCGCGACGAGTCCGGTGGCGAGCGTGCCCACCGTGAGTCGACGCAGGCGTCGGCGCCTGGCACTGCTGGCATGTGACCTGCGAATGCGCATAGTTCCTCCGGAACGGGTGCAGGGCGCCGCGGAACAGCGGCGCCGCCGACGCTAGGGAGGGCAGGTGGCCGGGAATGGGCTGGATGTTGTCTGAACGGTGAAGTGCCCGGCAATCCGGCGCAACGCCCGCATCGGCCGCCGACGGGCCGGTCTCAGCAGGCCCCTCAGCCGGCCGGGAAGCAGCTGTCGAACCGGTACAGCGGGTTCGGCGCCGTGCCCCTGGCCGTGGCCAGCACGGCCGAACCGTTCAGCGACGCGGGGCCGTCCCCGTCCGCGGTGTAGCAGCCGTCCGTCTTGACGCCGACGGTGTACAGCGCGGTCGCCCGGGCGCCGGGGCCGTCCACCAGCCAGGTCACCGAGCAGACCCAGTCCGGGGCCGCGCCGCGCGCCGGCGCTGCGGGGTCGCTGCGGTGGCACGCGGCGCGGGCGTCGACGGCGGCTGCAGCCGGGTGGGGGTGCCCCTGCTCCTGCTGCTGCAGGACCCACAGGTGCGCGAACGTCGGCGCGACGGAGGCCGCCAGCCGGGTGTCGGTGATGGCGGTGTCGCTGCACCCCGCCACTCCGGCCGGTCCGGCCAGGAGGACGGCGAGCGCGGTAGCGAGGCGCAGGCGGCCCACGTCAGACCGCCACGTCGCGGCGCAGGAAGACCAGCAGCGCAGCCCCGGTGGCGATCACGCCCCAGGCGACGCTCACGACGGTCGCCCGGACGATCGGGCCGGTGAACGACGGGTCGACCCAGAGGCCGTGCCACGCGCCGTACGCGGGGGACAGCAGCAGCGCGCGCACCGCCGGCGGCCCGTCGACGAGGGCGACCAGCTGCATGCCCAGCGCGAGCAGCAGCGGACCGGCGACGCCGACGACGCTGCGCCGCGTGAGGACGGACAGCAGCATCCCCACGCAGGTGAGGGCCAGCGTGGGCGCCAGCGCCGTGGCCCAGCTTGCCAGCACCCGCGGCAGGCTCGTGGCGGCCGGCTGCGGCACCCCGGACAGGTCGACCAGCGGCTGCTGCCCCAGTAACAGGCCGGCGGCGGTGCTGGCCAGGCCCAGCAGCACCACGACCACCACCGCCCAGGACAGGGCCGCGAGCACCTTGCCGGCCCAGAGCTGCGCCCGGCTGCAGGAGCGGGTGAGTACCGCCGACCACGTGCCGGCCGCGTCCTCGGCCGAGAAGATGTCGCCGCCGCCCAGCCCTGCCAGCGCGGGCAGCGCCCACTGGCCGCAGAACGACAGCAGCACGAGCGGCAGCGCGAACCCCGACGTGTGGATCCAGCGGCCGAACAGCGTGTCCTCGGGCGCGCTGCGCTGCGCGCGCAGCACCACCGCGGCGAGGAACGGCCCCACCACGCAGAGGCCGGCGGCGGCCCGGAAGGTCATCCGCGCAGCCAGCTTCGCGAGCTCCGCCCGGGCCACGGCGAGCGTGCCCGCGAGCGCCCCGGGTGTCCGGGCGGCGGGCGCCGCGGCGACGACGG
>JAOPWU010000006.1 GCA_025965515.1 Mycobacterium sp.
CGTGAGCACGGCCTCGAAGGCGTCCCGGATGCCGGCCCGCTCGAGCAGCCGCTCGGCGACGACGGCCGCCCCCACGCTGAGCGTGGCCAGCCGGAATCCGGCGTCCCGCAGCGCCCGGATGCCGGGGGCGACGTCGTCGTGCACGGACAGCGAGGCGAAGCCGGTCATCACGTGCTCGATCGCAGCGTCGACGTCCCGGTCGGGCGGCGTCGCCGCGAAGATGGTCCGCAGCACGCCCTCGCTGACGGCGGCGAACGGCGGGGAACTCCCCGCGGCCGTCCGCCCGAAGCCGTCGCGCAGCAGCGACGCGAACCACACCTGCGCGGTCTGCCCCGGCAGGCCGAGCTCGGCGAACCGGTCGGCCATGGGCGACAGGTCGGACAGGGTCTCGTTGACGTCGAAGACGATCACTGCGGGGCGCGGCATGCGCGTGTTCTACCCGTCCTCGCCGTCCCATTCCGCATGGAAATCCGCGAGGAACCGTTCCATGACCTCGTGGCGACGGCGCCCGATCCGCAGGCCCGTCGGGGTGCTCATCCGGTCGGCGAGCAGCAGCAGCTTCTCGTGGAAGTGGTTCACCGAGCTGGCGTTCGGGTCGGACTGCGACGCCCGGTAGGCCGCCGTGGTGCCGTGCCGCTGCGGCGGGTGGTCGGGGTCCCACAGCGCCCGGCCGCGGCTGCCACCCCAGGCGAACGTGCGCGCGATTCCGATGGCGCCCAGCGCGTCCAGCCGATCGGCGTCCCGGACGCAGCGCCCCGCCAGCCCGAGTTCCGCCTCGGGGACGCCGGCGCCCTTGAACGACAGGTCCCGCACGATCCCGGCGACGGTCGTGACCAGCTCGGGCGGGGCGCCCTGGGCCTGCAGCCACGCGGTCGTCTCCCGCGCGCCCGACTCCTCGTCGCCGGTGTCCTTGTAGTCGGCGATGTCGTGCAGCAGCGCGGCGAGCTCGGTCGTCAGCGGGTCCGCGCCCTCGGCCGCAGCGATGCGGCGGGCCAGCGCGGTCACCCGGGCCACGTGCCACCAGTCGTGGCCGCTGCCCTCCCCCGTCAGCACGTCGCGGACGTACGCCGCCGTCGCGGCGACGAGCTGGGCAGCGTCGGCAGGCGCCATCGGCACGGGACCACCTCTCCTTGATCAGCTGAAGGTGGGGGCATCCCACCGCGTGAGACCTCCGCAGCGGGGAACCCTAAGAGACACCAGGGCAGCGACGGCCCGATGCCCGCAGCCGGGTCGCCCACCCCACCTCCACGACTGCGAGAGGAGCCGTCCCGTGTCCGACCCGTCGTCGGCCCGCACGGTCGTGCTCCCCACCACGCGGGAGGCCCCCCGCATCGCGCGGGCGGTCGTCACGCAGCTCCTGGACGGCTCCCACCCCGACCAGGACCTCGTCGACAGGGCGACGCTACTGGTCAGCGAGGTGACGACGAACGCCGTGATCCACGCGCAGTCGGACCAGCCGCTGCGGCTCGTCGCGGGCTGCCGCAACGGCGAGCTCCACGTGGAGGTCCACGACGGCGACCCGGCAGCGCCGGTGCGCCGCACCCACGGGACCCTCTCGGAGGGAGGCCGGGGGATGGAGCTGCTGGAGCTGCTGGCGACCCGGCACGGGACCACGTTCCTGGGTCACGGCAAGGCCGTGTGGTTCGACCTGGCCGTGCCGCCCAACGGGACGATTCAGGTCGCCTGACGGGCCTCGCGGGCCGCACCGAGCCGCCCCTCCCAGCGCCGGAACAGGTCGTGCTCGATCTCGAACAGGTCGAGGATCTTGCCGGCGACGAAGTCGACGAGCTCCTGCAGGTCCGTCGGGCCGTGGTAGAACCCCGGGCTCGCCGGCAGCACCACGGCGCCCGCGTCGTGCAGCTCCAGCAGGTGCACCAGCGTCGAGCGGGCGAGCGGCGTCTCCCGCGGCACGACGACCAGCCGCCGCCGCTCCTTCAGCGTCACGTCGGCGGCGCGCTGCAGCAGGTCCTTCGACAGCCCCAGCGCGATGCCGGCGCAGGAGCCCGTGGTCGCCGGGACGATGACCATGCCCCGGGTCCGGTAGGAGCCGCTGGACGGGCCGGCCGCCATGTCCAGCGGCCCCCAGAAGGTGATGTCGTCCTGCGAGCAGTCCCGGCCGAGCCAGGCCGACAGCGCCATCCCGTCGTCGCGCCAGGCGACGCCCGCCTCGTCCAGCAGCGTCAGCCGGGCCGCGCGGGAGACGATCAGGTCGACGGCGTGACCGCCGTCCAACAGCGCCAGCAGCAGCGACCGCGCATACGGGGTACCGGACGCCCCGGTCACGCCGACGACCAGGGGCAGCCGGTCCTTCACCACGCGAGACCCCGGACCGCCAGGTCGGCCAGCGCGAACACGAACAGCACGACCCCGATCCACGCGTTCGCGGTCATGAACGCGCGGCCGACCCGGGAGAAGTCCGTCGGCGTCACCACGCGGTGCTGGTAGCCGAACCCGGCGGCCGCGGCCGCGAGCCCGACGTACCAGAGGGCGCCGAAGTTCTCCATGAGGCCGAAGACCACGAACAGCGCGAACGTCACCACGTGCGCAGCGGTGGAGACGTGCAGCGCGACCCGGGCGCCGAACCGCGCGGGCAGCGAGTACACGCCGTTCACCCGGTCCGCTGCCATGTCCTGCAGGGCGTAGATCAGGTCGAAGCCGCCGATCCACAGCCCCACGGCGCCGCCGAGCGCGACGGACGCCCACGACCAGTGCCCCGTCGTGGCGAGCCAGGCGCCGATCGGCGCGACCATCTGCGCCAGGCCGAGCAGCGCGTGGCAGAGCCAGGTGAACCGCTTGCCGTAGGGGTAGATCGCGCACAGCGCCAGGGCGACCGGCGCGAGCGCCAGGCACAGCCAGGAGATCGCCCCGCAGATCGCCAGGAAGACGACGGCGGACACGACCGAGCCGATCGCCGCGGTCCGCACCGCCACCATCCCGGTGACGAGCTCGCGGTTCGCGGTGCGCGGGTTCTGCGCGTCGAGCCGGCGGTCGACCAGCCGGTTCATCGCCATCGCGAACGTCCGGGCCGCGACCATCGCCACGGTGACCGCCAGCAGCCGCCACCAGCGGATCCCGTGGCCCGCCGAGGCGTCGAAGCTCGCGGTGAGGGTCGCGATGTAGGCGAACGGCAGCGCGAACACCGAGTGCTCGATGACGACGAGCTTGAGGAACGCCGTGACGTGCCCGACCTCGGCCTCGTCGATGACGGGGGGCCCCGGCCTCCGGGCCGGTTCCGCGACGGTCACAGGCCGTACTCCTTCCACCGCTTGCTGACGCGCTCGGCGACGGCGGGGTCCGCCACGATCATGGGCGGCCAGCCGCGGGTGTACCCCTCGGTGGGCAGTTTCGCCGTGGCGTCGATCCCGATCTTGCCGCCCCAGAACTGCGTGTACGAGCCGTGGTCGAGGTGGTCGATCGGCCCGATGGTGTGCAGCAGGTCGTGCGTCCAGTCGGTGTTGCCGAAGGCCCGCCACGCCACGTCGCGGTAGTCGTGGACGTCGCAGTCCTCGTCCACCACCACGATGCACTTCGCCAGGCTCAGCAGCCCTGCCCCCCAGAGCGCGTTCATGACCTTCTGCGCGTGCTTGGGGAAGCGCTTGCGGATCGACACGATCACGCAGTTGTGGAAGACGCCCTCCACCGGCAGGTCGTAGTCGACGATCTCCGGCACGGTCAGCTTGATGAGCGGCAGGAAGATCCGCTCCGTCGCCTTGCCGATCGGCCCGTCCTCCTGCGGCGGCCGGCCGACGACGACCGTCTGGAACAGCGGGTCCTTGGCCATCGTCATGACGTCCACCGTCAGGGCCGGGAACGGCTCGATGGGCGTGTAGAAGCCGGTGTGGTCGCCGAACGGCCCCTCCGGCAGGCGCTGCCCCGGCTCCAGCCACCCCTCGAGCACCACCTGCGCGTTCGCGGGCACCTGCAGCGGCACGCTGACGCAGTCGACCAGCTCGACCCGCTGCCGCGCGAGGAAGCCGGCGAACAGGTACTCGTCGATCTCCGCCGGCAGCGGGGCGCTGGCCGCGTAGGTCACGTGCGGCGGGCAGCCGAAGGCGATCGCGACAGGCAGCCGCTCGCCTCGCCGCTCCGCGACCGCGTGGTGGGCGTTCGAGTCCTTGTGGATCTGCCAGTGCATGCCGACCGTGCGGCGGTCGTGCTGCTGCAGCCGGTACATGCCGAGGTTGCGGGCGCCGGTCTCCGGGTGCTTCGTGTGCGTCAGCCCGAAGTTGAGGAAGACGCCGCCGTCGTCCGGCCAGGCCTGGATGCCCGGCAGCAGGTCGAGGTCGACGTCGGCGCCCCGCAGCACCGTCTCCTGGCAGGGAGCCGTGCGGACCTTGCGCGGCGGTACGCCCCGTAGGTCGCCGAGCTTGGCGAACGCGTCGCGCAGCCCCGCGAAGCCGTGCGGCACCTCGGGGGTGAGCAGCGCCGCGATCCGTTCGCCGTGCTCGTCGAGCCGATCGACGCCCAGCGCCTTCGCCATCCGGCGTTCGGTGCCGAACAGGTTGATGGCCAGCGGCATCGACCCGCGGGTCGGCCGCTCGAACACCAGGCCGGGCCCGCCGTCCCGCACCACGCGGGTCACGATCTCCGCCACCTCGAGGTGCGGGTCGACCGGCACCCGCACGCGCCGGAGGTCCCGGTCGGACTCGAGTGCCCGGACGAAGTCACGGAGGTCGTCGAAGCTCACCGCCTGATCCTGTCAGGCCCGCGCCTCGACCGCCCTTCCGACGGGGTCGTCACCCGAATGGCCCTCCTGGCGGGGGGGCCGAATAGCCGAAACGGACATTGGAGCCGCGACCCCCTGGTCCGTGCCTGGCTCCTCCGTTTCCTGGAAGGCCGGTCATGCTCCGCACCCCTCGCTCCCTGCTCCGCCGCAGCTCCGGCGCGGCCGCCCTGGTGACCGCTGCCGGGCTGGCGCTGCTCGGTGCCACGCAGGCATCGGCCGGCACGACCGCCACCGGGCAGGTCACCACCGGCGTCGCCGCGGCATCGCTGACCGGTTCGGCCGCGGGCTGGACCGGCTACGGCGCGACCGTCGCGTACAACGCAGCGGGGCACGCGGC
>JAOPWU010000011.1 GCA_025965515.1 Mycobacterium sp.
GCTGTGGCGCCGGTGGAGCTCGGCTCCGGCGTCCGGCTCTGGGAATCGCCCGATGAGCTGCTCGACCGCTTCCACCTCGATGTCGTGCCCAGCCGGGGCGGCGTGACGCACCACCTGTTCTGGCGCAAGTGACACGAGGACCCGTCTGCCCGTCCCGTGCTGAGCGGCCCAACGCAGCGGTGCCGGGGCTCAGCCCCAGCGCACCGGGAGGCCGGCGGCCTGCCGCAGCGTGATCCCCCGGATCTCCAGCGGAGCCGCTTCCGGGTCGGCGCGCAGCCCGGGCAGCTCGTCGAGCAGCGCCTCGAGCGCCTTGGCCATCTCGAGCTTGCCCAGGTTCATGCCCATGCAGGTGTGCGGGCCGAAGCCGAACGCCAGGTTCGCCTTGCCCCCCGCACGACGGATGTCGAAGACGTCCGGGTCCGGCCAGACCTCTTCGTCGCGCATGCCGGAGCCCTTGACCAGGGTCACGCCCGACCCCGCCGGGATCGTCACGCCGCGGACCTCGACGTCCCGCGTGGTGACGCGCGCCCCGGTCACCGACACCGGCTGGAACCGGGTCGACTCGGTGACCGCCTTCATCACCAGGGACCGGTCGTCGCGCACCGCCTGCAGCGCCTCGGGGTGCGTCAGCAGGCAAACCATGAGGTTGCCGAAGGACCGCGTGGTCGTCTCCGCAGCGGCCGGCAGCAGCGCCCGGACGAAGACCACCACCTCGTCGTCGGTCAACCGCTCGCCGTCCACCTCGGCGCGCAGCAGGTGGGCGATGAGGCTGTTCCCCGTGGCCCCCTCCGCGCGGCGGCGCTGCACGATCGGGAGCAGGTCGTCATACAGCGCGCGGACGGCCGCAACCGCGCGGTTTCGGTTCTCCCGCGCGCGCTCCGCCTTGCTCGGGTCGGTGCTGCCGAAGCCCAGCAGGATGGTCAGCGCGTTCGTCTGGAAGCGGTCGAAGGCCGCCTCGTCCTCGGGCGGGAACCCGAGGATCTCGTAGACGATCCGGACCGGGAAGTCGACGGCGAACTGCGTCAGCTCCACGCGGTCGCCCTGCTCCTTCAGGCCCTGGGCCATCCGCCGGACCACCGGCTCGACGATCTGCTCGGTCCAGGAGGCGAAGTTCTCGCGCGCGAACCCCGGCATGAGCAGGTTCCGCAGCCGGGTGTGCTCCTCGCCGTCCATCCCGGTGATGACGTTGCCGACGATGGGCCGGAACGCCGCGCCGACGGCCTCGCTGGAGAACGTCGCGTCGTCCTTGAGCGCCGCCAGGCAGTCGTCGTACCGGAAGATGCTGTAGACGGGTCGGGAGCCGTCGAAGCCGGCCGCCATCGAGGTCGACCCGAACTCCGCGAGGATGTCGCCCTGCAGGACGGGCGTCGAGCGGCGGCGCTCGGCGAAGATCGGGTACGGATCGGCGAGTGTCCCGGAGGCGAAGGCCTCGCTCAGCTCCACCATCAGATCGGCGGCCTTGAGCGGCGCCGCGCCGGACCCGGCGGTCGGCGCGGTCGGTGAGGTCACCGCTGCCCCTTCGTGCTGAACGAGCCCGGCGCAAGGGCGCGGAAGCCCGCCACGGTGGGCAGGTGGTCGAGGATGCCGCCGTCGACCGACAGCACCTGCCCGGTGATGTACGCGGCCAGGTCGGAGGCGAGGAAGAGCACGGCGTTGGCGATGTCGCGGGGCCGGCCGAGGCGCGGCACGGAGCAGTTGTCCACGAACAGGTCCCGGATGGGAGGCGGCACCGCGCCCTCGTTCTCCTCCGCCACGATGAGCCCCGGCGCCACCGCGTTGCAGCGAATCCCGGCCGGGCCGTACTGCGTGGCGATATCCCGGGTCAGCGAGTTCAGCGCGGCCTTACCGGCGGCGTAGGCGCTGTTCATGATGTCGCCGGACAGCGACTGCCCCGACGAGATGTTCACGATGACGCCGCCGCCCTGCTCGGTCATCAGCGGGATCACCTGCCGGCACAGCTGCAGCGGGCCGACCAGGTTGATGGCACTGGAGCGGCGCCACAGGTCCGTGGTCAGCGCGAGGACGTCGCCGTCCTCGCCGGTGAGGCCCGTCGCGCCGGCGTTGTTGTCGAGCACGTCGATCCGGCCGTAGCGGTCGAGGGCGAACGCGACGAGGTCCCGCACGCTCCCCTCGTCCGTGATGTCGCTGACCTGGCTTGCGACGTCCAGGCCCTCGTCGGCGAGCGTCTTCGTGACCGTCGCGAGCCGGTCCTCCGCGATGTCGGTGAGGACGACGCGGGCGCCGGCCTCTGCCAGCACCCGCGCGGTGTCGGCGCCGATCATCCCGGCCGCACCGGTGAGAACGACGACCTTCCCGTCGAGTCGGATCACGGGCACTCCCTCACGCTTGTTGAACACATTGGAGTGATTGTGCCTAGTTCATGCAATCGCAGGCAACCCCGCCGCGTCAGCGGGCGGCCGCTGCGGCGCTCGTCTGCTCGCGCAGCCGCGCGACGGCCTCGGCCGGGAACATCCGCCCCACGCCCAGGCCGCCGGTGACGTCGATGGACGCCCGGGTCACGTAGGACGCCGCGTCGCTCGCGAGGAACACCACGACGCCGGCCACGTCCTCGGGCGTCGCGAGGCGGCCCAGCGGGATGGCGGTGGCGTACGCCTCCTGCACCTGCTCGACGGTCGCGTCGGGCGCGTGGTGGTCGCGGTGGCGCACCCACTGGCCGGTGTCGACGAACCCGAGGTTGACGCTGTTGACGAGGATGTTGTCCTTGCCCAGCCCACTGGCCAGCGCGTCCGACAGCGCCAGCGCCGCGGCCCGGTTCACCGACGACTGCAGGCCGTTCGGCTGCGGGAACTTCCCGGCCACCGCGTTGATATTGATGATCCGGCCGCCGCCCTGCGCCCGCAGGTGCGGCACGACGGCCTTCGCGAGCCGCAGGTGCGAGCCCTGGATGAGGTTGCCGTGCTCCATCAGCTGCTCGGCGGTGAGCGTGTCCACGGTGCCCGACCCGCCCTGCCCCGCGTTGTTCACCAGGACGTCCAGGCCGCCCAGGGCCTCGGCCGCCGCATCGACGAACGCGTGCACGGCGGGGGTGTCGCGGACGTCCACGGGGCGGGCGAACACCTCGGCGGCGCCGAGGGCCCGCAGCTCCTCGGCCGCCTCCGCCAGGGCGTCCTCGCCCCGGGCGCAGACCGCGAGCCGGCACCCCTCGGCGGCGAACGCGCGGGCGATGGCCCGCCCGATGCCACGGGAGGCGCCCGTGACGACGACGCGTCGATCGGAGAGGTCCAGCAGCACGTGCGCTCCTTGGTCTAGGCGGTCGGCTCGAGCCGGGCGGCCGCGGGGTCGGCGGGCGCAGCCACGCAGCGGGCCGCCA
>JAOPWU010000016.1 GCA_025965515.1 Mycobacterium sp.
TTCTTCGGCTACACGCACTGCCCGGACGTCTGCCCGACCACCATGGCGACGCTGGCCCAGGCGCTGCAGAAGGTGCCGGCCGCGGTGGCGGACCAGGTGCAGGTCGTCTTCGTCACCAGCGACCCCGCCCGGGACACCCCCGCCCGGCTGCAGCAGTGGCTCGGGTCGTTCGACCCGCGGTTCCTCGGCCTCACCGGGGACCTCGCCACCATCGACCGGTACGGCAACGCCCTCGGCGTCCCGCTGGAGCCGCCGCCCCCGCCCGCCGCGGACGGCACCATCGCCGTCACGCACGGCTCGCAGGTCACCGGCTTCGACAAGGCCGGCGCCGCCAAGGTCTTCTGGCTGTCGGACACCAGCGTCGACGCCGTCGCCCACGATCTGCCCGTGCTGACCAGCGCGGCCTGAGGGAGACTGACGCACGTGTCCCCGTACGGAGATCCGGGCCTCGCGCCGGTCACCTTCTGGCGGCTGCTGACCACCTGGCAGTTCCGCGCCATCGACCTGATCGTGCTCGGTCCCCTGCTGGCCGGGGCGCTCGCGTACCTGATCGGCGTCGCGGTCGTGCGCCGGCGCGGCGGCGACTGGTCCTGGTGGCGCGTGCTGTCCGGCGTCGGAGCGGTGCTCGTCATCGCCTGGTGCACGGTGGGCGGGGTCGGCGTCTACGACACCACCCTGTTCTGGGACCACATGATCGGGCACCTGTCGCTGATCATGCTGGCCCCGGCGATGCTCGTCGGGGCGCGGCCGCTCACGCTGCTGGTCCGTGCCCTGCCGCCGGGTGCCGCCCGCGTCGTGGGCCGGGCCCTCGCCTCACGCGCGGTCGCGGTGATCTTCCACCCCGTCGTGGCGCTGGTGAGCTACTCGGTGACGATCGTCGCCACGCACCTCACCGGCTTCATGCACACGGTGATGCTGCACCCGGGGTGGATCGCGGGCGAGCACTGGCTCTACATCGCCGTCGGGTACCAGCTGTTCGTCCCGGCCTTCAACGAGGAGCCGATCCCGCAGCGCCTCTCCAACCCGGCCAAGATGCTGCTGCTGACGCTGACCATGCCCGCGGACACCTTCACGGGGCTCGTGCTGCTGCAGGGCACCGACGTGCTGATGACCGCGGCGCGCAGCTGGGGCCCGTCGGCGGCCGCCGACAGCCAGGCCGCCGGCGCGATCATGTGGGTCGGCGGGGACGGGCTCATGGCCGTCGCGGTCGGCGCGCTGTGGGCGGTCTGGTCGCGGCGTCCGAACACGGCGACGCTCGGCGGGATGCTGGAGCAGGCGCGGCTGCGGACCTTCACCCAGCACACGGGCGGGGTGGCGGGCGCCCCGGACGACGCCGCCGAGGCGCAGCTCGACGACGACGAGGCCGCGCTGACCGCCTACAACGCCTGGCTGCGGAAGCTGGACTCCACCCCGCACCGGCCGGCGGCCCGCCCCCGCCGCCGCTGACCGCCCGGCCGACGGAAGGCACACTGGGGCCGTGCCCGCGAACGCCTGGATACCGCTGCTCACCACCCAGGTGTGCCTGCTCTTCAGCCTGACCCTGTGGCGCGACGCGCTGCGCAAGCGCCGCCCGCACCTCGTCAGCTGGGGCATCGCCCTCGCGTGCTTCACGGTGGGGGCGTTCGCGCTCTGGTACGGCACCGCGTTCGGCTGGTCCGGCGCGTCCTTCCGCGCCTACTACCTGTTCGGCGCCCTGCTCGGCGTGCCGTGGCTCGGGCTGGGGCAGCTGCAGCTGCTCACCGGGCCGCGCGTCTGGGGGACGGCCCTCGGTGTCGTGGTGCTGCTGAGCCTGTTCGCCGGCCCGGTGCTCGCCGAGGTGCCGTTCGTCGCCGACCAGGGCGTGCACGGGTTCGGGCTGCCCGACGGGCATCTGCTGTTCGGCCCGGTGGCCCGGGCGCTCGTCGCCGTCGGCAACGCCGGCGGGACGCTGCTGCTGGTCGCCGGGGTGGCGCTGTCGGTGCGGCGGCTCCACACCGCGAGCAGCGCCGCGGCGCGGGCCCGCCGGGACGGGGTGGTCCTCGTCCTGATCGGCGCGGTCGTGGCCGGTTCGGGTGGGGTGCTGGCCTTCCTGGGGGACGCGGCGGCGCACGGCCTGGCGGTGCTGATCGGCGTCAGCCTCATCGCCGCGGGTCACGTCGTGACGGGCCGGGTGCGCGTGGGCCGGCACCGCGGCGTGGGCCGGCACGCGGCCCCGGCGGCCGGCGTGGCCGGCGTGGCCGGCGAGGCCTGACGTGGGCCTGCTGTCGCGCGGCCGGGGCGGGCGGGGGGATCACCGCGACCACAGCGACCACAGCGCCGAGCACGAGGTCGCGCTGCTGACGAAGCCCGGCTGCCACCTCTGCGACGACGCCCGTGTCGTGCTCACGCGGCTGGCTGCCGAACTCGGCTTCGCCCTCACCGAGACGGACGCGACGGCCGACCCGGCCGTGCTGGAGCGGTGGCACGACGAGCTTCCGGTGATCTTCGTGGACGGCCGGCAGCACGGCTACTGGCGGGTGGAGGAGCAGCGGCTCCGCGCAGCGCTGCGGGCGCCGCGCCCTGAGCACGGGGTGCCCTAGCACACGCGTTCTCGGTTCGTGAAATCGGGCCCGGGCGCGTAACCTTATGGCACCACGAATTCCGCAGGGTGACTGTATGTGCAGCCACACACCGCGGGCGTGGACCCGGGTCCGGCTCCGCTCCCGGGGAGCTATCCGCCTGCCGCGCCCCCGGGCCGGCGGACGAACCACCAAGCCTTACGGACAAGCGGCCGACGTGCCCGCGCGAGCGAACGAGGTGCCCTGTGAGCGGTGACCGGGTGAGCGCTGCGCTGCGCTGTGACCCGACGCGCGGCGGTACCGACGGCGACCACTGCGCCGCTGGCCACCACGCTACCGGGGCCCCGTTCCGCTGTCACCGGCGGGGTGGACGGGCCGCGGGGACGGCTTCCGCGTGACCCTGCTCGCCATCGGCCTGAACCACCGCACGGCTCCCGTCGCCGTCCTGGAGCGCGCCGCCCTCGTCGGCGACGACCGCGCCAAGGTCCTGCACGACCTCGTCAACGGCGAGCACGTCACGTCCGCCGCGCTGCTCGCCACGTGCAACCGCGTGGAGCTGTACGTGGAGAGCACCACGTTCCACGGCGGCGTCGTCGAGGTCAGCGAGCAACTGGCCCGCGCCTCCGGCGTCCCCTTCGAGGAGCTGCGCGAGCACCTCTACGTGCACCACGAGGCTGCTGTCCTGCAGCACCTCTTCTCCGTCGCCTGCGGGCTCGACTCCGTCGTCGTGGGCGAGGCCCAGGTGCTCGGCCAGCTGCGGGACTCCGTGGGGGAGGCGCAGCAGGAGGGCACGCTCGGCCGCACGCTCGGCGAGGTCCTCACCACCGCCCTGCGGGTCGGCAAGCGGGCACGCACCGACACGGCGATCGACCGCGCCGGCGCTTCCGTCGTCAGCGTCGGGTTGCAGCTCGCCACGGAGGCGCTCGGGACGCTCGAGGGCCGGTCGGTCCTGGTCGTCGGCGCCGGGTCGACGGGCGCGCTGGCCGGCGCCTCGCTGCGCCGGGCCGGCGTCGGGCCGATCACCGTCGCCAACCGCACGGCCGAGCGGGCCGCGCGGCTCGCCGAGAACCTGGGCGGCCGGGCCGTCGGGCTCCATGACCTCGTCGACGAGATCGCCGCCGCCGACCTGCTGGTGTCGTCGACCGCCGCGACGGGGCTGGTGCTCGGCCTCGACGACGTCGCCGCGGCCGTCGAGCGCCGCGGTGGCCGTCCGCTGGTCGTCCTCGACCTCGCGCTGCCCCGGGACATCGACCCGGCCGTGCGGACGCTGCCCGGCGTGACGCTCGTCGACCTGGAGACGCTCTCCGCCACCCGGGCGACCGTCGCCGTGGAGGCGGACGTCGCCGCCGTGCGCGGGATCGTCGCCGAGGAGGTCACCGCCTTCATCGAGGCGCAGCGGGCCACCCAGGTCGCTCCGACGGTGGTGGCGCTGCGGACGCAGGCCGCCGGCATCGTCGCCGACGAGCTGGGCCGGCTGCTGGGCCGTGTCGACCTCGACGACCGTTCCCGCCTCGAGGTGGAGAACACCGTCCGCCGCGTGGCGGACAAGCTGCTGCACGCCCCGACCGTGCGGGTGAAGGAGCTGGCCCGCCGCAGCGGCGGCGACTCCTACGCCGCCGCGCTGCGGGAGCTGTTCGACCTGCCCCGCGAGGCCGTCGACAGCGTCTCCGCGACGCCGGACGAGGGGCTCACCGCCGACGGCGTGCCCAACCTGCCGCGGCTGGCCGGGGGTGGGGCATGACCGCCATCCGCCTGGGGACCCGTCGGTCGGCGCTCGCGCTGGCGCAGTCCGGGCAGATCGCCGAGGCCATCCGCGCGGCCACCGGCCGGGACGTCGAGCTCGTCGAGATCGTGACCGAGGGCGACCGCAACCGCGCGGCGCTCGCGCAGATCGGCGGCACGGGCGTCTTCGTCACGGCGCTGCGGGACGCGCTGCTCGACGGTCGCGTCGACGTCGCGGTGCACAGCTTCAAGGACCTGCCGACCGCCCCGGCGGCCGGGCTGGTCGTCGCCGCGGTGCCGCAGCGGGAGGACCCGCGCGACGTGCTCGTCTGCCCGTCCGGCAAGACGCTGGGCGAGCTGCCCGCCGGGGCGCGCGTCGGCACCGGAAGCCCGCGGCGCGCCGCCCAGCTGCGCGCGCTCGGCTTCGGGCTGGAGATCGTCGGGATCCGCGGCAACGTGGACACCCGCGTCGGGAAGGCCGTCTCCGGGGAGGTCGACGCCGTCGTGCTGGCGCGCGCCGGGCTGATCCGGCTCGGCCGCGACGACCTGCTGGGCCACGTCACCGAGGTGATCGACCCCCTGCAGGTGATGCCGGCGCCGGCGCAGGCCGCGCTGGCGGTGGAGACGCGAGCGGACGACCCGCTCGTCACTGATCTAGCCCCGCTCGAGCACCCGGCCACCCGTGCCGCGGTCGCCGCCGAGCGGGAGCTGCTCCTGGTGCTGGAAGCCGGCTGCAGTGCCCCCGTGGGGGCACTCGCCGACGTCGCCGAGTCGGACGACGGCACCGAGATGTACCTGCGGGCTGTCGTGGCCGCCGTCGATGGCAGCGAACTGCTGCGCTCGTCGGCGTACGGGACACCCGCGGACCCAGCGGCGCTAGGACGCCGACTGGCAGAGGAACTGCTGGCCGATGGGGCCGGCGAGCTGATGGGGAACGAGTGATGGCTACCCGCCGAACCGCCAAGAAGCCCACCACTGTCGCGCTCGTGGGCGCCGGCACGGGGGACACCGGACTGCTGACGCTGCGCGCCGCCGAGGTGCTCGCGGCAGCGCAGACCGTCGTGCACGACGACCGCGTGCCGCCGTCCGTCGTGGCCCTGGCGACCAGCGCCGACGAGGTGCTGCTGGCCGACCACGAGGCCGCAGCCGTGTGCGTGAGCGCCGCCAAGGGCGGCCGGAACGTCGTCCGGCTCTACGCCGGCGACCCGTTCCTGCACGACTCCGGCCGTGCCGACGCCCTCGCCCTCGTCAAGGCGAAGGTGCCGTTCGAGCTGGTGCCCGGCATCCCGGCCGCCGTCGCCGTGCCCGGTTACGCCGGGATCCCGGTGGGGCTGCCGCGCACGGTGGCGCACCTCGACTCCGACGTCGCGGACACCACCGACTGGGCGGGCCTCGCCGGCACGCCCGGCACGCTGGTGCTCACCTGCAACGCGGGTGAGGTCGGCAAGGCCGCCGCCGGGCTGACCGAGCACGGCCGCCGCGGCGACACCCCCGTCGCCGTCACGGCCAGCGGCACCACCACCGCGCAGCGGACCATCGTGTCGACGCTCGACACGGTCGAGCAGGACGTCGCCGCCGCGGTGCCGTCGCTGCCGTCGCCGGTGGTCGTGACCATCGGCGCCGCGGTCGCCGACCGGGCGAAGCTGTCCTGGTACGAGACGCAGCCGCTGTTCGGCTGGCGCGTGCTGGTGCCGCGCACCCGCGAGCAGTCCGTCACCACCGTGCAGGCGCTGCGCGACCTCGGCGGCGACCCGCTCGAGGTGCCGACCATCGCGGTGGAGCCGCCCCGCACCCCCGCGCCGATGGAGCGGGCCGTGCGCGGCCTCGTCACCGGCCGGTACCAGTGGGTGGCGTTCACGTCGACGAACGCCGTCCGCGCCGTGCAGGAGAAGCTCGACGACGTGGGCCTCGACGCCCGCGCGTTCGCCGGGGTGAAGGTCGCGGCCATCGGCACGGCCACCGCCGAGGCGCTGCAGGCGCTGGGCATCCGGCCCGACCTGGTGCCGTCGGGGCAGCAGTCCAGCGAGGGGCTGCTCGCCGACTGGCCGGAGTACGACGACGTGCTCGACCCGCTGGACCGGGTGTTCCTGCCGCGCGCCGACATCGCGACGGAGACGCTCGTCGCCGGGCTGAAGGAGCGCGGCTGGGCCGTCGACGACGTCACGGCGTACCGCACGGTCCGGGCGGCCCCGCCGGCCGCGCCGATCCGTGAGGCGCTGAAGACCGGTGGCGTCGACGCCGTGCTGTTCACGTCGTCGAGCACCGTGCGGAACCTGCTCGGCATCGCCGGCAAGCCGCACGACACGACGGTGATCGCGTGCATCGGCCCCGCCACCGCCGAGACGGCGAAGGAGCTCGGCCTGCGGGTCGACGTCCTCGCCGAGGAGGCGACCATCCCGTCGCTCATCGCGGGGCTGGCGGAGTTCGCCGTCAGCAAGGCCGCCGAGCGCGCGGCGCTGGCCGCCACGCCGATCCGGTCGCGCCGCCGCCGGTAGGCGCTCCAGCACCTCCCGGCCCGGTCCCGCTGCGTGTGGGGCCGGGCCGCGGTGCGTTGTGGGCGGCCCAGCGGCGGCCCAGCGGCGGCCTGGTGTGGCGGCCGGGAGCGGCCGGCGGTTCGCTGCCACGGAGGGCCGGTGGGCGGCGGCCTGGTGTGGCAGCTCGGAGCGGCCGGCGGTTCGCTGCCACGGGGGGCCGGTGGGAGGTCGCCTGCTGGGGCCGCTGCGGCCGGTTGCCACGGGATGCCGGCGCTGTGGGGTGCCGCACGCGCGGCTGCGCCCGGCCCGCCGCGAGGCGCAGACTGTACACGCACGCCCACCACGTCAGGAGCTCCGCATGTCCGACCTGTCCGCGGCCGCCGGCCCCGGCTTCCCCATGGTGCGGCCCCGGCGCCTGCGCCGCACGACCGCGCTGCGCCGGCTGGTCTCGGACGTGCAGCTGCACCCGAGCGACCTCGTCCTCCCGATGTTCGTGAAGGAGGGCATCGCCGACCCGGCGCCGATCGTGTCGATGCCGGGCGTCGTCCAGCACACCCGCGACTCGCTGCGGAAGGCGGCGGTCGAGGCCGTCGACGCGGGCGTCGGCGGGCTGATCCTCTTCGGCATCCCGGCGGTGAAGGACGCCCGCGGCTCGGGTGCCGACGACCCCGACGGCGTCATCCAGACCGCGCTCGCGGACCTGACGGCCGAGCTCGGCGACAGCACCGTCCTGATGGCCGACACGTGCCTCGACGAGTTCACCGACCACGGGCACTGCGGGATCCTGCGGCAGGACCGGCACGGCGCCTGGGAGGTCGACAACGACCTGACCCTCGAGCGGTACGCCGCCGCAGCCGTGGCGCAGGCCCGCGCCGGCGCCCAGGTGATCGCCCCCAGCGGGATGATGGACGGCCAGATCGCCGCCATCCGCGCCGCGCTCGACGGCGACGGCTTCGCGGACACGCCGATCCTCGCCTACTCGGCGAAGTACGCCAGCGCCTTCTACGGCCCCTTCCGCGACGCCGCCGAGTGCGCGCCGAGCTTCGGCGACCGCTCCGGCTACCAGCAGGACCCGGCCCGCCGCGTCGACGAGGCGCTGCGGGAGGTGGCGCTGGACCTCGCGGAGGGCGCCGACGCCGTCATGGTGAAGCCGGCGATGCCGTACCTCGACGTGCTGGCCGCGGTGCGCGCCGCCGTCGACGTGCCTGTCGCCGCCTACCAGGTGAGTGGCGAGTACGCGATGGTCGAGGCCGCGGCGGCGCAGGGGTGGCTGGACCGCGACCGGGTCATCGCCGAGACGCTGGTCGGCCTCAAGCGCGCCGGCGCCGACCTGCTGCTGACGTACTGGGCGACGGAGACGGCGCTGCGGCTGCGCCGCGGGTAGGCGCGGGGCCGTCCGCCGCATCGGGCAGGATGGCGGCGTGCCCGCTTCCGTCCCACTGACCCCCGCACCCGCGAGTGAGGCGCTGTTCGCCCGCGCCCAGGCCGTCACCCCCGGTGGCGTCAACAGCCCCGTCCGAGCCTTCCGCGCCGTCGGCGGCACGCCCCGCTTCATGGTCAGCGGCGCCGGCCCCTACCTGACCGACGCGGACGGCCGCACCTACGTCGACCTGGTCTGCTCGTGGGGCCCGATGATCCTCGGCCACGCGCACCCGGACGTCGTCGCGGCGCTCACGCAGGCCGCGGCGCACGGCACCTCCTTCGGGACGCCGTCGCCGGGCGAGGTGGAGCTCGGGGAGCTGCTCGTCGAGCGCATCGCGCCGCTGGAGCAGGTGCGCCTGGTGAACAGCGGCACCGAGGCCACCATGAGCGCGGTCCGTCTCGCCCGCGGCGTCACCGGCCGCACGAAGGTCGTGAAGTTCGCCGGCTGCTACCACGGGCACGTCGATGCGCTGCTGGCGGCGGCGGGCTCCGGCGTCACGACGTTCGGCCTGCCGGACACCCCGGGCGTCACCGGGGCCACCGCGGCGGACACGCTCGTGCTGCCGTACAACGACGTCGCCGCGGTCGAGCAGGCGTTCGCCGCGCACCCCGGCGAGATCGCCTGCGTCATCACCGAGGCCGTCGCCGCGAACATGGGCGTCGTCCCGCCGCTGCCGGGGTTCAACCGCCGGCTGTCCGAGCTGTGCCGTGCGGACGGAGCGCTGCTCATCTCCGACGAGGTGATGACCGGCTTCCGGATCAGCGCGGCCGGCTTCTACGGCGTGGAAGCGGCCGTGGAGGGCTGGGCGCCCGACCTGTTCACGTTCGGCAAGGTGATGGGCGGCGGGCTGCCCGCCGCGGCGTTCGGCGGCCGGGCGGAGCTGATGGCGCACCTCGCGCCGGCGGGCCCGGTGTACCAGGCGGGGACGCTGTCGGGGAACCCGCTGGCTGTCGCCGCCGGTCTCGCCACGCTGCGGGCCTGCACGCCCGACGTGTACGCGCACGTCGACCGGGTCGCCGGACAGCTCCAGGACCTGGTCCGCGACGAGCTGCGCGCCGCCGGCGTCCCGTTCGTCCTGAACAACGCGGGGAGCCTCTTCAGCGTGTTCCTCACCGATCCCGACGATCCGCTCGACGCGGTCACGGACTACGCGGCGGCGCAGCGGCAGTCGACGGCGCGCTACGCGGCCTTCTTCCACGCGATGCTCGATCGCGGCGTGTACCTGCCACCCTCGGCGTACGAGGCGTGGTTCCTCTCCGCCGCGCACGACGACGCCGCGCTGTCGGCGATCGCCGAGGCGCTGCCCGCCGCCGCCCGCGCGGCCGCGGCCACCCCGGCCCGGCACGCCGCTGACGCCACTGCCGCTGCGGCGGACCGCGCGTGAGCGCCGCCCGCGGTCCCCTCACCCGGGTGCACCTGATGCGCCACGGCGAGGTGCACAACCCCACGAAGGTGCTCTACGGGCGGCTGCCGGGCTTCCGGCTGTCCGACCTGGGGCACGAGATGGCGCGGACCGGGGCCACCTGGCTGACCGGCCGGCCGGCCGCCGACATCACGCACCTGTTCGTCTCCCCGCTGGAGCGCGCGCGGCAGACCATCGCGCCGCTCGAGGCGGCCACGGGCCTGACCGCGACCATCGACGACCGGCTGCTCGAGTCGACGAACGTCTTCGAGGGCGGCGTCGTCGAGTTCGGCCCCGGCGCGATCAAGCACCCGGCCATGTGGTGGCACATCCGCAACCCGTTCCGGCCGTCCTGGGGCGAGGCCTACACCGAGGTCGTCGCACGCATGATGGCGCTCGTGGAGGAGGCCCGGGCCGCCGCCGAGGGGCACGAGGCGGTCTGCGTGAGCCACCAGCTCCCCGTGTACGTGACGCGGCGCGGCGCCGAGGGTCGCCACCTCTGGCACCTGCCGAACCGCCGGCAGTGCGCCCTCGGGAGCGTCACGACGCTCGTCTACCGCGGCGCGGCGCTGGAGCGGGTCGAGTACGCGGAGCCGTCCGGCCCCGGGCCGTCCAAGCAGGGCAACGTCGGGGCGTGACCGGGCCGCTGGCGCTCGTCGGCAGCGGCGAGTACCTGCCGGCCATGGCGGAGCTCGAGGGCAGGCTGCTCGCCGGGCGCCCGCCGCGCTACGTGCAGCTGGCGACGGCGGCCGCGCCCGAGGGGCCGACCAGCCTGGCGTACTGGCACGGCCTGGGCCGGGACGCGGCCCGGCGGCTGGGTGTCGAGCAGGTCGTCGTCGACGTCACCGACCGGGCGTCCGCAGACGACCCGGCGCTGGCCGCGCTGGTCACGGACGTGGGCCTCGCGTACCTCTCGGGCGGCAACCCCGGGTACCTCGCGGAGACCCTGCGGGGCACCGCGGTGTGGACGGCGTTGGCGGCGGCGTGGCGCGGGGGCGCCGCCCTGGCCGGGTGCAGCGCCGGGGCGATGGCGCTCGCCGACGCCGTCGTGTCGCTGCGGCACCCGTTCGCCGGCGGCGTCGCGGGCGTCGGCCTGCTGCACGACGTACTGGTGCTGCCGCACTTCGACCGGATGCTCGGGCGGCTCGCGTCGGCCGGGATGCAGCTCCTGGACCAGCCGCCCGCGGGCACCACCGTGGTCGGCATCGACGAACTGACGGCGCTGGTCTGGGACCCGGCCGAGGGCCGCTGGTCGGTGACGGGCCGCGGCAGCGTGTGGACGTTCCGCGGCGGAACGCGGCTGCGGCACCGGGACGGCGAGACCGTCACGCTGGCGCCCCCGGGCGGTCCGTGACCTGCGTCCGGTCCCTCGTCCCCGTCGGGCGACCGTCCAGGAAGCCGACGTACCCTGGCCGGGTGGCAGCGACGCGTGCCCGCCAGGCGCTGGCCGCCACGGCGGCCCTGGTGGTGGGCTGTGGCGTCGCCGCCGGGTGCAGCGGCGCCGCGACCACCGGCACGGTCATCCGGTCGTCCGACCGGTCCGCGGCGCCGGCCGTGCAGGGCGTCACGCTCGACGGGTCGCCCGTGGCGCTGCGGAACTACGCGCCCGGCAAGGTCGTCGTCCTGAACGTGTGGGCCCAGTGGTGCAACCCCTGCCGCGCGGAGGCGGATGCGCTCGAAGAGGTGGCGAGCACGACGGCCGACCTCGGGGTGGCCTTCCTGGGGGTCGACGTGCGGGACGACCGCGCCGCCGCCCGCGCCTACGTGAGCGACCACAGGATCAGCTACCCGAGCCTCTACGACCAGGCCGGCGCCATCCCCGCGCAGTTCCGCAAGGTGCCGCCGACGGCGATCCCGTCGACCCTGGTGCTGGACCGGCAGGGCCGCGTCGCCGCGCTGTTCACCAGCCCCGTCCGCGTCGAGGAGCTGGCGCCCGTCGTGCGGCAGGTCGCCGCCGAGAAGGCCACCTGATGTCGGCCAGCAGCCTCGTCGCGAGCGGTCCCTTCCTGCTGGCCGCGCCCGTCGCGGCGCTGGCGGGGCTCGTCAGCTTCGCCAGCCCCTGCGTGCTGCCGCTGGTCCCCGGCTACCTCTCCTACGTCACCGGGCTGACCGGCGCCGAGCTGCGGTCCGCCGAGGTCGCGCCGCCGCGCGGCCGGGTGCTCGCCGGCGCGGGGCTGTTCGTGCTCGGCTTCTCGCTGCTGTTCGTCTCCTACGGGCTGGCGTTCGGTGGCCTCGGGCAGCACCTGCTCGACCACCGCCGCACCGTCGACATCGTGCTGGGCAGCGTCGCCATCGTGCTGGGGCTGGCGTTCATGGGGCTGCTGTCGCGGCTGTCCATCGCGAACCGCGAGTGGAAGCTGCACCTGCGCCCCGGCACCGGCCTGGCCGTCGCGCCGGTGCTCGGCCTGCTGTTCGGGCTGGGCTGGACGCCGTGCGTCGGGCCGACGCTGTCGGTGGTGCAGGGGCTCGCGTTCACCAGCGGCACCGCGGGCCGGGGCGCGCTGCTGTCGCTCGCGTACTGCCTGGGGCTCGGCGTGCCGTTCGTCCTCGTGGCCCTCGGGCTGCGCCGCGGGCTCGCCGCGCTGAGCACGCTGCGGTCGCACCTGCGGGCCATCACCATCGCCGGTGGCGGGTTGCTCGTCGCCATCGGCGTCCTCGAGGTGACCGGGGTCTGGCAGGCCGCGGTGGCCCACCTGCAGACGGCCGTCGGCGCCGGCGGGGTGCAGCTGTGACCGTGCCGACCACCGAGGTCACCGCGGCCACCGAGGCCGCCGAGGCCCGGGCGGGGCTGTCGACGCAACCGGCGCCGCCGCCGCAGCGGGGCCGCGCCACGGTGTGGCGCCGGGCCTGGCGGCAGCTGACCAGCATGCGCATCGCGCTGCAGCTGCTCCTGCTGCTGGCGCTGGCCGCGGTCCCCGGCTCGATCCTGCCGCAGCGGGGGAGCAACCCCGACGGCGTCACGCGCTACTTCACGCAGCACCCGAGCCTCGCGCCGTTCCTCGACCGGGTGCAGGCGTTCGACGTGTACGGCTCGCCGTGGTTCGCGGCCGTGTACGGGCTGCTGTTCGTGAGCCTCGTCGGCTGCCTCGTGCCGCGGATCCGGCTGCACGCCCGGGCGCTCTTCACGCCGCCGCCGGCCACCGTGCCGCGGCGCTTCGACCGGCTGCCGCGGTCGGCGTCGTTCGCCGCCGCGGAGGTCGACCTGGACCGCGCCGCCGCCGCGCTGCGCCGGTCCCGCTGGCGCGTCCGCGTGACCGAGAGCGGCGCGCTCACCGCGGAGAAGGGCTACCTGCGGGAGACCGGCAACCTGCTCTTCCACGTGGCGCTGGTAGGCCTGCTCGCGTCGATCGCGCTCGGCAGCATCCTCGGATACCACGGCTCGCGGGTCGTCGTGGAGGGCCAGTCGTTCGCCAGCAGTCCCGCGTTGTACGACGAGTTCCAGTCCGGCGCGCTGGTGTCCCCGTCCGACGTCACCCCGTTCGCCCTCACGCTGGACCGGTTCGCGGCGACCTACCTGCCCAGCGGCCAGCCCCGCACGTTCGACGCCTACGCGACGTACGCGGACACCGTCGGCGGGCCGACGCGGCAGGCCGACCTGCGCATCAACCACCCGGTCCGCACCGGCGCGACCGCCGTCTACCTGGGCGGCCACGGCTTCGCGCCGCACATCGTGGTGCGCGACGGCGGCGGCCGGGTCATCTACGACTCCTACGTCGTCTGCCGGCCCGAGACCGCCGCGCAGCTGTCCTACGCCTGCACCGTGAAGGTGGCCGACACCGGGCTGCCGGCGTCGGCGAACGGGCGGCCGACGCAGCTGGCCTTCACCGGCTTCTTCTTCCCGGCCCCCGCGGCTTCGCCCTCGATGGGCATCGTCGGCACGTCGCCCGCGGTGCGGAGCCCCGGCATGACGGTCCTGGCCTGGGTCGGGGACATGGGCGTGGACGCGGGCACCCCGCAGTCCGTCTACGAGCTCACGACCACGAACATGACGCGGGTCGCGACCACGTTCCTCGCCGTCGGCGGGCCGAACGGGACCGACACGATGACCCGCGGCCTGCCCGGCGGGTACTCGATGACCGTCGACGGCTACCGCAACTGGGCGAGCCTCGAGATCAAGCACGACCCGGTGAAGCAGTTCACGCTGCTGTTCGCGTCGCTCATGGTGGTCGGGCTCATCGGCTCGCTGCGGGTGCGGCGCCGGCGGCTCTGGGTGAAGGCCGGTCCGGTCGGCCCCACCGGGACACGCACCGTCGAGATCGGCGGGCTGCCGCGCACGGACGCGGAGGCCTTCGCCGACGAGTTCGCCGCCCTGACGGCGCTGGTGGCGCGGACGTCCGTCCTGCGCGCGGTCCCCGCGTCGGGCCCCGCCCCCGCCGACGGGCACACTGGAGCTGCTGCACCCGACCTGAGCACCGATGGAGGGGCCCGCCCGTGAACCAGACCTGGGGACATCTGTCCGACCAGTTCTTCCTCGGAGCCGTGGTCCTCTACGCGGTCGCGCTGCTGGGGTACGCGGCGGAGTTCGCATTCCGGCGCGACACGGTCCGACCCGTCCGGCGGGCGGCCGTCCCCGCGCAGGCTCAGCCGGTGCAGGCCGCCGCGAAGGTCCTGGTCACCGCCGGTGGCGGCGGGACCGTCGAGGTCGAGACGCCGTTCGTCGTCGTACCGGGCGGCCCGGACGCGCCCCCGCCGACCCGGGGCGTCTCCGGCGGCTCCCTGCCGGGCCGCATGGCGGTCGCCGCCACGTTCGTCGGCTGGGGCTTCCACGTCGCCTGCATGGTGACCCGCGCGCTGGCCGCCCACCGGGTGCCGTGGGGCAACATGTACGAGTTCGCCACCATGATCGCGTTGGTGGCGGTGACGGCCTACCTGGTGCTGCTCATCCGGCAGCCGGTGCGCTACCTGGGCGCGTTCGTGATGCTGCCGGTGGTCTGCTACCTCGGGCTCGCCGGCACGGTGCTGTACGCGCAGGCCGGCCCGTTGGTCCCGGCGCTGAACAGCTACTGGATCAAGATTCACGTGGTCGCGGCGATCCTGGCTTCGGGCACGTTCATCGTCAGCGCCGTCTCGACCGGCCTGTACCTGGTGAAGGAGCGCGCCGAGCGCCGCGCCGCGGCCGGGCTGACGACGCGGACCGCGGCCGTGACCGCGTGGCTGCCGGACTCCGCCGCGCTGGACCGCAACTCCTACCGGGTCGCTGCCTTCGCGTTCCCCATCTGGACGTTCGCGATCATCGCCGGCGCCATCTGGGCCGAGGCCGCCTGGGGCCGGTACTGGGGGTGGGACCCCAAGGAGACCTGGTCGTTCATCACCTGGGTCGTCTACGCCGGGTACCTGCACGCCCGCGCCACCGCGGGGTGGAAGGGCCGCAAGGCGGCGCTGATCGGCCTGCTGGCCTTCGGCTGCCTGATCTTCGACTTCTTCGGCGTCAACATGTGGATCACCGGCCTGCACAGCTACGCGGG
>JAOPWU010000052.1 GCA_025965515.1 Mycobacterium sp.
AGTGATTGGTCGACCAATGAGGTTCATCTCCTACACGTACGACGGCCTCCGCTCCTTCGGGGTGCTGGACGCCGCGGACGTGGTGCACGACCTGTCGCAGGTCGTCGGCAGCAACGAGCTCGTCGACGCCATCGCCCACTGGGACCACCTCCGGGGGGCCCTCGAGGCCGGGCTCGTCACTCCCGGCGTCCCGCTGGCGGCGGTGACGCTGCTCGCGCCCGTGCCGCGCCCGCGCCGCAACATCTTCTGCGTCGGCAAGAACTACTCCGAGCACGCCCGGGAGTTCGGCAGCAGCGGCTACGACCACAGCGCCGGCACCGGGAGCGACCACGTCCCCGACAAGCCGGTCGTCTTCACGAAGGCGCCGAGCACCGTCGTGGGGCCGGACGCCGAGGTCGAGGCGCACCCGACCGTCACCAAGGAGCTCGACTACGAGGCCGAGCTCGCGGTGATCATCGGCCGCGGCGGGCGCGACATCCCCGCCTCGCGGGCCCTCGAGCACGTCTGGGGCTACACCGCCGTCAACGACGTCACCGCCCGCGACCGGCAGCGGGACCACAAGCAGTGGTTCCTCGGCAAGTCGCTCGACACCCACTGCCCCATGGGCCCCTGGGCGCTCACCGCGGACGAGCTGGACCTGGCCACCACGCGGGTGCAGTGCCGGGTCAACGGCGAGCTGCGGCAGGACGCCAGCACGGCCGACCTCATCTTCGACGTCCCGACGATCATCGAGACGATCTCCGCCGGCCTGACCCTCGAGCCCGGCGACGTGATCGCGACAGGCACCCCCGCGGGCGTCGGCATCGGGTTCGACCCGCCCCGCTTCCTGGCCTCCGGCGACGTCGTCGAGGTCGCCATCACCGGTCTCGGCGTGCTGCGCAACCGCATCCACTGATGCCCCGCAGCAGCGCCGCAACCCTCACGAAAGGCATGTCATGAAGCTCGGCACCGGCAGGGACGTGTTCGTCGAGACCACCGGGGAGGGGCCCGCCGTGGTCTTCGTCCACGGCCTCGGCGGCACGACCAACTTCTACGAGCCCCAGGTCGCGGAGCTCGCCAAGCGGCACCGCGTGGTCCGCTTCGACCTCCCCGGAGCCGGCCGCTCGCCCTACGCCGGGCCCTGCTCCATCGAGTCGTTCGCCGACGACCTGGAGGCCGTGCTGGACGCCGTGGGCGTCGACACCGCGGCCGTCGTCGGGCACAGCATGGGCACGATCGTGGTGCAGCACTTCGCCGCCACCCGGCCGCAGCGCGTCACGAAGGTCGTGCTGCTCGGCCCGGTCAAGGAGCAGGCGCCCCCGGCGAAGGAGGCCACGCACCAGCGTGCCGCCATCGTGCGCGAGCAGGGCATGGCGGCCGTCGCCGACGCGATCGTCGGCGCGGCGACGTCGGAGGAGACCCGCCGGCAGCGCCCGGTCGCGGCCGCGTTCGTGCGCGAGCTGCTCACCCGGCAGGACCCGCAGGGGTACGCGGCGCACTGCGAGGCGCTCGCCAACGCGACGGCCGTCGACCTGGCCACGATCGAGGCCCCGGTCCTGCTGCTCACCGGCAGCGAGGACAAGGTCGGCAGCCCCCAGAACGCCGAGCTCATGTTCAAGGAGCTCCCGAACGCCTCCTACGAGCTGATCGACGGCATCGGCCACTGGACCGCCGTCGAGGCCCCCGAGCAGGTCACCAAGGCCATCCGCGACTTCCTGTCCTGACCCGTCCCCGGCGGGCCCTGCCCCACCCGCCCCGTCGCTCCACCGGCGCCCCGTGGGCGCCCGCGGACCCGTCCGCACCCGTCCGGTCCGGCTCCCGCCGCCTCCGGGCGCCACCCATCCCGGGGCCCGCGGGCCCACTACTGGAGGTGCGACGATGCACCCGGACACCCCCACCCTCTTCACCAACGTCCGAGTCCTGGACGGCACGGGTACGGAGCCCTTCGCGGGCGAGGTGCTCGTCGAGGGCAACCACATCGCAGCCGTCGGCCGGCCGGGCGCCACCCGGCGGGCGGCCGGGGCCCGGATCGTCGACGGCCGCGGCGGCACGCTCATGCCGGGCCTGTGCGATGCGCACACCCACTTCACCTGGAACAACGGCACGTCGCTCGACGCGCTGGGGGAGCTGGGCGTCGAGGAGCACACGCTGCTGACGGCGCGCTCCGCGAAGACGTACCTCGACTACGGCTACACGATGTGCGTCGGGGCCGCCTCCGCGAAGCAGCGGCTCGACGTCGTCATCCGCGACGCCATCAACGCCGGCGACATCCCCGGGCCGCGGTACCTCGCGAACGGCCGGGAGATCGCGTCCACCGGCGGCGCGCTCATCCCCAGCATCACGAACTTCGCGGACGGCCCCGACGAGATGCGCAAGGTCGTGCGCGGGCTCATCGGCGTGGGCGTCGACCTGATCAAGCTGATCCTGTCGGGCGAGGAGATCACCGGCACCCAGCGCGCCGAGGACACCTACTTCACGGACGCCGAGATCGCGGTCGCGGTGGCGGAGGCGCACAACCGGGGCGTGCGGGTCTGCGCCCATGCCCGGAGCGCCGAGTCGGTGAAGATGTGCCTCCGCAACGGGGTCGACATCATCTATCACGGCAGCTTCATCGACGACGAGGGCATGGACGAGCTCGAGCGGCAGAAGGACCGGGTCTTCGTCGCCCCCGGCATCAACTGGCTGATCGCCACGCTCGAGGACGCCAGCCCCTGGGGCTTCACGCCCGACCTCGCCGAGCAGGTGGGGTACAAGCGCGAGCTCGAGATCGCGATCGAGGGGTTGCGGGAGATGCACCGCCGCGGCATCCGCGTCCTGCCGGGCGGGGACTACGGCTTCGCGTGGACCCCCCACGGCACCTACGCCCGGGACCTGGAGCACTTCGTGAAGATCCTGGGCTTCACGCCGATGGAGGCGATCCTCTCCGCCACCAAGCAGGGCGGCGAGATCATGGACCTGCCGCACGAGCTGGGGCAGGTACGGCCCGGGTACCTCGCCGACCTGATCCTCGTCGAGGGCGACCCGCTGGCCGACATCACCATCCTGCAGGACCGCAACAGCCTCGCCGCGATCATGAAGGACGGGGTGTTCCACAAGGAGCCGGTCTGGCGCGAGGAGCCCGCGGTTGTCGAGGTCCCGGCGCAGCAGGCGGCGGGGATCGAGGACGCCGTCCGCCTGGACCCGTGATCCCGTCCGCCGGCCCGCTGGGGCGGGGTCGCTGATGCGCAGCGACCCCGCCCTGCGGCGGGCGCTCGCGCAGGCCGGCGTGCCGCTCGTGGGGCCCTGCAACCGGCGCTGCCAGCTCCGGGGGTCCTGCGCGTTCGGGCGGTCGGGGCCGGACGGCGGGTTCTGCCGGGAGCGGCGCCCACCCCGCCGGGGCGAGTGCGCCCGGGCCGGGCAGGCCCGGTCCGCGGCCTGAGAGCGACACGCGGGCCCCACCCCTGGTGCGGCGACGGCCACAGGGATTCACTCGTGGGGTCGGTGACCGTCGCCCCGTCTTCCCCGGTGGTGCGGCGGCCCGCTCGAGGCCGGGGAGGTCACCATGCCGCTCACCAGGTACGGAGTGCTCAAGGCCGCCGCCATCGATCATCGCCCGGCAGCGGGCGACGACGAGCACGACCACATCCACCTCGTCGTCGGCCCGCCGAGCCGCCGGGTGCGCTACCGGGCCGCCGTCCCCACGCGCTCCGCGCAGGCCCCACCCGACCTGCTCTACCTGGCGGACGAGGACTTCCGGCACGTCGTGACCGTGGGGCTCGCGGACCTGCCCGACGGGTTCACACGGCTGCAGCCGAAGCCGGGCGGCTGCGCGCTGGACTTCGTCCGGGACAACCTGTTCGACCACTCGCAGATGCGGGCCGTGCCCGGCGGCGCGTCGGCGCCGGACAACGACCTGGGCGAGCTGGTGCACCACTACCTCCAGCGCGCCGTCGCCGCCCCGGACGCCCGGGTGTACGTCTTCGGTCAGGCGTGGGGGCCCCAGCCCGAGACCCCCGACGGCGCGTTCGGCTTCCGCCCGGCGCAGGGCGTGCACGACGTCCACCTGAACCAGGGCAGCGCCGGGGAGCATGCCGCGACGGACGGGGTCCGGCAGGACGGGGCGCTGCTGGTGCACCTGCCGGCCGAGAGCCGGTGGGTGGCGGTCTTCCTCGCCTTCCGGTCGCAGGCGTGGAACACCGACGACCGGACCGGCCACGCGTGCGCACCGCCGGCCCCCGGCGAGCGGGTCGTGCGGATCGTCGGGGCACTCGTCCGGGGCGCGGACGGGACGCCCGGGCTGCGCCGGGTGACCCTGCTCAACACCTCGCCGCGCACGGTGCACATCGAGGGCTGGCGGTTCGCGGACCGCCGGCGCCACACCTACCCGGTCAGCGCGCAGCCCCTGCCCCCGGGGGGCACCGCCGCCGTGGCCGTGCCCGGCTGGGCGCATGTCGACGGGGACGGCATCCTGACGCTCCTGGACGCCGGCGGGCGCAAGGTCGACGGCGTGGCGTACACGCCGGAGCAGGCGCGGCACCCGGGCTGGACCATCGCGTTCTGAGGGCAGCGGTCGTGGCCGCGGGCACGCGGACCGGGCTCGTCGTCGCCGGGGCAGGCGCCCGCGGCGCCTACGAGGCCGGCGCGCTGTCGGTGCTCGTGCCGCGGCTGCTGGCCGACGACGCGCCGCCGACCGTGCTGGTGGGCACCAGCGCCGGCGCGCTCAACGTCGTGGGCCTCGCCGGTCTGCTCGGCCTGGACTGGGAGGCGGCCGCACAGCGGCTCGTCGAGCTGTGGTCCGCGGTGCGGCTGGAGCAGGTCGCCGGCGTCCTGCCGAGCGCGGCACAGGATGTCGTGCGGTACGCGGGGCAGCTGCTCGGGCTGCCCGTCCGGGTGCCGAGCCTGCTGGACACCCGGCGGCAGCGCCGGACACTCGCGGGGCTGCTGCCCCTGGACGGGCTGCACGAGGCCGTCCGCTCCGGCCCCGTGGACGCGGTCGCTCTGGCGACGACCTCGGTGGCCACGGGCGGCACGGTCGTGTTCGTGGAGAAGAAGCCCGCGGTGCCCCTGCCGCCGTTCGACGCCGCCCGCAACATCACGTACGTCGCGACGGACCTGACCGTCGAGCACGTGCTCGCGTCCGCCGCCGTCCCCGTGGCGTTCCGCCCGGTCAAGGTCCCGGACCCGCACGGCGGCTGGTACCTCGACGGCGGGGTCCGCCTCAACGCCCCGTTGGCGCCGGCGCTCGCGCTGGGGTGTGGACGGCTGGGTGTGGTGGCCACCTCGCCGCCGTCGTGGCAGCCGGTCGGCGCGCCGCGGTCGGCCCGCGGTCCGGACGTGTTCGGGGCCGCCTCCCTGGCGCTGCGGTCCCTGCTGGGGGACCGGCTCGTCGAGGACCTGCACGCCCTGGGGCGGCACAACGAGCTCGCGACCGTGGCGCCGGGGCACCGTCCGGTGCCGTTCCTCTTCGCCGGTCCGCCGCCCGGCGGGGCCGACCGGCTCGGCGACCTGGCCCGCGACGTGTTCGCGCGGAGGTACGCGGGCCTGCGGGCGCTGTCGCACCCCGACCTGGCGCTCCTCAACCGGGTGGTCGGCGGCGAGGCCGCCGACCACGGCATGCTGCTGAGCTTCCTGCTGTTCGAACCCCCGTTCACCCGCCGCGCGGCCCGGCTCGGGGCGCAGGACGCAACGGCGTCGCTCGCGCGGGCGCCGGCCGCCCGGCAGTCGTGGCCCACCGCGCTCTGAAGCCGCCGGCGCCGCGGGGCCGGCCGGCGGTCCGGCGCCGGCCGCCGGGTGGGCGACGGCCGCGAGGTGGGCGACATGGTGCACGTGGGGGCGTGCGTGGTGTCGCCCGGCCGCACGCGCGCCGGGCGCCGCCCTACCGTGGTGCCCCGCACCCACCGAAGGAGCCCGCCGTGCCCACCCTGGCCGAGACGCTGCGCACCCACCTGACCGCCGCCATGCGCGCCAAGGACGACGCCGTCACGCGGACCCTGCGGATGACGCTGACGGCGCTCACCAACGAGTCGGTGTCCGGCAAGGTCGCGCGGGAGCTCACCGACGACGAGGTGCTGGCCGTGGTGACCAAGGAGGCCAAGAAGCGCCGCGAGGCCGCGGAGGCGTTCACCGGCGCCGGGCGCGGGGAGCTCGCCGACCGGGAGTTGGAGGAGGCTGCCGTCCTCGACCGGTACCTGCCGACCCAGCTGACCGATGCCGAGCTGACCGACCTCGTCGCTGCCGCGATCGCGTCGACCGGGGTCTCCGGGCCGCGCGCCATCGGCGTGGTGATGAAGGAACTCTCCGGCAAGACCGCCGGGCGGGCCGACGGCGGACGGGTGTCCGCGGAGGTCCGCCGGCAGCTCGGGTAGCCGGCCCTCCGGGGGGCGGGAAGAAACCCCGGCCGCGTGCGGTTATAGGCTGTGACAGGCCCGGTCCGCGCTCCGTTGCGGCGACCGTGAGCCCTCAGCCGCACTGCCGCGGCTCACCTTCAGCCCTACCGTCCCGATCCACCCGGACCGGAGCCGCCCCCGTGCGTCCCGACCCGGCCGAACCACCGGAGAGTCCATGCCCTGCAGCACTGCCACCCGCCCCACCCCCCGCACCACCGTCCCGAAGATGCGCCGCTACGACGGTGCCGCCGGGAACGCGTCCGACCAGCCGGCCGACAGCCTCACGTTCGTCACCGACGAGCCGGGGATGGCCGCCCTGCTGGCCGTGCCGAACCTCGCCCAGGCCGCCCGGGCCATGCGCGCCTGAGCTCGACCTGCACCGCCGCAGCCCCCGGTTCCCCGCCGGGGGCTGCGGCATGTCCGGGCCCCTTCCGGGCGCCCCCGCGCAGTGCCCTCGGCGCGACTCGAACGCGCGACCTACCGCTTAGGAGGCGGTTGCTCTATCCGCTGAGCTACGAGGGCCGGACCGGCACGCCGGTCGCCCGGCGCGTCGTCGCCGCCATCTTGCCCCACCGCCGCCGTGCGGACCTCGGAGGGCGCGGACCCCGTAGCCTGCCGCCATGCCTGGCGCGCCGGAGCGGCCCACGGTCCCGCGGCGCACTGTCCTGGGCGTGGCCGGGGCAGCGCTGTTGGCGGCCTGCTCCCCGGGCGCCCGCGGCTCGACCCCCACGCCTTCGCCCTCGGACCGGCCACCCGACTGGGCCCGGCTGCGGTCACAGCTGACGGGCCGACTGGTCCTGCCGACGGATCCCGGCTACGCGACCGCCCGCCAGCTGTGGGACCCCCGCTTCGACAGCCTCGCCCCGCAGACCATCGCCTACTGCGCCTCGCCGAGCGACGTCCAGCGCTGCCTGGACGCGGCGCGCGGCGCCGGCATCACGCCGCGGCCGCGGTCCGGCGGCCACAGCTACGGCGGCTGGTCCTCCGGAAGCGGCCTGATCGTCGACACCACGGCCATGTCGGCGGTCCGCGTCGACGCGGCGGCCGGCACCGCCACCATCGGCGCGGGCGCGCGGCTCATCGACGTGTACGCGGCGCTGGCGGCCCAGGGCCGCACCCTGCCCGCGGGGTCGTGCCCGACCGTGGGGATCGCCGGGCTGGCGCTGGGTGGCGGGGTCGGCGTCCTGAGCCGCAGCTACGGCCTCACCGCCGACCGCTTGGAGAGCCTCGAGGTGGTCACGGCCGACGGGGTCCTACACCGCCCCGACGCCGGCACCGACGCCGACCTGTTCTGGGCCAGCCGCGGCGGGGGCGGCGGCAACTTCGGCGTCACCACCTCCTTCACGGTCCGCACCGTCCCGGCGCCGGCGGTGACGACGTTCTCGCTGCGCTGGCCGTGGGCGGCCGCGGCCGACGTCCTGGCCGGCTGGCAGCGGTGGGCGCCCGGGGCACCCGACGAGATCTGGTCGACGCTGCTGCTCCTCGCGCATCCGACCGGGGCGCCCACCACGCCGCTGGTGCGGGTCAGCGGCGTCTGCGTCGGGTCCGCGAGTCACACGGCGGCGCTCGTCGACGGGCTCGTCCGCGCGGCCGGCAGCGCCCCGTCGTCCCGTTCCGCGAGCACGCCGGACGGCGTCCTCGCCGCGACGCTGCTGGAGGCGGGCTGCGCCGGGAAGAGCGTCGCGGCCTGCCGGCTGCCGAGCCAGGGCCCGGGCGGCACGCTGCGGCGCATGCCGCTGCTGGCCGCGTCGGACTACCTGAACCAGCCACTGTCGCCGCAGGGCATCGGGGTGGTCGTCGACCACGTGAACCAGCGGCAGGCCGACGCCTCCGTCGGCGAAGGCGGCGCGCAGTTCGACGCGTACGGCGGCGCGATCAACCGCGTCCCGCCGGCGGACACGGCGTTCGTCCACCGCCGGGCGCTGGCGTCGGTGCAACGGACCTCGTCGTTCCGGCCGGGCGACCCCCCGGCGGTCATCGAGGCGGGGCACCGCTGGCTGCGCGCGTTCACCGCGGCGCTGCGGCCGTACGTCAGCGGCGAGAGCTATCAGAACTACGCCGACCCGGACCTGGTCGGCTGGGCGCAGGCCTACTACGGCGGCAACCTGCCGCGGCTGCGGTCCGTGCGGCGCGCGGTCGACCCCGATCGGCTGTTCGACTTCCCGCAGGCGCTGTAGCCCCGGCGGCGGGAGCCGGTCAGTGCGTCCCGACCTCGTGCCGGGAGTGACCGGCGGGCTCCAACTGGAACGTCGAGTGCTCCACGTCGAAGTGCCCGCGCAGGCACGACTGGAGCGCGTCGAGCACCTGCGGCGCGGAGCCCGTGGAGAAGCAGCCCTCCTCCACCACGATGTGCGCGGACAGCGCCGGCAGCGCGCTGGTCACCGTCCACACGTGCAGGTCGTGCACCCCCAGCACGTGCGGCGCCCCCAGCAGGTGACCGCGCACCTCGGCCAGGTCGACGTTCTCCGGCGCGGCCTCCAGCAGCACGCCCCCGGCGGCCCGGAGCAGCTGCCACGCCGACCGCAGCATCAGCCCGGCGACCACCAGGCTGGCGATCGCGTCGGCGCGGGCGAACCCGGTCGTCAACACGACGAGCCCCGCCACCGCGGTACCGGCGAACGCGTACAGGTCCGTGACCACGTGGGCGAACGCGCCCGCGACGTTGAGGCCCGACCGGTCGGCGCGCGCCAGCACCGCCGTGGCGGCGACGTTCACCACCACCCCCAGCAGAGCCACACCGAGGACGACGCCGCCGGTGACGGGGGAGGGTTCCAGGAGGCGACGGATCCCCGCGACCACGAGGACCACGCCCAGGACGGCCAGCGTCGCCCCGTTGACGGCCGCGGAGAGGATTTCCGCCCGCTGCCAGCCGAACGTCCACCGGTCGCGGGCCGGCTTCGCGGCCAGGTGCGCGGCCCACAGCGCCCCGGCCAGCGCCCCGACGTCGGCGAGCATGTGGCCGGCGTCGGCGAGCAGCGCGAGCGAGTGCGACAGCACCGCCGCGACCACCTCGATGACCAGGAAGCCGACCAGCAGGGCCAGCGCGGCCTGGAGCCGCCCGCGGTCGGCGCTGCCGGACGGCACATGGCTGTGCGCCTGCCCCTGCCCGTGCCCGTGGTTGTGGGGGCCCTGGGCCCCGCGCGTCCCGTCGTGGCCCGTGGGTGCGGGCCGACCGCACCCTGCCGCCGTCACGGAGGGAACGGTAGCGCGCGGCACCCGACGCCGACACCGTTCGCCGGAGGCCCCGTCGGAGCGCGGTGTGGGACCCGCCACACCGGGGAGCAGAATGCGCGGCCGGGCGGTTGCCCCCGCCGTGACATCTCCCGCCGCGCCGCCCACGTCGCCAACGTCGTCCGCCCCGCTGCGCCACGTCCCCGACTGGCTCGTCCTGGCCATCATCTGCGTCGGGCAGTTCATGGTCGTGCTCGACGTGAGCGTGGTGAACGTGGCGCTGCCGGCGATCCGCGGCGACCTGGGCTTCTCGGCCAGCGGCCTGCAGTGGATCGTCAACGCGTACACGATCACCTTCGGTGGCTTCCTGCTGCTCGGCGGCCGGGCCGCGGACCTGTTCGGCCACCGGCGCACGCTGCTGGCGGGGCTGGCGCTGTTCACCCTCGCGAGCCTCGTCGGCGGCCTGGCGCAGGGGCAGACCACGCTGCTGGTCGCGCGCGGCGCGCAGGGCCTGGGCGGCGCCGTGCTCGCGCCGGCCACCCTCACGATCCTCACCGCGACGTTCACCGAGCCGGCCGCCCGCGTGCGGGCGCTGGGCATCTGGAGCGCCACCGCGGCCGGCGGCGGTGCCGCGGGCTCGCTGCTCGGCGGCGTGCTCACGAACTACCTGGGCTGGCGCTGGATCCTGTTCATCAATATCCCGGTGGGCCTGCTGGCGATCGTCGCCGCGCGGCTGGCGCTGCGCGAGAGCCGTCCCGGGGCCGGTCGGCTGAAGCTCGACCTGGTCGGCGCGCTGCTGGTCACCGCGGGCCTGATGCTCCTGGTCACGGGGATCGTCGACAGCGACACCCGCGGCTGGAGCTCCGCCGCCTCCTGGGGTCCCATGGTGGCGGGCGTCGTGCTCGTCACGGCGTTCGTGATCTGGGAGGGCCGCGTGGCCGGCTCGCCGCTGTTGCCGCTCGGGCTGTTCCGCAACCGGGCGGTCGTCTCCGCCAACGCGGTCATGTTCCTGCTCGGCGCGGCCGTGTTCACCAGCTGGTACTTCCTGTCGCTGTACCTGCAGAACACGCTCGGCTACTCCGCCCTGCGCACGGGGCTGGCGTTCATCCCGTCCACGCTCGCGATCGTCGTCGGCTCGCAGGTCGCCAGCCGGCTCGTCGCCCGCGTCGGCGTCCGGCCGATCATCGTGGTCGGCAGCATCGTCTCCGCGGTGGGGCTGGCCTGGCTGTCCCAGCTGCCGGTGCACGGCCACTACCTGAGCGACTTCGTGGTGCCGTCGGCGCTGACGACCCTCGGCGTGGGGCTGTGCTTCACGCCGATCGCGGTCGGCGCGACGACCGGGCTGGCCCGCGAGCAGGCCGGGATCGCCTCCGGGCTCATCACCGCGACGCGGCAGGTCGGTGGCGCGCTGGGACTCGCGATCCTCGCGACGCTGGCCGTCGACGCCACCCGGTCCGCGACGGCCGGCGGAATGTCGCTCGCCGCCGCCACCGTCCACGGGTACGGTCGGGCCTTCGCCGTCGCGGCGGCCTTCTCGCTGGCCGCCACGGTCGCGGCGGTGTGGGTCCCCGGCGCCAAGCGCCGGTCGGCCGACGCTGCGCAGGCCGGGGCAGTGACGCCCCCCGCCGGATCCCCCGGGGCACCGGCCGTGCTCGCCGCGGCCGCCACGGCGCAGGACCCCTCCGTCGGAGGCTGACGAGAGACAGGACGTTCCCGCGGTGCCCGGCACCAGCACGCTCTCCCGCCCCGAACCGCGCGCCACGTACGCGACGGTGCTGCGGGCGCGTGGCGTCCTGCCGTTCACGCTGGCCGGGTTCGTGGGCCGCATGCCGATCAGCATGTTCGGGCTGGGAACGCTGCTGCTGGTCCGCGACGAACGGCACTCCTACGCCCTCGCCGGCGCGCTGTCGGCCGTCGCAGCGATCGGGCTCGCCGTCGGCGGCCCGTTCAGCTCGCGTCTCATCGACCGTTACGGGCAGCGGCCCGTCCTGCTGATCTCCGTCGCGCTGCACCTGGTCGGGGTGGTCGTGACGCTGCTGCTGGCGCCCGCCCGGGTCCCCGCCGTGGTCCTGGCGGTGCCCGTCGCGCTGGCGGGGGTGACGTTCCCGCAGATCGGGTCGAGCGTCCGTGCCCGCTGGGCGGCGCACCTCACGGCCCGGGGGCGCCCGGCGGAGCTGCAGGTGGCGCTCGCGTGGGAATCGCTCGTCGACGAGGTCGTCTTCGTGCTGGGGCCGCTGGTCGTGGTGGCGGTCGCGACGACGGCGGACCCGCGGTGGGGGCTCGTCGCCGCGCTGGCCCTGTGCGTCGTCGGGACGCTGGCCCTGGTCGCGCAGACCGGGACCGAGCCGGCCGTGGCGGCGTCCGCCGACCGGCAGCGGGGGAGTGCCCTGCGCAGCCCCGGCCTGCGCGTCGTGGCGGTCGTGGCCCTCGCCCTCGGGACCGTCTTCGGCGGCCTGGACGTCGCGACGGTCGCCGTCACGCAGGCGGCCGGGCATCCGGGCGCGGCCGGCCCGCTGCTGGCGCTCGTGGCCCTCGGCAGCGGCGTCGCCGCCCTCGCGATCGGTGGCCGCGGGGGCTCCCCGGCCCGCCGGCTGGCCTGGGCGCTCGTCCTGCTGGCCGTGGTGTCGGCGGTGCTGCCGGTGCTGCCGAGCATCACGGCGCTGGCGATCGCCGCGCCCGTCCTGGGGCTCGCGGTGAGCCCCTCGATCATCTCCTCGTACGCCCTCGCGGAGGCCCACGTGCCCGCCACGCAGCGCACCGAGGGGTTCAGCTGGCTGGTCAGCGGGCTCGACCTGGGCGTCGCCGCGGGCAGCTGGACGGCCGGGCTCGCGGTGGCGGCCCTGGGCCCGCACGCCGGGTACCTGGCGTGCGTGGGCGGCGTCGTGCTCGCGCTGGCCGCCCGGGGCGCCGGCCGGCGGGCGCTCCGGCTGCCCGGCCCATCGGCGGAAGGATGTACCCAGCACCCGGGCACTGGCGGCGGGCCCCCCGACACGGCACGATCGGGCTGATGGCCGTTCTGCCGCCCCGGGGTGCACGCGCGCTGACCGTGCTCCTGCTCCTGCTCGCGGTCGCCGGCTGCGGGGGTGGGGCGGCGCCCGCGGCGGCCCCGGTGACCGCGGTCCCGGCGAGCCCACAAGCCACGCCGGCCCCCCCGACGTCACCCCCCGCCCCGCCCACGAACCCCACCCCCTCCTGCCTGCCGGCGCTCGCGGGGACCTCGCTGCGGTCGGCGGTGGTCGACGGGGTGACGCGCCAGTGGCGGCTGACGGTCCCGGACCGGCTGCCGGAAGGCCCGGTGCCGGTGGTCGTGTCGTTCCACGGCTACGGGCAGAGCGCGGCGCAGCAGGACACGATGACCGGGTTGCCCGCCGCCACCCGCGCGGCCGGCGTCGTGCTGCTCACCCCGGAGGGCGTGGCCGCGCGGTGGAACTTCCCGCGCCGCGCCGCGATCGGCCCCGACGACGTTGCCTTCACCCGGGCCCTCCTGGCCACCGTGCCGGCCGCGGTCTGCCGGCCGGCCGGGACGGTGCTGGTCACCGGTATCAGCGACGGCGGCGACATGGCGGTCGCCGTCGCGTGCGCCGCGCCCAGCGCCGTCACCGCGGTCGTCGCCGTCGCGCCGAGCGTCACCCCCAGCTGCCCCGCCCTTCCGCCCACGGTCGTGGAGGTGCACGGCACCGCCGACCCGATCGTGCCCTTCGGCGGGGGCGGCGGGGACCGGCCCCCGCCCTTCCAGGACACCGAGGCGAGGTCCGCGACGGCCCGCGCGGCGAATTGGGCGGCCACCGAGGGCTGCGGCACCACGGCGACGACGACGCGGCCGGCCGCCGACCTCGTCGCGGTGCGGTGGTCCTGCGCCGGTCGGTCCGTGGAGCTGCTCGAAGTGGTCGGCGGCGGCCACACCTGGCCCGGTGCGGCGCCGACGCCCTCGCTCGGTGCCACGACCCACAGCCTCGACGCGTCCGCGGCGGTCACCCGGCTGGCGCTGGACCCGGCGCGCACCTTCGGCTGACGCCCGTCCCGACCGACCGGCCACGTCCCCTGACGCGGCCGTACCTGTCCGGCAGACTGGGGCCGCTGGCGTTCTGCCCCCGCCGCACCGCCCCGAGGAGACTCGTGCCATCCCAGGCCCCTGCTGCCGACCGCCGGACGCTGCCCGTGCTGCCGATCGACGGCCGCGTGCAGGAGTACGCCTGGGGGTCGCCGACCGTCATCCCGCGGCTGCTGGGGACCGCGCCCGACGGGTCGCCCAAGGCCGAGTTGTGGCTCGGGACCCACCCGGCCGCCCCGGCCACGGTCGCCGGCGACGGCGCGGTGCCGGTCGACACGGTCACGGGCCCCCTGCCGTTCCTGCTCAAGATCCTCGCGGCAGAGAAGGCGCTGTCCCTGCAGGCGCACCCGACCCCGGAGCAGGCGGCCGACGGGTTCGCGCGGGACGAGGCGGCCGGCATCCCCGTCGACGCCCCGCACCGGCGCTACCGCGACCGGGCGCACAAGCCGGAGCTCATCGTCGCGTTGACCCCGTTCCGTGCGCTGGCCGGGATCCGCCCGGCGGAGCAGACCCTGGCCGTCATCGACGCGCTGGCGGTGCCCGAGCTCAGCGCGGCCTTCGCGCCGCTGCGGGAGGACCCCGGCGCTGCGGGCGCGGCGAGCGTCCTCGGCGCGCTGCTCCGGCTGCCCCCCGACCGGGCGGCTGTGCTGGTCGCCGCGACGCTCGCCGCGGTGCCGCGGCTGGCCGGGGCCGACCCCGGCGGCGACGGCCCGCTGGGGCGCGCGGCCACGCTCCTGCCGCAGCTGGCGGACGCGCACCCCGGTGACATCGGCATCCCGACGGCGCTGCTGCTGAACGACGTGACGCTGCGCCCGGGGGAGGCGCTCTACCAGCCGGCGGGCATGCTGCACGCCTACGTCCGCGGCGCGGGCGTCGAGATCATGGCCTGCTCGGACAACGTCCTGCGGGGCGGGCTGACGACCAAGCACATCGACGTGGACGAGCTGCTGGGCGTGCTCGACACCACGCCGATCGTCGCGCCCGTGATGCAGCCCGAGGTCACCGCCTGCCCCGGCGGGGAGCGCCGCACCTGGGCCGTCCCGGTGCCCGACTTCGCGTTGGCCGAGGTGCGCTGCGACGGCACCGCACCGGTGGACGTGCCGGTGACAGCCCCCGCGATCCTCCTGACGCTGGACGGCGAGGTGACGGTGACCGCCGAGGGGCAGGCGCTACCGCTGCCGCGGGGCAGCGCGGCGCTCGTCGTGCGCGGGCCCGTGTCGCTGGCCGGAACCGGCACGGTGGTGGTGGCCTCCGCGGGCTCCTGACCGACGCCCCCTAGGGTGCTCCCGAGACCGGCGCGACGGAGGGATGCACGCATGGTGGCGGAGGAGCCCGGGGACCCGGCGACGCTGTTCGCGGTGACCGGCAAGACGGTGCTGGTGACCGGCGGGTCACGCGGCATCGGTTACATGATCGCCCGCGGGTTCGTGACGGCGGGCGCGCGCGTCTACCTGACGGCCCGCAAGGCCGCGGCCTGCGAGCAGGCGGCGGAGGAGCTGCGCGGGCTCGGGGACTGCACGGCGCTGCCCGGTGACCTGTCGACGCCGGAGGGCGTCGCCGCCGTCGCGGCCGCTGTCCGCGAGCGGGCGCCGCGGCTGGACGTGCTCGTCAACAACGCCGGCGCGACCTGGGGGTCGACGCTGGCGGACTTCCCGGCCGAGGCCTGGGACAAGGTGCTCGGCGTCAACGTGACCGGGTTGTTCCTGCTCACCCAGGCGCTGCTCGAGCCGCTGCGGGCTGCGGCGTCGGCCGAGGACCCGGCGCGGGTCATCAACGTCGGCTCCGTGGAGGGCGTCCGGCCACCGGGTGCGGACACGGAGAACTACGCCTACCCGGCCAGCAAGGCGGCCGTGCACATGCTCACCCGGCACCTGGCCCTGCGGCTCGCCCGGGAGCAGATCACGGTGAACGCGATCGCGCCCGGCCCGTTCGACTCCAAGATGATGGCGTTCCTGCTGGACGACCCCGCGACCCGGGACCTGGTCGCCGGCCACGTGCCGCTGGGCCGCGTCGGGCGCCCCGACGACGTCGCGGGTGCCGCCATGTTCCTCGCCTCCCGCGCCGGGTCCTACCTCACCGGCGTGGTGCTGCCGGTGGACGGGGGGATCACGGCCGGCTGAGCGCGTCCGTCACCGCAACGGGGGAACGAGCGCGCCTCCCGGCAGCCGATGTCAACAGCGATGGGCGGCGCAGGACGCACCGCCCACGGCCCGTTGACGGGCCGAGCCAGCATGGACGGGGGCGGCTGTGACACGTGTGGGTGACACGACGGCGCCGCCTGGCCTGCCGCAGCAGCGGGAGGCCGGGCCGACCCCGCCGCACGTGCGGCTCATCACCGACGTGCAGGCCGTCCTCGACGCGCTCGGCGCGGCGGTCCTCATCTACGGCACCGACGGCCGGCTCGCCATGGTGAACGTGGCGGCCGCCCGCATGCTCGGGCTGCCCGAGGGCGGCACCGGCCCGTACGACTTCACCGGCGCGGCGCCGGACGCCCCGCCCGGCGAGCTCGTCGCGCCGCCGGACACGGTGGCCGCCACGGCGGCGGAGGACGCGGAGTGGCCCGTTGGCCGGGCACGCCGCGAGGCCCGCGAGGCGTCGGGCACGGTGCGGCTGCGCTGCGCCGACGGCGCGGTCCGGCAGCTGCACGTGGTGGCCCGGCCGGCGACCTCCGCGGGACACGACGGGGTCGTCTGCGTGTTGCAGGACGCCCGGGCCGACGACGGTGCCGGCAGCGCGGGACGCGCCGGCCAGCGGCGGCTGCGGGAGCTCGCGGTCGAGGCGGAGCGGCTCGCGCAGCTCGACGCCCTCACGGGCCTCGGCAACCGCTCGGCGCTCGGGTCGCGGCTGACCCAGCTGCTCGCGGACGGCAGCCCGGTCGTGCTCGTCACCGTGGCGCTGGAGCGGTTCGCCCAGCTGTGCGACCAGGTGGGACGCGGCACCGCCGAGGCGGTCGTCGCCGCCACCGGCCGCCGGCTGCAGGACGCGGTGCGGGCGGAGGACACGGTCGCCCGGATCGCCGCCGACGAGTTCGCGGTGGTCGTCCCGGGCAGCAGCGACCCCGCGCTCGCGCGCCTGGTCGGCGAGCGGCTGCGCAGCGTGGTGGCCGCGCCGGTGACGCTGGCCGACCCGCCGGAGGTCATCGAGCTGGAGAGCAGTGCCGGTGTCGCGGTCGCCGCGGGGCGGGCGCACAGCGCCGCCGGCGCATCCGCCGCCGCAGACGCCGAGGAGCTGGTCCGCGAGGCCGGCATCGCGCTGCACAGTGCCCGCGAGCGTGGGGGCGGCCGGCTGGAGGTCTTCGACCGTGTGCTGCGGGCGCAGGCGCTGCAGCGCCGGGACGCCGAGCGCCGGCTGCGCCGCGCGCTCGCCGAGGGCCGGCTGCGGCTGGAGTACCAGCCGGTGGTCGACCTCGGGTCGGGCCGCGTGGTGGGCGCCGAGGCGCTGCTGCGCATCGACGACCCGGACCAGGGCGTGCTCCTGCCGGGCGTGTTCATCGACGTCGCGGAGGACACCGGGCTGATCTCCGAGGTCGACGCCTGGGTGCTCGACGAGGCGGTGCGGCAGGCCGCGGCCTGGGCACTCGGCGCGGGCGGTGGTCCGCTGCGGGCCGCGTCCCGCGGGGTCGGCGCCGGTCACTGGGGCCCGGCCGGGCACCTCTCCGTGAACGTCTCCGCCCGGTCGCTGCTGCACCCGGGCTTCGTCGAGCAGGTGGCCGAGAAGGTTCGGGGCACCGGCCTGCCGCAGGGCTGGCTGCACCTCGAGGTGACCGAGCGGACCCTGCTCGACGCCTCCGAGCGGACCCGGTCCGCGCTGGGCTCGCTGACCGCGACCGGCATCCGCGTCGGCATCGACGACTTCGGGACCGGCTACAGCGCGCTGGCGTACCTGCGCCGGTTCGACCTGGACTTCATCAAGCTGGACCGCAGTTTCGTCGCGGACCTCTCCGACACCGACATCCGCAGCACCGCGCTGGCGGGCGCCGTCGTCGACCTGGCGCACGCGCTGGACCTGACGGTCGTCGCGGAGGGCATCGAGACGCCGGAGCAGCTGCGCATCCTGCGCCGGCTCGGGTGCGAGCAGGCCCAGGGCTTCCTGTTCGCCCGGTCGCTGCGGCCGGACGTGCTGGAGCGGATGGCCCGGTGCGGGCCGCTGTTCCCGCCCGCCTGACCGTCGCTGCGGGGCCCGGCAGACTGGGGTCGTGCTGCCGCTGCTGCGAGACCACCGACGGGCGGCCGCGCGGCTGCTGCCGCCGGAGGTGTTCGCCTACTACGCGGGGGGCTCCGGCGAGGAGCGGTCGCTGCGGGAGGCGCACGCGGCGTGGGGCCGGGCGCGGCTGCTGCCGCGGGTGCTGCGCGACGTCAGCCAGGTCGACACGGGCGTGACGGTGCTGGGGCAGCGCTGCGCGACGCCGGTGCTGGTGGCGCCGACCGCGTCGCACGGGCTCGCACACCCCGACGGGGAGGTCGCGACCGCCGCCGGCACCGCGGCGGCGGGCTCCCTGCTGGTGCTGTCCACCCGCGCCGACCGGCCCATCGCGGCCGTGGCCGCCGTCGCCGGGCCGTGGTGGTACCAGGTGTACCTGCTGCGGGACCGGGAGCTGACGGCGGAGAACGTCCGCCGCGCCGCGGCGGCGGGCGCGTCCGCGGTCGTCCTCACGGGGGACACGCCGTACGTCGGCCGCAAGCGACGGACCGGGGAGGTGCCCCGCGGCGCCGGGGAGCTCGGCGACCCCGCGGCGACCCTGGCGGACATCGGGTGGCTCGCGGCGGCAGCGGGGCTGCCGGTGCTGGTGAAGGGCGTCCTCCGCGCGGACGAGGCGGCGGCGTGTGTGGCCGCGGGTGCGGCGGGCGTCATCGTGAGCAACCACGGTGGCCGGCAGCTCGACCGGGCGCTGGCGACGGCGGAGGCCCTGCCGCCCGTGGCGCGGGCCCTGCGGGGCAGCGGCGCCGAGGTCTTCGTGGACGGGGGGATCCGGTCGGGCCTGGATGTGCTGGTCGCGCTCGCGAGCGGGGCGCGGGCGGTGCTGCTGGGCCGGCCGGTGCTCTGGGCGCTGGCGGCGGGCGGGGCGGCCGGTGTCACCGCCGCGCTCGACGCCGTCACCGACGATCTCGCGCACGTCCTGGCGCTCGCCGGGGCGAGGGAGCTGTCGGAGGTGACCGACGACCTGCTCGCCCCGGCGCCGGGCCGGCACTAGGCCGGCCCCGGTGGCTCAGACGCCCGCGCCGACCGCGATCGTGGCCTCGACCTCGGCCTGCCGGACGGCGCGCTCCGCGCGCTCCCGGTCCAGGGCCTCGGCGATGTCCTCGTCCTGGCGCATGAGCGCGCCCAGGTCCACCCCGGCCATGTCCAGCACGCCCATGTCGGCGTAGGCCTTCTGCACCTTCGGGCCCCAGAGGCCGATGTCCTTCACGCACGGCACGATGCGCGTGAACAGCAGCGAGCGGAACAGCTGCATGTACGGGGAGTGCTCGGTGATGTCGAGGCACTCGTCGACCGGCAGGTCGAGGGTCTCGAAGACCTCCTTGCCGCGCAGCCGGTCCCGCATCAGGTAGCAGCCCTCGACGACGAACTCCTCGCGCTCGGCGCGCTCGGCGTCGGTGATGTTCGCGTAGAAGTCCTTCAGCGCCATCCGGCCGAAGGCCACGTGCCGCGCCTCGTCCTGCATGATGTAGCTGAGGATCTGCTTCGGCAGCGCGACGGTGGTCATGTCGCGCAGGGTGCCGAACGCGGCGAGCGCGAGGCCCTCGATGAGGACCTGCATGCCGAGGTAGGGCATGTCCCAGCGGCTGTCGCTGAGCGTGTCCTTCAGCAGCGAGGCCAGCTGGTCGTTGACCGGGTAGAGCAGCCCGACCTTCTCCTGCAGGAAGCGGGCGTAGGTCTCGGCGTGCCGGGCCTCGTCCATCGTCTGGGTGGCGGCGTAGAACTTGGAGTCCAGGTCGGGGACCGACTCGACGATGCGGGCGGAACAGATCATCGCGCCCTGCTCACCGTGCAGAAACTGGCTGAACTGCCAGGCCGTGAAGTGCTTGCCGTAGGCGTCCTTGGTGGCCTGCGGCGCGCGGTCCCAGACGTCCGTGCCGAGCAGCGGGTTCACCTCGTCCGGCAGCCCGAGCGGGTTGTCGGGGTCGATCTCGAGGTTCCAGTCGATGCGCGAGGTCTGGTCCCACTGCTTGTCCTTGCCCTTCTGGTACAGGGCCAGGAGCCGGGCGCGGCCTTCGTCGTACTCCCACGTGAAGCGGGAGTCACCGGCCATGGGGACGTCCCACGTAGTGGCGACGTCGACGGGGGACGTGTAGCGCGTGGCAGTGCTCATGGGTGCCTCCAGCGGCGGTGCTACGGGGGATCGGCGGGACGGGTGTGTGGCGGGGTCTTCCGGACGGTGGACGGGTCAGGGGCCCTCGGCGGAGCGGTGGAGCAGGGCGTCGCAGTACGCGGTCACGAGGTCGGCGATGTGCTCGCCGGCCTGTTCGGCGGTCGTGGCGGGCGTGAGTACGTGGCTGACGGTCAGCCGGATCGCGGCGTCGACGACGACGGCGACGGCGTCGGCGGGCAGCTGCGGGAGCACCCGGTGGACGTGGGCGGCGAGCAGCCGGTGGGCCCCCTCGAGCAGCGGGGCGTTGTGCACCGTGACGAGCGGCAGCAGCTCCCGGTCGTCCGAGGTGAGGATCGCCTTGTGCAGCGGGTCGTCGTGCGCACGCGTGATCACGTGGCTCGCGGAGGCCGCGAGAGCCTGCCGGAGCGCGGGTGGGCAGCCGGCTCCGGGAGCGGCGCCGACCGGGTCCGGGCCGTCGGGAACGGCGTCCAGGACCTCGGCGATCTCGGCGAGCGACTGGTCGACGTCGTCGGTCAGGAGCGCGCGGGCCAGGCCGTCCTTGGTGCCGAACTCGTTGTAGAGCGTCTGCCGGCTGACGCCGACCTCGACGGCGATGTCGGCCATCCGGACCTGGTCCCAGTGACTCGCCAGGACCTGCTCGCGGGCGGCCCGCAGGGCGGCGGCGCGCATGAGCTGTCGCGCCGTCGTGCTGTAGGCGACCGTCGAAGTGACCACGTGGTCATGTTGACACGCTGACGCGCTGTGTCAAGGAGGTGGACACAGGAATCTCCCGCGTCCAAATGTGTGAAGCACGTCATGGACCCTCGGAACACCTGAGGCCGGTGCCCGGCTGCGCTCAGGGCCGGGGTGCCCCGGCGCCCCACACTTGCCTCCATGTCCGAGCCGGCGCTGCCCCCCGGAGTGGACGTCCCGGCCTGGCGCCGCTGGGCGGTCCCCGGCGTGCTGGTGCTGGTGGCGGTCGGGGCGGTCAGCGGCGGCCTCGGCCTGCCGCGGTCCCTCGGTGCGGCGGTCGCGGGGCAGCTGCTGCTCTGGCCGCTCGTGGTGGCGGGCGTCGCCGGCGCACTCGACCCGTCGCTGGTGGACCCCCCGGAGCCGCGGGCGGTGGGCCCGGGGCGGCGGGTGCACCTGCTGCCGCCGCCCGGCCCGCGGCTCGGCGCCTGGCTGCCGGACGAGCTGCTCGCGCTGGTGCGCCTGCAGGTGCGCGTCTGGACGGCGCCGTGGCGCGCCACCGGCCCGGCGGACAGCCAGGTGGCGGAGCCGGCGGTCCGCTTCCCCGCGGCCGACCGGGTCACGGCCGTCGCGTGGGTGCTGCTCGCCGCGCTGGCGGTCGAGGCGCTCCTGGCATGCGGGCAGGCCGCGCTGGTGGCGCGTTCGGTCGCGTGGACCGCGCTGGCGGTGATCGCGCACGGCTACGCCGCGGCGTGGCTCTACGGCGGCTGGGCGCTGGTGCGCTCCCGGGCGCACGAGCTGACCGACAGCGTGCTCGTGGCCCGCGGCCTGCTGCGGGGATCGCTCACCATTCCGCTGGACGCCATCACGGACATCCGCCTCGAGGAGCGCCCCGTCCGGCCGGCGTTGGGGCTGCGGGCCGACCGGGCGAGCGGGACCGTGAGCATCGCCCACGGCCGGCGGACCGACCTGCGCGTCGTGGTGGGGGGTAGCGGGCTGCTGCTGCCGCGCGCGCTCACCCACAGCCGCACGGTGGTGCGGGCCCGCTGCGTCGACCTCACCGTCGACGATCCCGAGGCCTTGTGGCGCGCCTTGGACGAACGGGACAAGCTCTGACCCACCCGCGTGCGAAGCTGCGGGGGACCCCGGTGACCAGCCCGGCGGTTCGCGGGGCCGCGGGTGCGGCCCGCCGGTGTCGAGGAGGACCCACGTGGATTTCGCGCTCAGCCCGAAGGCCCAGGAGTACCTGGGTCGGCTCGAGCAGTTCATGGACTCGCACGTCTACCCGGCGGAGGCCCTGTACGACGCGCAGCGCCGGCAGTTGCGGGCCGAGGGCAGGGAGAACCACCTCCCGCCCATCGTCGAGGACCTGAAGAAGGAGGCCCGCAGCCGCGGGCTGTGGAACCTGTTCCTGCCCGACGCGACCGACCCGGCCCACGGCCTGTCGGTGACGGACTACGCGTCCCTCGCCGAGGTGACCGGGCGCAGCATCCACATCGCCCCCGAGGCCCTCAACTGCGCGGCCCCGGACACCGGCAACATGGAGGTGCTGCACCTCTTCGGCACCGAGGCGCAGAAGCGGGAGTGGCTCCAGCCGCTCCTCGACGGTGAGATCCGCAGCGCCTTCGCGATGACCGAGCCCGACGTCGCCAGCTCCGACGCCACGAACATCGCCACACGCATCGAGCGGGACGGCGACTCGTACGTCATCAACGGGCGCAAGTGGTGGACCACGGGCGCGGCGGACCCGCGCTGCAAGGTCATGATCCTGATGGGCAAGACCGACGCCACCGGCCACCCGTACCGGCAGCAGTCGATGATCCTCGTCCCGTTCGACACCCCCGGCGTCACGGTCGTGCGGCCGCTGCCGGTGTTCGGCTACTGGGACCAGCACGGGCACTGCGAGATCCGGCTGGAGAACGTCCGGGTTCCGGTGAGCAACCTGATCGGCGAGGAGGGGAGCGGCTTCGCCATCGCGCAGGCGCGTCTCGGCCCCGGCCGCATCCACCACTGCATGCGCGCGATCGGCGTCGCGGAGCGGGCGCTCGAGCTGATGTGCCAGCGCGCCAGCAGCCGGGTCGCGTTCGGCAAGGAGCTCGCCCGGCAGGGCGTCATCCAGACGTGGATCGCCGAGGGCCGCATCGCCATCGAGCAGGCGCGGCTGCTCACGCTGAAGGCCGCGTGGATGATCGACCAGGCGGGTGCCAAGTCCGCCAAGCAGGAGATCGCCGCCATCAAGGTGATCGCCCCGCGGGTGGCCCTCGAGATCGTGGACCGGGCGATCCAGGTGCACGGCGGCGCCGGCGTCAGCGACGACACCCCGCTGGCGCAGATGTACGCCGGCCTGCGCACCATGCGCCTCGCGGACGGGCCGGACGAGGTGCACCTGCGCTCCATCGCGCGGGCGGAGCTCGGCCCCTACCTGCCCAAGGCCTGACGCCCCGGGCCGGTGCGGCGGCGGCTCAGATGCAGCCCGCCGCCGCGCCGACCTTGGCGAGGCCCGCGCGGTCGCCGGCGGCGAACACGCCCGGGGACGAGGACGAGATGATCGGGTACATGATGTCGGCCCGGTCCTCGGTGTGGCCGAGGCCGAGGGCGTGCATGGTCTCGTGCTCGAGCAGCGTGCCGAGGCGCGTGCCGCCGCCGAAGCCCGGGCTGAACAGGTTCATCTGGCCGGTGTCGAGCGCGACGAAGCCGCCGACGATCTGCCAGGTCCAGTGCGTGCCGTCGTTGCTGACGCCGCTCGAGAACCAGCCGCCCTCGCCCGCCTCGCTGCCGCCGGCCGGCAGCGCGGACGTGCTGCCGCGTGCCGCCCAGCCGATCACGATGTCGGCGCTCGTGGGCGCGGAGCTCTTGCTCGGGATCTCGTTGGTCGTGCCGGTGTAGGTCATGGTGAGCCCGGCGGCCGCGGCGACGTTCGCGACGGCCTGCTGCGTGGTGGCGAGCGCGCCCGCCGGGGCGAGGCCCAGGTTCACCTTGTAGGTGATCGTGCGGCACGGGTTCCACCGCACGACTGCGCCGTTCGACGCGTAGTTCAGCGTGTACGAGGACGCCGCGCCGCCGCTGTAGACCGGGGCGGCGGGTGCGGCTGCGGGCGCCTTCACCGCCGGCGCCTGGACCGGCACCCGGGCGACCGCCGCCGCGGGGGTCATCGCCACGGTGGCCGGCGTCGGCGCGACCGTGACGACCGGCTCGGGCGTGGCCGCCGGGGACGGCGACGTGGCCGGCGTCGGGTCGTCGGTCGGGCTGGCCGACGTCGCCACCAGCGGCGCGCCCGTGGGGTGGGCGGCGGCGAGGTGGGTGGTGCCGCCGCACCCGGCCAGGGGCAGGGCGGCGAGGGTCAGGAGCGCAAGGCTGCGACGACGCATGTACGAGGAATCGGCGCGTCCGGGGGGTGCCTTTACGGTGAACCCTTGAGTTCCGTCCGGGTGTCAAGGTGCCCTCGGAACGTGTCGATACCGCCCGCGGGCGGCTCTCGTCCGGGTGGGTCCCGGTAGGCTGGGCGGGTCGGTCGGCCGGTCCCGCGCCGCGCGTCGAGGGAGGCTTCCACCCATGCAGGTCCGCGACGTGATGTCCCCGGCGACGCTGTCCGAGACGCTCACGGAGAGCCTGCGGACCGCAGCCGCCCGCATGTGGGCGCAGCAGACGGGTTCGCTGCTCGTACTCGACGGCGGTCTGCTCCGCGGCATCGTGACCGAGCGGGACATCATGAAGGCCGTCGCGCGCGGCATGGACGTCGAGTCCACGCCCGTCTCGGCCGTGATGACGCCCGAGGTCATGACGGTGAACCTGGCGACGCCGCTGTTCGAGGCGGCCCGGCTCATGGCCGCGCGCTGGATCCGGCACCTGCCCGTGGTGGACGACCTCGGCGACGTCGTGGGCATCCTGAGCCAGCGGGACCTCGTGGGCGTCTTCGCGGCCCTCGCGCCCGATCCCGACCTCGTGCCGCTCGCGAGCGACGCGATGGTGCGAGACAAGCGCCTGGCGCGGTTGCAGCCGGGGGACCTCGAGTGACGGCCGCCGACGGCCCGGGCGACGACGCACCCCTGCTGCCCGAGAGCACCCGCGACGACACCGACGAGGGGTGGGGGGAGCAGCCGCGGGTCCGACGCTACGGCGGGGACGACGAGCTCAGCGCCCACGACCGCGAGCTGCTGGCCGACCGGCCGCCGCACCACGACCGCGGCTGAGCTGTCGGTTCCGGACCCGCCGGCTAGAACGGCAGGTCGTGCGCAAGCCCGTCCAGCGCGGTGGCGCAGGGGCAGGTGCGCTCGACCGGCAGGTCCGGCAACAGCCCCAGCAGCAGGCCGCGCAGCCGCTCGGTGTTCGCGGCGAACACGGCGAAGACCTCGTCCTGGCTGACGCCCGTGTGCCCCGTCTCGACGCCCGCGTCCAGGTCGGTGACCAGCGCGACGGCGGTGTAGCAGACCCCCAGCTCGCGGGCCAGGACGGCCTCCGGGTGCCCCGTCATGTTCACGATCGACCAGCCCTGCCCGGCGTACCACTGCGACTCGGCGCGGGTGCTGAACCGGGGGCCCTCGACGACGACCATCGTGCCGCCGTCGGTGACGTCGAAGCCGGCGGTGCGGGCTGCGGCAACGACCTGCGCCCGGCCGACGGGGCAGTACGGCTCGGCGAAGCTGACGTGCACCGCGGCAGGGCCGTGGTGCACGGTCTGCGCGCGGCCGGACGTGCGGTCCACGAGCTGGTCCGGCACCACGAGGCAGCCGGGGCCGCGCTCCTGCTGGAGCGACCCGACGGCGCACGGCGCGAGGATCTGCTGCACGCCGAGGCTGCGCAGCGCCCACGCGTTGGCGCGGTAGGGGATCCGGTGCGGGGGGTAGCGGTGGTCCCGGCCGTGCCGCGGCAGGAACGCGACGGTCCGGCCGCCGACCTCGCCGAGGGTGATCGGGTCGCTGGGCGCGCCGTAGGGCGTGTCGACCGTGACCTCGCGGGTGTCGGCCAGGAGTGCGTAGAGACCGCTGCCGCCGATGACGGCGACGTCCGCCGTGTCCGCGGCGGTCATCAGGAGGAGCTGGCCGCGCCGGTGCTGCTGCTGGAACTGCTCGTCGAGCCGCCCGAGCCGCCCGAGCCGCCCGAGCTGCTGGCGGCGGGCGCGGCCGGGGTGGTCGTCGAGCCGGCGCTCTTGTCCCCGGTGGTCGAGCCGCCCGAGGGTGAGGACGCCGCCTTCGGCTTCGCCGCCTCGCGGCTGTCGGTCTTGTAGAAGCCCGAGCCCTTGAACACGACGCCCACGGCGGAGAACACCTTGCGCAGCCGGCCGCCGCAGGCAGGGCACTCGGTGAGGGCAGGGTCGGAGAACGACTGGACGGCCTCCAGCGGCGTGTTGCACGCGGTGCACACGTACTGGTAGGTCGGCACGGTTCCTCCTCGGGGCAGCGGCTCACCAGCCGTCTTAGCACTCGCGGCTGGCGAGTGCCAAGTGTGCCACACGGGCCCCGGGGGCCGCACGTGCGGCGGGCTCGGCGGCTGGGCACTGCCCACGCCGCCGCGCCGCTGCGGACCTACGTCCCCGATCCCACGCTCGGCGCAGCCGCGCCGAGATCCGGCCGCCTGCTCGGCCGCGCCTACCGCGGCGGCCGCCTGGAACAGCGGCTCGCCGGAGGCAGGGACCGCGAAGTGTCGTAGAGCTGCCTGGCCTCCTCCTCGGTGACCGTGTTGGCGAAGGCGAAGCGGAACTGGTCGAAGGTCAGGGGAACGGCTCGGTTGCGGTTGGCCGGGTTGCCGAGCACCGGCCGCGCCGATTTCAGCGCTGACAGCGGGAGCGGCAGGACGCCTCGGAAGGACGCTGCGTCGATGGCCACGGTTGCCGCCGAGGCCCCCCCGGCCGGCCATCATCTCTGCGCTCCGGGACGCCCTCACGGACATCGATCCGGCGTTAGCCCCGGGACGTGCCCCAGCACGCGGTCGGGTGAGCCGCCGCTGCCGTCCGGGGCGTAGCCGTCATCCCACGCACCGCCATCGCCGCAACCGTGCGCCCGCGCGACGCAACCGCGACGCTCGTCGACTGCGTGCGGCGGGCCGCTTCACTTTCAGGCTCCGCTGCCGAAATTCCCGATGTGACTAGCTGGACCCTGCACGCAGGGCCGCACCCCGGACGGGAGCGCCAGGGCGCCCACCCGCCGGTCGTGGGGCTCGCGCGGCACGGCCGGCAGCACCTCTCCCTCGTGGAGCAGCAGCACGACGGCGACC
>JAOPWU010000067.1 GCA_025965515.1 Mycobacterium sp.
CCAGCGTGGGATGGGCGAGCCACGCGATGTAGTCGGCGATGGCCCGGTTGAACAGGACGTTGTTCTCCCAGAGCGTGTCGTCGGCGTCGAAGACCAGCGTCAGCGCGTCGGCAGGCATGGGGACAGCCTGGCAGGGCGGTCAGCCGACCTCGAGCAGCCGGTTCAGCAGGCTCCCCAGCAGCTCATGGGCGCCGTCGCCCTGGTCGACGAGCTGCTCGGCGGCCAGCCCCGCGGCCAGCGCCAGGGCGGTGGCGGCCACCGCCGCCGGGTCGGGTGCCCCGCCGCGGCCCGACGGCAGCAGGTCGGTGATCGCCTCGGCGACGAGTTCCCGCAGCTCGAGCCGGTGCGCGACGAACTGCCCGCGGACCGCCGGGTCCCGGACGGCGCGTCGCCAGAAGTCCGCGGCCAGCAGCTGCCAGGCGGGGCCGGCGACCAGGGCCCGGGCGAGCCGGGTGCCGACGTCCCGCGGTCCCTCGGCCGTGGACAGCGCCCGGCGGACCGCCGCCACGCGCGCGCGGAGCTCGCGGTCCAGCAGCGCCAGGAACAGCTCGTCCTTCGTGGCGAAGTTCGAGTAGACGGCGCCCTTGGTGAAGCCGGCGGCCGCGGCGACCTGGTCGAGGGAGGTGCGGTCGTAGCCGCGCGCGGCGACAACGGCCAGCGCACCGTCGAGGAGGCGGCGGCGGACGTCGTCGCGGGAGGGGCGGGACTGTCGGCGTGGGACGCCCACCACTGCGGTCATGATCGGACGATACCGAGCAGTACTCGATACCCGCCCGTATGCAGGCAGGTGGGGCGCGCGTGTCGCGGCCGGCAGCTCGGGGCGCACCTAGTGCAGGTGCGCCAACCAGTCGGGCGGCACCCGCCCCTGGGGGCCGGGGGTGGGCTGGCTCAACGGGTGGTGCTCCGGCGGCGTCAGCGGCGGGCCCTCGTACATCTCGCCGGTGTCGTAGCTGTAGAACCAGTTCTCCCCCGGTTCGTAGCTGCGGATGAGCGGGTGGCCCGTCGAGGCGTTGTGCGCGGTGGCGTGCCGGCCGGGTGACTGGTCGCAGCAGCCGACGTGGCCGCACTGGGCGCATCGCCGCAGGTGGAACCACCAGGCCCTGGCCAGCTCACACTCCATGCAGCCGGGGCCGCTCGGCGGCACCGTCGGGTCGATGCCGGGCACGTTCGTGGTCATGGGCTTCCTCCGGGCGTCAGGGGGCATCCGTCACTGCTTCGCCAGGTACTGGTGCACGAGCGTCACCGCGAGGGCGCCCTCGCCGACCGCCGACGCCACCCGCTTCACCGAGCCCGCCCGCACGTCGCCCGCCGCGAACACACCGGGCAGGCTGGTCTCCAGGAGGTACGGGTCGCGGTCGAGCTGCCACCCGGGGGGCCGGCGGCCGTCGAGCAGCAGGTCCAGCCCGGAGGTGACGAACCCGCTGGGATCCAGCGCCACGACGCCGTCCAGCCAGTCGGTCTCCGGCTCCGCACCGATGAAGACGAAGAGCCAGTGGGCGGCCACCTTCGTCTCCTCGCCAGTGGCGTTGTCCCGGATGTACAGCGCTTCCAGGTGGTCGCCGCCCTCGGCGCCGGCGACTTCCGTCCGGGTCAGGACGGTGATGGTCGGGATGGCGCGGATCTGCTCGATCAGGTACGCCGACATCCCTTCCTCGAGCGACGCGGCCCGGACCAGCATCGTCACGGAACTGGCCGTCCCGGCGAGGTAGACCGCGGCCTGACCGGCGGAGTTGGCGCCCCCGACGATGTAGACGTCATGGCTGGCGCAGCTGGCGGCCTCCGTGAGTGCCGAGCCGTAGTAGACGCCGCTGCCGTTGAAGTCGGCGACTCCGGGCGCCGGCAGTTGCCGGTAGAGCACCCCGAGGGTGAGCAGCACCGCGTGGGCGGTGACCTCCTCGCCGTTCTCGAACCGCACGATGCGCGCCGACCCCTGCGCCTCGAGGGCGACGACCTCGCGGGTGCGCAGCACCTCCGCACCGAACTTGACGACCTGGCGCTCGGCGCGGCCCATCAACTGGACGCCGGCGACGCCGTCGGGGAACCCGAGGTAGTTCTCGATCCGGGAGCTCTGCCCCGCCTGGCCCCCGGTCGCGGTGCGCTCCACGAGGACGGTGCGTAGCCCTTCCGAGCCGCCGTAGACCGCCGCCCCGAGCCCCGCCGGGCCGCCGCCCACGATGATGAGGTCGTAGAAGTCGGCACTGGGTTCGGTGGTGAAACCTACCTGCGCGGCCAGGTCGGCCTCCGTCGGCTGGACCAGCACGTCCCCGCTGGGGGTGATCACCACCGGGAGGGCGCTCCCGTCCGCGCCGGCCGCGGCCAGCAGCCGCCGGCCCTCGGGCTGATCGACGAGGTACCAGCGGTAGGGGACGCGGTTGCGGGCCAGGAAGTCCTTGACGGCGTGCGACGGTGCCGACCAGATGTGCCCGACCACCTTCGTCTCGGGCGCGATCTCCTCGCCCGAGGCCCGCCACGCCTCGAGGAGTGCGTCGACCATCGGGTACAGCTTCTCCTCGGCCGGGTCCCACGGCATGACCAGGTAGTGGTCCACGTCCACGACCGTCAGGGCGTCGGTCGCCGCCGTCGTGTAGTCGCCGTAGGACGTCAGCAGGACGCGCCGGGCGGTGGGGAAGATCCGCGTCGCCCGGGCGAGGAAGTCCAGGCCGTTGCGCTCCGGCATCCGGTAGTCGGCGAGCAGCAGCGCCACCCGGTCGCCGCGCCGCTTCAGTTCCTGCAACGCCACCAGCGCCGCGTCGGCCGACCCGGCCGCGAGGAGCTGGTGGTCCGCGCCGTAGCGCCGGCCGAGGTCGCGGTCGACGGCCAGGGACACCACGGGGTCGTCCGCGACGGCCAGGATCGCGGGGCGGGGCGGGGCGGAAGCGGTCATGCGCCAGTCTCCCGGCGGTCGGGGAGCGTGCTGCCCTCCCGGGATACCCCGCGGTGCGCGTGCGAAGGCGCCCCGCGACGGATCAGCCTCCCGAGCGTCGGCCCCCCGCCCGCAGCCCGAGCACCGCACGCGCCGCGGCCAGCAGCGGTGCGCGCAGGTCGTCGCTCGGGGTGCCGGGGAAGTTGGCGACGCCGCTGTTCAGGGCGCCCAGCGCCGCCGTGACCCGCACCCGCTCGGCGAGGTCGACGGCATCGCCGCCCAGCAGGGCCTGGATGCGCTGCGCCTGCGCGCGGGCGCGGAGGCCGACCGCCGGGTGGGCCAGCACGGCGACGTCGTTCACGAGCCAGCCGATGAGCGCCCGGTGGCCGAGCAGGAGGTCGAGGTACCGCTCGAGGAACTCGCGCTGCCGGGGCACCCCCGCGCGCAGCGCCTCCCCGTCGTCGAGGAGCGCGTCGACCTCGTCGAGCAGCGGGGCGACCTGGCTCTCGAGCAGCGCGTCCTTCGACGGGAAGTGGTAGTAGAGCGCGGCCTTGGTGACACCCAGCCGGTCGGCGATCTCCCGCAGGGAGGTCTTCTCGAAGCCCCGCGCGGCGAACAACTCCAACGCGACCTGCCGGATGCGTGCCCGGGTGTCCTCGTGCGCCGCGACGGTCACGCCCGCTCCCTCCGCCCCTGTCCCCGAGTTCCGACGGTAGTCATCGTCCTTGACGGTCGGCAAGTAAGATCTTACCGTCCGGCAGGTAGCTACGCTCGTAATCCGCGCGTTCTACCGCACGCACCGGCCCACCCCGCCCGGAAGGAACCCTGATGTTCGCTCGCCTGGGACGACTCGTCGCGTACCACCCCTGGCGGGTGATCGGGGTGTGGGTCGTCGTCGCCATCGCCGTCATCGCGCTGGCCCCCAAGCTGACCGCGACCACCGACGAGGCGTCGTTCCTCCCGTCGCACTACGAGTCGATCCAGGCGCTGAACCTGCAGGAGAGCGCGTTCCCCCGGGCCGCGTCCCCCGCCGCCCTGGTGGTCGTGGAGCGGCGTGACGGGCAGCCGCTGACGGCCGAGGACCAGGTGACGGTCGGCCGCGTCGGCGCGGCGTTGGGCGACGCGCACATCCCTGACGTGCTGGGCGTGCAGGTCACACCGCCCTCGGCGAACCGGCTCATCGAGATCGTCGCCATCCAGCTCACGAAGGTCACCGGTCCGCAGGACAAGGCGCAGACCAACGCGGTGAAGGCGCTGCGCCCCGTGCTCCAGCAGCAGCTGGCGCCGACCGACCTCAAGGGCGGCACGACGGGCAACGCCGCGCAGCAGCTCGACCAGCAGAAGTCCGGCGACCGCGCCAACGTCATCGTGGCCGGCGCCACGTTCCTGCTGATCCTCGTGCTGCTGGGAGTCATCTTCCGTAGCCCGCTCATCGCGGTGCTGCCACTCGTGACGATCGGGCTCGTGTCCCAGGTCGCCACCGGCCTCATCGGCTGGGCGAACGACATCTTCAACATGAAGACCGACAGCTCGGTGTCCGCGATGCTCATCGTGGTGCTGTTCGGCATCGGCACCGACTACATCCTGTTCCTGCTCTTCCGGTACCGGGAACGGCTCCGTGCGGGTGAGGATCCCCGGACCGCCATGGTCTCGGCCATGACGCGCGTCGGCGAGGCCATCACCTCCGCCGCGGGCGCGGTGGCGATCGCCTTCCTCGCGCTGACCCTGTCGACCCTGAGCCTGTTCCGGTCGCTCGGGCCGGCGCTGGCCATCGCGGTGCTGACCACCCTCGTGGCCGGGCTGACGCTGGTTCCCGCGGTCGTGTCGCTGTTCGGCACGAAGATCTTCTGGCCGTCCAAGGCCTGGATGGCCGAGCCGAAGGCCGCCCGGTTCGCCGCGGCCGGTTCCGCGCTGGGCCGGCACCCGGGCCGGTTCGCGCTCGGCTCCGGCGGCGTCCTCGTCGTGCTGGCGGCGTTCGCGTTCGGCTTCCACCCGACCTTCGACCTGAGCGGCGGCAACACCTCCGGCGGGGCGGAGTCCAGCACCTGGAGCACGGAGCTGCTCAAGGGCCTGCCGGCCGGCGCGACCCAGCCGTCCGACGTCTACCTGAAGGCCCCGGCGGGGCAGCCGCTGAACGCCACGTCGCTGACCGGGTACCGCGACACCCTCGCCCGCGTCCCCGGCGTCGGCGTGGTCGCCGCGCCGCAGCTCTCCCCCGACGGCACGGTCGCCGACTTCCGCGTGACCCTGACGGCGGCACCGGACTCCAACGCGGCCCTCGACACCGTCAAGGGTCCGCTGCGGACGGTGGCGCACTCCGCCGCTCCGGCCGGCACCACTGCTGTGGTCGGCGGCATCACCAGCGTCTACGTCGATATCCAGAAGGCGGTGGTCCACGACTACACGATCGTGTTCCCCGTCGCGGCGCTGCTGATCATGCTGATCCTGGGGCTGCTGCTGCGCAGCGTCGTCGCCCCCTGGTACCTGATGGTCTCGGTGGGGCTCGGTTTCGCGGCAACTCTCGGCGCGACGGTGCTGGTCTTCCAGTACGCGGCGGGCGAGGCCGGGCTGATCTTCATGCTCCCGGTGATCATGTACTTGTTCGTCGTGGCCCTGGGCACCGACTACAACATCCTGATGGTCGCCCGGCTGCGCGAGGAGGCCCAGGAGGGTCGGTCGCCGCGCGACGCGGCCGCGATGGCCGTGCGGCACGCCGGGCCCACGATCGCCGCGGCCGGCGTGATCCTGGCCGGCACCTTCGCGTCCCTCATGCTCGCCGGGAACAGCACGCTCTCGCAGATGGGCTTCGCGATCTCCTGCGGCATCCTCGTCGCCGCGTTCATCATGGCGATGTTCTTCACCCCGGCGCTCACCGCGCTGATCGGGCACGCCGCCTGGTGGCCGGGGCACGGCGACGAGCGGACCGGCTCCGGCGGCTCCGCCGTGGCCGAGCCGCCGGACCGCGCCGACGAGGAGGTCCCGGCGGGCGTCTGACCCCGGGCGTCCGATCCGGGCGCCGAGGACCGGCCGCGCCCTACCGGGCGGCGAAGACGTCCGCCCCGAAGGCCTTCGCCTGCTGCGCGTACCCCAGCCGGGCGAGGCCGAAGGTGTCCTCGATGGTCGCCAACAGGCTGTAGTGGTCGTAGCCGACGGTGCTCACGGTGCCCGGCTTCACGAACCGCGACAGCACGACCGCACCGACCCGGCCGCCGCCGAATCCGGTGATGCCCGGCAGCGGGGTGTTCGGCGCGAGGGTCCGGCCGCAGCAGCCCGAGGAGTCGGTGGTGGGGCCGTCGGACTCGTCGAACGTCACCACGAGGACGCCGTCGGCGCCGAAGGCGGGGCTGGCCAGGATCTTCGGGACCCACGTCCGCAGCCAGGTGTCGATGGCGGCGAGCCCGCCCGGGCGGCCGTCGGCGCAGGGGGCGTCGTGCCCGTCGTTGCACAGGTTCGGCGTGATGTACGTGAGGTTCGGCGTGGTGGCAGCGCTGGACAGGGCCGCCGGCAGGGCCGTCAGCGGCTTCACGTTCGCGGCGCAGGACGAGCTGAAGGTGATGCTCTTGAAGTAGACGAACGGGTCGTGCCGCGCGGCGTAGCCGTCCGTCGGCGTGGCCTTCTGGGTCGGGTCCGCGGCGCCGAGCGCCGGGTGGCCGCAGCTCGCCGCCTCCCGCGCCGGGTCGTTGCCCATGTCCTCCATGTAGCCGCCCCACGTCAGGCCCTTCGCCGCCAGCTGGTCGGCGACGGTCTTCACCTGCGGCGGGTACACGCAGCCCTGGCCGAGCGCCTGCTGCGGCGGGACCGCGCCGATCCCGATGAGCGGCAGGTACACCGGGCAGTCGGCCTGCGTGATGATGTTGGGCGCCTGGCCGCTGAGCTGGGCGAGGTAGTTGGGCAGGCTGTTGTGCGCGATGCCGTAGTACTGCTCCAGCAGGGCCCCCTGGGACACGAGGGTCTTGGCGAGGTACGGCGCGGCCGAGGCCGGGCCGAACGTCTCGGGGTAGCCCTTGTTCTCGAGGTTGATGACGAAGACGTGGCGGGGGGCGGCGGCTGTCGCCCCGGCAGGGGCGGCCACCGCGGCCGCCGCGACCAGGCCGGCGGCGGACAGCGCGGCGAGCAGGGGACGGGTCCAGCGGCGCATGGCGGTCACACTCCTGCGGGGACGTCGAAGCCGAGCCGGGCAGCGAGCCGACCGAGGCTGCGCCAGCCCTGCTGGTGATCGGTCAGGAGTCCGGGCAGGCAGGGGAACCCGAGCTGGTTCGGGACGAACCACTGCGGCGCGGTGGTGTCCGGGGGCCGGCTGAAGTCCAGTACCTCTGCGATGTTCCGCGCCGCGGCGTCGCGCGGGGTCAGCGGGTCCAGCCCGAACCGCCACTCGATGGCCGCGAGGATCGACGTGTGGTCGTAGGTCTCGTGGGCCACGTGGTGCCGCCGCGCCCGCGGGCTGATCACGAACGTCGGGATCCGGAAGCCGCGCAGCGCGTTCGCCGGGTTGGCGTCGGGCGCGGTGGTTGGCGCGACGTGGTCGAAGAAGCCGCCCCACTCGTCGTACGTGACGACCAGCATCGTCCGCGACCAGTTCGGCGACGTGGTCACGGCCTGGTAGACGTCGGAGACGAACCGCTGCCCCACGCGGATGTCGGAGTGGGGGTGGTCGTCGCCGGAGACGCCGCCGTCCTCGCCGAGGAAGCGGGGGTCGAGGAAGCTCACCGCGGGCAGCGTCCCGGTCCGGGCCGCGAGGATGAACTCGGCCATCGGCCGGCTGATGTCGAGGTGCCGCGGCCCGTACAGCGCGGTGAACGGGATGTCGGAGAAGAAGTAGCGGCCGGAGACGCCCTTCGCCCGCAGCCGGTCCCAGATCGTCGGCATGCCCGTGGTTGTCATGCTGTCGTCCTGCCGGTCCGTCTGGGCGCTGTGCAGGTAGAAGCGGTTCGGGTACGTCGGGCCCATGGTCGCCGCGAACGACCGGTCGCAGACGGTCCAGTAGGGCGCCGCGTTGCGGTAGAACGCCAGGTCCTGCGGCTGGTAGTAGCCGATGGCGAAGTCGTCGCTCGCGGCCCGCAGCCAGCCGTCGCAGGCGCCGCCGTGGAACTGCGTGCGGCCGCCCGCGTAGGAGTGGTCCGGGTCGAGCTTGCCGCAGCCCTGGAAGGTGGTCAGGTGGTGCGTGGCGTGCGGCAGGCCCAGCTTGTCGCGGTAGACGAGCCCCGCCTGCCGGCCGTCGGCGCCGGGGAGCCAGCCGAGGAAGTGGTCGAAGGACCGGTTCTCCATCATCAGGACGACGATGTGGTCGATGCCGGAGAGGTCCGGGCGGGGCAGGACGGACGGTCCCGGGGAGGCCACGGTCCCGGCCGACGCGGCCCCGGCCCCCGCGGCGAGCAGCGCGCCGGCGCCGGCGGTCGCGCCCAGGAAGCTCCGGCGGCTGAGGGTGCCTGGCGACACGGCGTCTCCCTGGGTACGGCGGGTGCGCCCGTCGCGCGACCTCATCCGGACAACGCGAGGGGCCGGCGATCGGCGCGGGGCGGGGGATGAACACTGGCCGAACGACGGGCGCCGCCGGGCCCCAGCCGGGAGCCGCGAGGACGCCGGCCCTTCTCGGAGCCCTTCGGCGAACAATCAGAGAATCAGATTCTTCCCCGAGAGCCCTGCGAGGTGGTCGGCCGCCGAGGGCTCGGACTCAGCCGGTGACGGGCGGCGGGTGACCCTGTGCTCGGGGAGGCTCAGCCCCCCGCCGGACCCCCGGGCCCGTAGATGCTGTTCAGCCAGATCCCCAGCAGCACGTCGGTCACCGCGTCCTCGGTGATCGAGCACGCCTCGCCGGTGAACGTCGCGACCAGGACCCGCTCGTTCATGAGGTTCAGCG
>JAOPWU010000069.1 GCA_025965515.1 Mycobacterium sp.
GCCGGGCCCGCTGCGCGACCGCATCCAGGCGGCCGTCGTCGCGCGGGCGGCCCGCCGGCGGGGAGCTGCCGTCACGACGGGGCCCGCGGGTCCCGCGGCGGTCCGGCCCGTGACGAGCCTGCCGGGCACCGGGTCCGGGCGGGTGCGGCAGCTGCACCCGCTGGCCCTGCCCGCGCTCAGCAGCGGTCGCCCCGGCGCCACGTCGGCGAAGCGGCTGATCCGGCGCCTGACGGGCTGGGAGACCGACCCGATCGTCTGGCAGGTGAACGCCCTGCGCGACGCCACGATCGCGGCGCTGGACGCCCAGGCCGCCGCCGTGGCGGCGCTCGCCGCGGCGACCGGGGACCGCACGGACGGCACCGCCCCCCACTCCCCGCAGGGGCCGACCGCGGCGGAGTGAGCCGTCGCCCGGCGCGCCCGGGACGACCGCTCCGGCACCTCCCCGCCGGGTACCGCCGTGCCCGCGGGCCCCCGCGTCCCCAGCCGGGCCCCGGGCTGCTCACGGCTGCGCTCAAGGCGTCCGGCCGTCCTGCCGATGCACCGTTCGGCCGCGTTTTCGTGCCCCAAGCGCAGGCGGACGGCGCGGCCGCAACCCGGCTGGAGGCCCCGTGACGTTCCGTGCAGCCCTGCACGCCAAGTCCCGCATCGTTCTGATCCTGCTGGCGCTCGTCGCCACGGGTCTGCCCCTCGTCGCCGGCGTCCGCGCCGCGCATGCGGGCATGACGCTGAGCAACGTCTCTCCGGCGGCGGGGTGGGCGACCCCCGGCTACGCCGCCAACTACTCGAAGATCGGCGAGCAGTTCTCGTCGGCAGCGGTCGGCGACATCGACGGTGACGGGACGCCCGACTTCGTGGCGGGCTACCCCGACGGCAACGTCAACGCCTGGCACACGGACGGGACGCTGTTCCTGCGCTACTTCGTCGGCCCGGGCGCCGTGCAGGCGAGCCCGACGCTCGTCGACCTGAACCGTGACGGTGTCCTCGACGTGGTCTCCGCCGACACCGACGGCGACGTGGTCGCGTTCACCGGCCGCGGTCAGCAGCTCTTCCGCCAGCGGGCCGGCTCCAACGGCCAGGGCGTGTTCGGCACCCCGGCCGTGGCCGACCTGAACCGGGACGGTCGCCTCGACATCGTCGTCAGCAGCTGGGACACGCACATCTACGCGTGGCACGCGGACGACGGCTCGATGCTGGGCGGCTTCCCCATCCCCGTGCAGGACACCATCTGGTCGTCGCCGGCGATCGCCGACCTCGACCGGGACGGCTACCCGGAGATCATCGTCGGCTGGGACTGCGACGGCGCGCCCGGCCAGGCCTGCGCCGGCCACCCCGGCGGCTACGTCGGTGCCTTCCGCCACGACGGCAGCCGGCAGTACGGCTGGCCCCAGTACATCCCCGGCCAGGTGGTCTGGTCGACGCCCGCCATCGGTGACGTGAACGGCGACGGCAGCCTCGACGTGGTCGTCGGCACGGGGAACATGCCCGCGTCGATGTGCTGCGGCTCGGCCATGCGGCAGACGAAGGTCTTCGGCTTCCGCGCCGACGGCACCACCCTGCCCGGGTGGCCGGTCGAGGTCGGCGCCAACGTGACCTCGTCCCCGGCCCTCGGTGACCTCGACGGCGACGGGCTGCCCGACGTGGCCGTCGTCGACGAGACGGGCCAGGTCGATGCGATCAAGGGCAACACGGGCGGCATGCTCTGGCGGCACTGCATCGCCAACGACCCGAATTTCTCGAGCGCGGGCTGCCCGAAGCCGCTGCACTCCTCGGTGAGCATCGCCGACATCTTCGGCACCGGCCACCAGCAGGTGCTGACGGGCGGTGAGCAGTGGATCCACGTCTTCGACGGCCGTAACGGCGCGCTCCTCGCCAACGCCGGCACCTACAGCAACACGGTGCCGGTGACGGCGACCCCGACCGTGGCGTCGGTGAACGGCAAGGCCTGGATCGTCGTGGCCACGGGTGACGCGGCCACCCCGCGCGGCAAGCTCTTCGTGTACACGAGTGGGGTGGCGCTGGGGCAGGCCGACTGGCCGACCTTCAAGGGGAGCTCCGCCCGCCGCAGCGTCCTGGGCGACGGCGCGCCGCTCACCGGCCCCGGCGTCGACGCGATCGCCGCCAAGTACACCGCGCTCGGCGGCAGTGGTTCCGCCCTCGGCGCGCCCCTGGACGGCGGCGCGTACACCGTCCAGGGTGGCGTGGCCCAGAGCTACGTCGGCGGCGCGATCTACTGGTCGCAGGCGACGGGTGCCTGGTCGGTGCGTGGCGCGATCCTCTCCCGCTACCAGGCGCTCGGAGGTGCGGGCGGCCCCCTCGGCTTCCCCACGACCGACGAGCTGGGTACCCCGGACAAGGTCGGCCGGTTCAACCACTTCACCGGCAACGGCGTCGGCGCGTCCATCTACTGGACGCCGCAGACGGGTGCCTGGTCGGTGCGCGGCGCGATCCGCAACCACTGGGCGCAGCTGGGCTGGGAGGCGGGCGCCCTCGGGTACCCGACCACCGACGAACTCGGCACGCCGGACGGCGTGGGGAGGTTCAACCACTTCACCGGCAACGGCGACGGCGCGTCCGTCTACTGGACGCCGCAGACGGGTGCCTGGTCGGTCAGGGGCGCGATCCGCAACCACTGGGCGCAGCTGGGCTGGGAGGCGGGCCCCCTCGGGTACCCGACCACCGACGAGCTCGGCACGCCGGACGGCGTGGGGCGGTTCAACCACTTCACCGGCAACGGCGCGGGCGCGTCCGTCTACTGGTCGCCGGGCACCGGAGCCTGGGCGGTCA
>JAOPWU010000076.1 GCA_025965515.1 Mycobacterium sp.
TATCGGCGGATGACCACCACCGCGCCCTACCGCCTCACGCAGTACGCCCACGGGGGCGGGTGCGCGTGCAAGATCCCGCCCGGGGAGCTCGAGACGATGGTCGCCGGCCTGACCGGCCACCCGGCGCCGGGACTGATCGTCGGACTCGACGACGGTGACGACGCGGCTGCCGTCCGGATCGGGAACGGCACCGCGATCCTGTCGACCGCCGACTTCTTCACCCCGGTCGTCGACGACGCCTACGACTGGGGCCGCATCGCCGCCGCCAACGCGCTGTCGGACATCTACGCGATGGGCGGTACGCCGATCCTGGCCATCAACCTGCTGGGCTGGCCCCGGGACCTCCTGCCGCTGGAGCTGGCCACGGAGGTGCTGCGCGGCGGACTGGACGTCGCGACACAGGCCGGCTGCCCGCTGGCCGGCGGCCACAGCATCGACGACCCGGAGCCCAAGTACGGGCTGGCCGTCACGGGCATCGCGCCGGAGGACAAGCTGCTCCGCAACGACGCCGGTACCCCGGGCGTCCCGCTGTCGCTGACGAAGCCCCTGGGCGTCGGTGTGCTCAACAACCGGCACAAGGCCACCGGCGAGCGCTCCGAGGTGGCCATCGCCACGATGACCGCCCTCAACGCCGACGCGTCCGCGGCGGCCGTCGCCGCCGGCATCCGGGCGGCCACGGACGTCACGGGGTTCGGGCTGCTCGGGCACCTGTACAAGCTGGCCCGCGCCTCCGGCGTCACCGCGGTGATCGACGCAGCCGCCGTCCCCTACCTCGAGGGCGCCCGCGCCGCCGCCCGGGAGGGGTACGTCTCCGGTGGGACCCGGCGGAACCTCGAATGGGTCCGGCCGCACGCCGCCTTCGGCCCGGGCGTCGAGGAGATCGAGCAGCTGCTGCTGGCGGACGCGCAGACGTCCGGCGGGTTGCTGCTGGCCGGGGAGATCCCGGGCGCCCCCGTCATCGGCGAGCTGGTCCCCCGGCGCGCCGCCGTCATCGAGGTGCGCTGACATGCCCACCGATCGGTTCGACCGGTTCCAGCGGGAGCATCGCTGGTTCGGCTACCCGCTGGCGGTCGTCTACAAGTACGTCGACGACCAGGGTGGCTACCTCGCCGCGCTGATCACGTACTACGGCTTCCTGTCGCTGTTCCCCCTGCTGCTGGCGTTGTCGACCATCCTCGGGATCGTGCTGAACGGGCACCCGCACCTGCAGCAGGAGGTGCTGAACTCGGCCTTCGCCCAGTTCCCCGTCATCGGTAACGAGCTGGGCCAGCCGAGGCAGCTCGGCGGCGGGGTGACCGCCCTCGTCATCGGCTTCCTCGGCACCCTCTACGGCTCCATGGGCGTCGGGCAGGCCGTGCAGAACGCCATGAACACCGCGTGGCACGTGCCGCGCAACGACCGCCCCAACCCGTTCAAGGTCCGCGGCCGGAGCCTGCTGCTGCTGCTCACGACCGGCCTGGTCGTGCTGGGCACGACGGTGCTGACGGTGGTCCGCGGGACGATCAGTGACCTCGGGGGGCTCACCGGCCTGCTCACCATCGTGCTGTCCGTGGTGCTGAACGCCGGCGTGTTCACGCTCGCGTTCCGGATCGCGACCGCGCGGGACCTCAGCTGGCGCCAGGTCGCACCCGGCGCCTTCACCGCGGCGATCGGCTGGCAGATCCTGCAGAAGTTCGGCGGCGACTACGTGAGGCACGTCGTCGCGCACTCCAGCGCGACGAACAGCGTGTTCGCCCTGGTGCTGGGTCTGATCGCCTTCCTGTACGTCGCCGCGGTGATGTTCATGCTCTGCGTCGAGGTCGACGTGGTGCGGGTCAACCGGCTCTACCCGCGGTCGCTGCTGACCCCGTTCACCGACGACGTGGACCTCACGCGGGGCGACCGGGCGACCTACCGGGGCGCCGCCAAGGCGCAGCGGAACAAGGGCTTCGAGGACATCCACGTCCACTTCCACCCGCAGCCGAAGCCGCCCCGCGACTCCGAGGCCGACCGTTAGCCGTTCTTGCTGTTCCGGATCAGCCGCTGCTCAGTGGCGACGTCGTTGTCGACCATCATGTTGATGAGCTGCGGGAAGTCGACGGTGGGCGTCCAGCCGAGCTTGTCCTTGGCCTTCGCGGCGTCCCCGATGAGCAGATCGACCTCGGCCGGGCGGAAGAACCGCGGGTCCTGGACGACGTGCTTGCTCCAGTCGTCGATGCCGGCGCGGGCGAAGGCGATGTCGAGCAGCTCGCCGATGCTGTGCGTCTCGCCGGTCGCCACGACGTAGTCGTCGGGGGTGTCCTGCTGCAGCATCCGCCACATCGCGTCGACGTAGTCCCCGGCGAAGCCCCAGTCGCGGCGCGCCTCCAGGTTCCCCAGCGCGACGGTGTCCTGCACGCCGAGGCTGATCCGCGCGACGGCCCGGGTGATCTTGCGGGTGACGAACTCGTAGCCGCGGCGGGGGCTCTCGTGGTTGAAGAGGATGCCGCTCGAGGCGTGGGCGCCGTAGGACTCGCGGTAGTTGACCGTCATGTAGTGGCCGAAGGTCTTCGCGACGCCGTACGGCGAGCGGGGGTGGAACGGGGTGAGCTCGGTCTGCGGCGTCTCCCGCACCTTGCCGAACATCTCCGAGCTGGACGCCTGGTAGAAGCGCACCTTGCTCATGTCGTTCTGGGTGGCGATGCGGATCGCCTCGAGCACCCGCAGCACGCCCAGGCCGGTGATCTCGCCGGTGAGCTCGGCCTGCTTCCAGGACAGCCCGACGAAGCTGATCGCACCGAGGTTGTAGACCTCGTTCGGCTGTGCGATCTCCATCGCGCCGATCAGCGACGGCAGGTCGGTCAGGTCGCCCTCGAGCAGCTGGACGCTGGGGATCGTCGCCTCGACGGTGGCGATCTTCGGGTTGGACTGGCCGCGGACCAGGCCGAAGACCTCATACCCCTTGCTCGCGAGCAGCTCGCCCAGGTAGAGACCGTCCTGGCCGGTGATACCGGTGATGAGCGCGCGGGGCACAGCGAACCTCCAAGGCGACGACGTGGCAGGCGCGTGTTCGCGCATGCCGCCCGGCGACGATACCCATCACGGCCCGGGGGCCGTCGAGACGCGCGCCGTGGGCTCAGGCCGGGACCGGGACGCGCACCCGTTCCGTGCCCGCGTAGACGTTCATCCGGGGGCCCCGGACGAAGCCCAGCAGCCCCATCCCGGCCTCGGCGGCCAGCTCCACCGCCAGCGACGACGGCGCCGACACGGCCGACAGGACGGGGATGCCCGCCATCCAGGCCTTCTGCACCAGCTCGAAGCTGGCGCGGCCGCTGACCTGCAGCACCGTGCCCGTCAGGGGAAGGCGGCCGTTCTGCAGGGCCCAGCCGACGACCTTGTCGACGGCGTTGTGCCGGCCGACGTCCTCGCGCAGGACCAGCAGCTCCCCGGCCGCGGTGAACAGCCCCGCGGCGTGGAGGCCGCCGGTGCGGTCGAACACCGCCTGCTCCTCCCGCAGCCGGTCGGGCAGCGTCGCGATGACGGCCGCATCGACCACCGTCGCGTCGGCGCGCAGGTCGAACACGGCGGTGGTGCGCACGGCGTCCAGCGACGCCTTGCCGCACACCCCGCAGCTGGAGCTGGTGAACACCGAGCGGCGGACGGCGTCCGTCGGGGCGGCCACGCCGGGCGCCAGGTCCACGTCCAGCAGGTTGTAGGTGTTGACGCCCTCGACCGTGGCCCCGGCGCAGTAGCGCTGCGCGCGGATGTGCTCGGTCGCCCAGATGACGCCCTCGCTGACGAGGAAGCCGGCCGCGAGCTCCATGTCGTGGCCGGGCGTGCGCATGGTGACGGCCAGCGAGTCACCGCCGACGCGGATCTCCAGCGGCTCCTCGACGACGAGGGTGTCGGGGCGCCGGTCGGTGCTGCCGGCGGCCAGGTCGATCCGCAGCACCGGCTTGCGGGTGGTCACGCGTCCCATGGGGAGAGCCTGCCACTCCGCGACGACCACCGCAGCAGCGCGGCTCAGCGCGGGGTGAGCGCCTGCAGGGCCCGGTCCGCGTGCAGCGACATCCGCAGCTCGCTGTGGATCACCTCGGACACCACCCCGTCGGCGCCGATGACGAACGTCGCCCGCTTCACCGGCAGCGGCCCGACCCGGCGCTTCACGCCGTAGGCGCTCGCGACCGTCCCGTCGGCGTCCGACAGCAGCGGGAAGTCGAAGCCGTGCAGGTCGGTGAACGCCTGCTGCTTGTCCATGGCGTCGACGCTGATGCCCAGCCGCTGCGCCCCCGCGGCGGCGAACTCCGCCGACAGGTCGCGGAAGTGGCACGCCTCGGCCGTGCACCCCGGCGTCATGGCGGCCGGGTAGAAGAACAGCACCACCGGACCGGCCGCCAGCAGCGTCGTCAGCGTGACCGGCGCGCCCGAGGCGTCCGGCAGCGTGAAGTCGGGGGCGCGGTCCCCCACCCCGAGCATCAGGCGGCCAGGGCGTCGTGCCGGCGGGTGCACGCCGGGTCGGCGGCGGGGATGCCGCGCCCGTCGAGCGCGCCCACGACGATGTCGAGGCCGTCGAGCCCCGGCAGTCGGTGGACATTGCGGTCGATCCGGGCAGCGGCACGGCGTCCGTCCTCGCCGCCCATCAGGTGGTCGAGCAGGAAGTGCACCTCAGCGTCCGGCATGACGCCGGAGCCTACGGGAGCCCAGCGGTGCCGCAAGGCCCACCGCGTCACCCGTTGCGCCTTCCGGCTCCGGGCGAGCCGCTCGCGGGCCTCCGTCGCGTAGAAGGCGATGTGCCGCGACTCCTGCCGCACGATGCGGTCCAGCAGCGCGGTCAGCACCGGGTGCCCCTCCCGGGCGGCGAGCCGCTCGTAGCCCGCCTGCGTGGACCACTCGTTCACCGCGCCCCAGGTCATGTGCAGCGCGGTGAAGTCCTCGCCGATCACCGCGGACCCCAGCGCGCTGGTGAACGGGCCCACGCGGTCCTTCCAGCCCAGCGCCGCCCGCATGGGTGCGATGCGGTCGAACCCCGACGCCTCGTCGTGCGCCGCCAGCACCTGCGCGATGGCCTCGCCGTGGAAGTGCTCCTCGTAGTTCCACAGCGTGAGGAACGTGGTGATCCGCGGGTCCGCGTGGCTGGAGGTCACCAGCAGGTCCCGCAGGTAGCAGACCGTGTGGCTCTCCACGTCGTGCATGTACCGCAGGCACCGCAGCGTCGCGGGCGACAGCGGGCGCACCCGGAAGGCGGCCAGGTCGAGGTCGTCGGTCCGCACCGGGGTGACGGAGCGCTGACAGGCGGCAAGATCGAAGGTCACGGTGGGGGTTCGTGCAGGACGGTCCCGGCGGTTCATCCGACGCGCCCTGACCGACGTTTACGCCGGGACCTTCCGGACTAAGTTGGAGTCGTGCCGCGCGGGTGCGCGGCCGAGGTCCTGAGGAGGTCCCGTGGGCGCGAAGGCCTGGCTCGACGCGTGGCCGGTCTACCGGCAGCTCACCGGCACCGACCCCCTCGGGCGGGGGGCCGCCGCGCAGTCCCGGGTGAGCTCGGACACGCGCCCGAGGACGGAGACGGCGGACCGCGTCGTCGACAGCGTGTGCCCGTACTGCGCCGTCGGCTGCGCCCAGCAGGTCTACGTCAAGGACGGCAGGGTCACCCAGATCGAGGGCGACCCCCGCAGCCCGATCAGCCGGGGCCGGCTGTGCCCCAAGGGCAGCGCCTCCGAGCAGCTCGTCAACTCCCCGACCCGGCAGACGCAGGTGCTGTACCGGCGCCCGTTCGCCACGGAGTGGGAGCCGATCGACCTCGAGACGGCCACGCAGATGGTGGCCGACCGGATGCTCGAGTCCCGGGCGCGCACCTGGCAGGACCGGGATGAGAACGGCCAGATCCTGCGGCGCACCCTCGGGTTCGCGCACCTGGGCGGCGCGACCCTGGACAACGAAGAGAACTACCTGATCAAGAAGCTGTTCACGGCCATGGGCGCGATCCAGGTCGAGAACCAGGCCCGCATATGACACAGCGCCACGGTGCCCGGTCTGGGTGCCTCGTTCGGTCGTGGTGGCGCCACGAACACCCTGCAGGACCTGCGCAACGCTGACTGCATCGTCATCGAGGGCTCGAACATGGCCGAGTGCCATCCGGTCGGGTTTCAGTGGGTGATGGAGGCCAAGCGGCGCGGCGCGAAGGTCATCCACGTCGACCCGCGCTACACGCGGACGTCGGCGGTCGCGGACGTCCACGTGCCGCTGCGGGCCGGCTCGGACATCGCGTTCCTCGGCGGGCTCGTCAACTACGTCGTCAGCAACGACGCGTTCTTCCGCGAGTACGTCGTCGCGTACACGAACGCGGCGACGATCCTGCGCGACGACTTCGTCGACACGGAGGACCTGGACGGCCTGTTCTCCGGCTGGAACCCGGAGAAGCGGTCGTACGACACCAGCACCTGGCAGTACCAGGGCCACAACGGGGCGGCCCCCGAGCCGGGGGACGACCCCGACAGCGGGCCGGGCAGCCGCTCGGCGCAGGGCAGCGCGGAGTCGCAGCAGCACTCGGCCGGGGACACGCACGGCAGCGGCGGGCCGGCGCTGGACACCCACGTGACCGAGCGGGACGAGACGCTCCAGCACCCCCGCTGCGTGTTCCAGGTGCTCAAGCGGCACTTCGCCCGGTACACCCCCGAGATGGTGGAGGACGCCTGCGGCATCCCCGTCGAGCAGTTCCTGCGGGTCGCGCAGACCATCGCGGCCAACAGCGGCCGGGAGCGCACCACCGCCTGGGCCTACTCGGTCGGCTGGACGCAGCACAGCGTGGGGGTCCAGTACATCCGCACGGCCGGCATCCTCCAGCTGCTGCTGGGCAACGTCGGCCGGCCGGGCGGCGGCATCATGGCGCTGCGCGGGCACGCGAGCATCCAGGGCTCCACCGACGTCCCGACGCTGTACAACCTGCTGCCGGGCTACCTGCCGATGGCGACGGCCGGGACCCACGACGCGGGCCTCGATGCCTTCGTCAAGGACATCGTCGGGGAGGGGCAGAAGGGCTTCTGGTCCAACGCCCGCTCCTACACGGTGAGCCTGCTGAAGGCGTACTTCGGGGACGCCGCGACGGCCGAGAACGACTACGGGTTCGGCTGGCTGCCGCGGATCAACGCGGACCACGGCACGTACCAGCAGACGATGGACATGCTCGACGACAAGATCGACGGTTACTTCGTCGTCGGCGAGAACCCCGCGGTCGGGCACGCCAACGCCAAGCTGCAGCGCCTGGCGTTCTCCCACCTCAAGTGGATGGTCGTCCGCGACCTCGCCATGATCGAGTCGGCGACGTGGTGGAAGAGCAGCCCGGAGATCGCGACCGGTGAGCTGACGACCGAGGAGATCGGCACCGAGCTGTTCTTCTTCCCGGCGGCGGCGCACACGGAGAAGTCCGGCACCTTCACGCAGACGCAGCGCGTGCTGCAGTGGCGGCACAAGGCCGTCGAGCCGCCGGGCGCCGCGCAGAGCGAGCTGGCCTTCTACTTCCGCCTCGGCCAGATCCTCAAGGAGCGGCTGGCGGACTCCCAGCTCGAGCGGGACGCCCCCATGAAGGCGCTCACGTGGGACTACGAGCTGGAGAGCCCCGGGGAGCCGTCCGGCGCGGACGTGCTCAAGGAGATCAACGGCTACGACCTGACCACCGGGAAACTGCTCGACGGCTACCTGCAGATGAAGCCCGACGGCACCACCAGCGGCGGTTGCTGGATCTACTCCGGCGTCTACAAGGGCGGCATCAACCAGGCCGACCGCCGCGTCGCCGCCCCGGGGCACGAGGAGGTCGCCAACGAGTGGGGCTGGGCGTGGCCGCTGGACCGCCGCGTCCTGTACAACCGCGCGTCGGCGGACCCGCAGGGCAAGCCGTGGAGCGAGCGCAAGGCCTACGTCTGGTGGGACGAGGAGGCCGGGAAGTGGACCGGCCACGACGTGCCGGACTTCGAGGCGACGAAGCCGCCGAGCTACCGCTCCGCCGCGGGCGCCACGGGCGTGGCGGCGCTCAACGGCGACGACCCGTTCATCATGATGGCGGACGGCAAGGGGTGGCTGTTCGCGCCCGCCGGCGTCGTCGACGGGCCGATGCCGACGCACTACGAGCCGCACGAGTCGCCCGTCCGCAACCCGCTGTACGCGCAGCAGGCGAACCCGGGCCGCGAGGTCTACGAGAGCCCGCTGAACTACTCGAACCCGTCGGCGACCGAGCCGCACTACGAGGTCTTCCCGTACGTCTTCACGACCTACCGGCTGACGGAGCACCACACCGCCGGCGGCATGAGCCGCTGGCTGCCGTACCTCTCGGAGCTGCAGCCGGAGTTCTTCTGCGAGATCTCGCCGGAGCTCGCGAAGGAGCGCAACCTGCAGCACCTCGGCTGGGCGACGATCATCAGCGCCCGGACGGCCATCGAGGCGCGGGTCCTGGTGACGGACCGGATGGTGCCGCTCAAGGTGGGCGGCAAGGTGGTGCACCAGATCGGGCTCCCGTACCACTGGGGCATCGGTGGGGACGGCGCGATCGTCGAGGGCGACAGCGCCAACGACCTGCTCGGCCTCGCGCTCGACCCGAACGTCCACATCCAGGAGGCCAAGGCGGCGTCCTGCGACATCCAGCCGGGGCGCCGGCCGCGGGGCGAGGCGTTGCTCGAATTCGTCGACGCGTACCGGGTGCGGGCCGGCATCACGGTCCGGACCAGCAACAGTGCGGTGACGAAGCCGGCCGTCGAGCGCGCGCCCGCGGCCGGCACCACGGACGGAGGGCACGGCGAGTGACCACGACGAGACCGGAACGTCCCCTGAGCCCCTCTCCGACCAGCTGGGCGGGGCCGCTCGACCCGGCGCCCGACGCCGGGTGGACGGCGCCGCAGCCGCGCAAGGGGTTCTTCACCGACACGTCGGTCTGCATCGGCTGCAAGGCCTGCGAGGTCGCCTGCAAGGAGTGGAACGCCGTCCCCGAGGACGGGCTGCAGTTCCTCGGTTCCTCGTACGACAACAGCGGGTCCCTCGGTGCCAGCACGTGGCGCCACGTGAAGTTCATCGAGCAGCCGAAGAGCGGCCACCCGGAGCACGACCCGGGGATGGCGGGCACCGCCGCGGGGCCACCCGCGACGGACCTGCTCAACGTGGCAGCCGATCAGGCGCTGCTCGGGGACCGCATGGCGCTCGGCACGGACACGAACAAGGTCGACCTCGGCATCCCGTCGTTCGAGCTGCCCGGCCGGGCCGAGGGCGCGCAGCGCACCGAGTTCCGGTGGCTCATGGAGAGCGACGTCTGCAAGCACTGCACCCACGCCGCCTGCCTCGACGTCTGCCCGACGGGCGCGTTGTTCCGCACCGAGTTCGGCACGGTCGTCGTGCAGGACGACGTCTGCAACGGGTGCGGCTACTGCGTGCCCGCGTGCCCGTTCGGCGTCATCGACCGCCGGGACGGCCCCGAGGGCGCGGTCGGCGTCGGCGGCGCCAACAAGTGCACGCTCTGCTACGACCGGCTGAAGGGCGACCTGACACCGGCCTGCGCGAAGGCGTGCCCGACGGAGTCCATCCAGTTCGGTGACGTGGACGAGCTGCGCGAGCGCGCGGCGCAGCGGCTCGCCACCCTGCAGGGCCAGGGCGTCACCGAGGCCCGTCTCTACGGGCACGACGAGGGCGACGGGGTCGGCGGCGCGGGCGCGTTCTTCCTGCTGCTCGACGAGCCGGAGGTGTACGGGCTGCCGCCGGACCCGCTGGTCTGCACGGCGGAGCTGCCCGGGATGTGGAAGCGGGCCGGGATGGCCGCGCTCGCGTTCGGTGCCGCGGCGGCCGCGGCGTTCCTGGTGGGTGACCGGTGACCGACCCCTCGGCCAACGGGGCCGCGACCTCCGGCTCCCCGACCCCGAACGCCTCCCGCAGCCCCGGTGGCGCCCGCCCGGACTGGGTGACCCCGGGTGAGGGGCGTCGTGGCGGCCGACGGCGCAGCGGCCGCGGCCGCGCCGAACGGGAGATGGTGCCCGAGGCGCACTTCACGAGCTACTACGGCCGGCCCGTCGTCAAGGCGTCGCCCTGGGAGGCCGACATCCCGGCCTACCTGTTCCTCGGCGGGCTCGCCGCGGGGTCGTCGCTGCTCGGTGCGGGGGCCACGGCCACCGGCCGGGAGACGTTGCGTCGCAGTACCCACATCACGGCGGCCGGTGCGATCGGCCTCAGTCTCGCGGCGCTCGTGCACGACCTGGGCCGCCCCATGCGCTTCATCAACATGCTGCGGGTTGCGAAGCCGACCTCACCCATGTCCGTCGGGACGTGGCTGCTGGTCGGGTACGGGCCGCTCGCGATGCTGGCCGGCGCCGGCGAGCTGACGGGGCTGCTGCCGACGGGGTTGCGGGACGGCTGGGTCGGCGGTCTGGTGCGCGCGCTGCGCACCCCGGCGGGGCTGGGCGCCGCCACCATCGCCCCGGGCGTCGCCGCCTACACCGCCGTGCTGCTGACGGACACCGCTACCCCGACCTGGTTCGGTGCCCGGCACTACCTGCCGTTCGTGTTCGTCGGCTCGGCGGCGGCCGCGTCCGGCGGGATGGGGCTCATCTGGGCGCCGACGGACGAGGCGGGCCCGGCCCTGCGGCTGGGCGCGGCGGGAGCCATCTCCGAGCTCGCCGTCGCCACCGTCATGGAGAAGCGGATGGGCCTGCTCGCCGAGCCGCTGGAGCAGGGGAAGCCGGGCAGGCTGATGAAGCTGGCGCGCACCTTCACGGCCTCCGGCGCAGCCGGTGCCATCGCCTCGCGCCGGGTCCCCGGCGTGGCCGGCCGGGTCCTGGCGGCGGTGTCCGGTGCCTCACTCGTCGCGGGCAGTGCGTGCCTGCGCTTCGGCATCTTCGAGGCCGGGCAGGCGTCCGCGCACGATCCCAAGTACACGGTCGTGCCGCAGCGGGAGCGGCTGAACACCAAGCTCGCCGCCGCCGAGCGGCCCGCCGCCCAGCGCTGACGCGTCAGCCGCGGCTGGGGACCTCCTGGATCAGCCAGCCGTTCCCGTCGGGGTCCGCCAGCGACAGGAAACTGCCGTGGTCGCGGTGCTCCGGATCCGCCCCGGGCTGCTGGCCGCCGGCGTCGAAGTGGAACGGCTCGCTGATCTCGGCGCCACGCTCCACCAGCTCCGCGCGGGCCGCGGCCAGGTCCGACACGACCAGGTGCAGCCCCCGCAGGGAGCCGGCCGCCTCGTTCCGCATGAGCGTGACGGAGCAGGCCGAGCCGGGCGGCGTCAGCTGCACGACGCGGAAGTCCCCGGCCCGGTGGTCGACGTCGAGGTGGAAGCCGAACCGGTCCGTGTAGAAATCCTTCGCCCGGTCGACGTCGGAGACGGGCACGACGACGACCTCGAGCTTCCAGTCCATGCTGCGGACAGTAGGGCTCGGCGGGCTAGCTGTCCGTAACCCACCGCACGCCGCCGGGCACGACCTGCAGCGCCGCGAGGTCCGGGAGGGTCACGTCCGCCTCGTGCAGCGCCGCGGCGTCCCGTGTGGTGAGCACCCCGACGGCCACGAGGCCCGCCGCCCGCAGGCTCGCGACGCCCGAGGGCGTGTCCTCCACGCCGACGCAGTCCGTCGGGTCGACACCGAGCCGGGCCGCCGCCGTCAGGTACGGCTCGGGATCCGGCTTGCCGTGCCGGACGTCACCGGCCGCCACCAGCACCGCGGGCTGCGGCAGGCCCGCCCGCTGCAGCCGCAGCACGGCGGTGCCGCGGGCCGCGGAGGTGACGACGGCGACGGGCAGGCCGCGCTGCGCCAGGACCGCCGCCGCCCCGGGCAGCGCCGCCTCGACGAGGCGGAACCTGTCGAGCCGCTCGACCCACGCGACCTCGGCGGACACGTCCGCACTGGCTGCGCCGGGCAGGAACCGGGCGACGACGGCCTCGGCCGGTCCCTCCCGGGCCGCGGCTACCACCGGGTCGCGCGGTAGCCGGTGGTGGCCGGCCCAGTCGGACCAGTGCTGGTCCCACGAGCCGACGGCCTCGATGAGGGTGCCGTCCATGTCGAGCAGCAGCGCCGCAGCGGACAGCTCCCCCATCGGGTCACGGTAGGCCGGGGGCCCGGTGCGGACCAGCGGGCCCAACGCGGTGGGCTCAGGTGGTGCCGGAGGTGGTGCCGGGCGTGCCGGCGGCGCCGGAGGTGGTGCCGGTGCCCGGGCCGTCGTTGCCGGGACCGCGGCCGCCGGACCGGCCCGTGCCGCCCGGGGCCGTCTGCAGCGACCGGTCCTGCACCGAGGTGGCGGCGTTGTCCTGCGCGACGACCGTGACGGTGTCGCCCACCTTCACCTGGCTGATGGTCTGCGAGCGGCCGACCGTCGTCGTGCCGGTGATCGTGTAGGTCTGCGTGTAGCCGTCGGTGCTCTTGACCGCCAGCGAGGTGCCGCTGACAGCGGTCACCGCGCCCGTCTGCAGGGTCTCGGTCACGGTCCCGGTGCCGGACGGCGCGGTGGCCACGAACGTGCCGTGCAGTGCGTCCGCCAGGCCGCCCGCCATGCCGCCCCGGCCGCCGAAGCCGCCCGGGCCGCCCATCCCCTCGTGCCCGTACTGGCCGCCCGCGGTGGCCGAGCTGCCGCCGTCGTGCGTCGCGGCCACGGCGACGCCGCCCGTCGCCGCGATCCCCACGGCCACGGCCGCGCCGACGAGCAGGCGCTTGCGGGTGGCGAGCGGGGCGCGGGGCGCGGTGGCCGTCACCGGGGCTGTCCCGGCAGCCGGGTCGGCCGCGGCGGTGTTCCCGTCGCTCTCCGCCGGCACCCAGTCGGACAGCGGCCCGGCGGGGCTCGGGGCGTCGTGCGGGGTGGGGATGGTGCCCTCGGACCGCTCGGGGGAGGGTCGGTCGAACTCCGGCTCGTTGGACATCGGGGCTGCTCCTCGTCGAACGCGCGGTCAGGTGCCGCGATGAAGCAAGCGTCGGGAGTGAGCCTGTCCGGAGCCTGTGGGTGCCGTGGGCGATGCATGTGGACGTTCCGGCCCGGGCGGGGCCGGTCGTCCGGAGGTGCCAGCATGGCCGCATGACCGCTCCCGGCCGCACGCCGGCGCTGCTGCGCCCCGACGGCTCCCCGCCGCGGGTGCTCGTCGTCGACGACGAGCCCACCATCGGCGATGTGCTGTCCCTCGCCCTGCGCTACGAGGGGTGGGACGTCCGGTCGGCGGGTGACGGCCAGGCCGCGCTGCGGACCGCCCGCGAGTGGCGCCCCGACGCCGCGATCCTGGACATCATGCTGCCCGACCTGGACGGGCTCGAGCTGTTGCGGCGGCTGCGGGCGGACGCCCCCGAGCTGCCGGTCCTCTTCCTCACGGCGAAGGACTCCGTGGAGGACCGGGTGGCGGGGCTGCGAGCCGGCGGCGACGACTACGTCACGAAGCCCTTCAGCATCGAGGAGGTGCTGGCGAGGCTGACCGGGTTGCTCCGCCGTACCCACGTCATGGCCGGGCCGTCGTCGCTGCTCGCGGTCGGCGACCTCACACTCGACGAGGACAGCCACGAGGTGCGTCGCGCGGACGACCTCATCGAGCTCACGGCCACCGAGTTCGAGCTGCTGCGCTTCCTCATGCGCAACCCCCGCCGCGTGCTCAGCAAAGCGCAGATCCTCGACCGGGTCTGGAACTACGACTTCGGTGGCCAGGGCAACGTCGTCGAGCTGTACATCTCCTACCTGCGCAAGAAGATCGACGCCGGCCGCGAGCCGATGATCCACACGGTCCGCGGCGCCGGGTACCTGATCCGGCCGGCGTGAGGCGGTCCCTGTCGCTGCGGGTGCGGCTGGTCGCCGCGCTCGTCCTGCTGCTGACCCTGGTGCTGGTGGTCGTCGGCGGCATCACCGGCAGCGTCCTGCGGGGCTACCTGGTCGGGCGGCTCGACACCCAGCTCGCTGCGGCACGCGACCGCACGGCGCTGCCGCAGCGGGCCCCCGACGGGGACGCCGGCAACGGCGGGCAGCTCGGCGGGCTGCCGGGTCCCACGGGCGGCGGCGGCCCGGGCGGCGGCCCATTCACGGCGGGCGGCCCGGGGTCGTCGCTCGCCCTCGGCCAGGCGGCCGGGACGCTGGGCGCGCGGATCAGCGGCGGCATGGTCACGTCGTCCGGCGTCCTCGCGGCGAGCGGCTCGCCGCAGCAGCTCGGCGCCGCGGCGCAGCAGCTCCTGCTGCGGCTGCCCACCGACGGCCGCATCCGCACCCGCTCGGTGCCGGGGGTGGGCGAGGTGCGCATCCTCGCCGTGCGGGCCCCCGACGGCGACGTCTTCGTCACCGGACTGCCGCTGGCGGGCGTCAACGCCACCATCACCCGGCTGCTGCTGGCCGGGCTCGCGGTGGCGGGCGTCGCGCTGGCCGTCGCAGCGGTCGCCGGCACGCTGATCGTCCGCTGGACGCTGCGGCCCCTCGCCCGCGTCGCGACGGTCGCCACGCGGGTGGCCGAGCTGCCGCTGGGGCGCGGGGAGGTCGAGCTCGCCGACCGGGTGCCGCTGCGGGACACCGACCCGCGGACCGAGGTGGGCCAGGTCGCCGGGGCGCTCAACCACCTGCTGGAGGCCGTGGACAGCGCGCTCGGCGCCCGGCAGGCCAGCGAGATGCGGGTCCGGCAGTTCGTCGCCGACGCGAGCCATGAGCTGCGGACCCCGCTCGCGGCCATCCGCGGCTACGCGGAGCTCACCCGCCGGAACCGGGACGAGGTGCCCGAGCCGGTGGCCTACGCCCTGGGTCGGGTGGAGTCCGAGGCGCAGCGGATGACCGGCCTGGTGGAGGACCTCCTGCTGCTGGCCCGGCTGGACTCCGGCCGGCCGCTCGAGCACGCCCCCGTGGACCTGTCGGTACTGGCCGTCGACGCGGTCAGCGACGCGCACGTCGCGGGGCCCGACCACGTCTGGCAGCTCGACCTGCCCGAGGCCCCGGTCGTCGTCGAGGGGGACGCCCTGCGGCTGCACCAGGTGCTGGCCAACCTGCTGGCGAACGCACGGACCCACACGCCGGCCGGGACGACCGTGACCGTGCGGCTGACCCGGCCGCGGCACGGCCAGGTGCTGCTCGCGGTGACCGACTCCGGCCCCGGCATCGCTCCCGAACTGCAGGCCACCGTCTTCGAGCGGTTCGCCCGCGGCGACAGCGCCCGGGCCCGCGCGGCCGGCAGCACCGGGCTGGGCCTGGCCATCGTCGCCGCCGTCGTGCACGCGCACGGCGGGACCGTGGACGTGGACAGCGCGCCCGGGCGGACGGCGTTCAGCGTCCGCCTGCCGGTGACGGCGCCGACGGCGCGGGCGGGGGCGACCAAGACCGCGTCATAAGTTGGTCGAGTCTCGGTTGCGCCGCAGGGCACCGGGTACCCCGGCCACATGCGTATCGCGGTCACCGGCGCCACCGGCAACGTCGGCACGCGGCTGCTCGAGCAGTTGCACACCGATCCGGACATCGAGCAGGTGGTGGCCATCGCCCGGCGGCTCCCCACCGGCGACGACCTGCCACCGTTCCTCACCGAGAACGTCGTCTGGCGGTCCATCGACGTCGCGTGCCCCGACAGCCCGGCCCAGCTCCGGGCCGCCTTCGCCGGCATCGACGCGGTGGTGCACCTGGCGTGGCTCATCCAGCCGAGCCATGCACCGGAGCTGATGCGGGCCGTCAACGTCGACGGCACCCGCCACGTCGTCCGGGCGCTGCTCGACGCGGGCGTGCCGACGCTCGTCGCGCTCAGCTCCGTGGGGGCCTACTCCCCGGCACCCAAGAGCACGCCGGTGGCCGAGTCGTGGCCGACCGAGGGCGTGCCCGGCAGCCTGTACTCCGCGCACAAGGCGGCGCAGGAGCGGGTGCTGGACGACACCGAGGCCGAGCGGCCGGGGCTGCGCGTCGTCCGCGTGCGCCCGGGCGTCATCCTGCAGCGGCAGGCGGCCAGCTCCCAGGGCCGCTACTTCTTGGGGCCGTTCCTGCCGGTTCCGCTACTGCGCCCCGGGCACCTGCCGGTGCTCCCGCTGCCGCGGGGCCTGCGGCTGCAGATCGTCCACACCGCCGACGTGGCGCGCGCGGTCGTCCTGGCGTTGCGCTCCGACGTGCGCGGCGGCCTCAACCTGGCGGCCGACCCGCCGCTCGACGCGGGGACGCTCGGTGCGTTCTTCTCCGCCCGCGTCGTCCCCCTCCCGCCCGCAGCCGTCCGCGCCGCCGTCGAGCTGACGTGGCGGCTGCGGCTGCACCCCGCCGACCGGGGGTGGGTCGAGCTGGCGCTCCGCTCGCCCGTGCTGGCCACGGCCAAGGCCCGGTCGCTCGGCTGGGAGCCCCGGCACGACGCGCTCAGCACCCTGCGGGAGTGGCTTGAGGGCGCCCACGCCGCCAGCGGTGGCCCGACGCCCGTCCTGCGGCGGGTCACCGGCCCCGTCGACCAGCTCCGCAGTGGGCTGCGGGCCCTGCGCGCCGGCAGCGGCGGCCGGATCTAGCTGGTCGGGGCGCCCGTGGGTCGCGCCCGGGCTCCACTGTCAGCCCGCGTCCAGGTGCGCCACACACCCGGGATAGTCCGCGCGGCGAACGTGGCGGCATGACCTCGACGCCCACCGCCACGCTGGCCGGCCCCCCGGGAGGAGCCGGCACCGCAGCCAAGCCCCGCCCCGGCCCCCGGCGCGCGCCGCTCCGCGTCCAGCCCGGGCGACCCCTGCTCGACCTCGTGGTCCCCGTCCACAACGAGGAACACGACCTGGAACCCTGCATCCGCCGTGTGGCCGCCTACCTTGCCGAGCACGTGCCGTACCCGTGCCAGATCACGATCGCGGACAACGGCAGCACCGACAGGACCCTGCGCGTCGCCCGACGGCTCGAGACGGAGCTGGCCGCGGTCGCGGTGCTGCACCTGGCCGAGAAGGGCCGGGGCCGCGCCCTGCACGCCGCCTGGTCGGCGTCCGAGGCGCAGGTTCTCGCCTACACGGACGTCGACCTGTCGACGGACCTCGCGGCTCTGCTCCCGCTCATCGCGCCGCTGATCAGCGGCCACTCCGACCTGGCGATCGGCAGCCGGCTGTCCCGCAGCTCGCGGGTGGTGCGCGGGGCGAAGCGCGAGGTGATCTCCCGCTGCTACAACCTGATCCTGCGCGGCGCGCTGTCCGCACGGTTCACCGACGCCCAGTGCGGCTTCAAGGCCATCCGCGCCGACGTGGCCGCCGACCTGCTGCCGCTCGTCGCCGACACCGGGTGGTTCTTCGACACCGAGCTGCTGGTGCTGGCCGAGCGCTCCGGGCTGCGCATCCACGAGGTGCCGGTCGACTGGGTCGACGACCCGGACAGCCGCGTCGACATCCTCGCGACGGCAGCGGCCGACCTGCAGGGCGTCTGGCGGGTCGGCCGGGCGCTGGCCCACGGCGACCTTCCCGTCGCCCGGCTGCGGGAGCAGATCGGGCGCGGCGCCCTGCCGGTCGAGGCGGTGCCCGGCGTCCCCGCCGGGCTGCCGCGGCAGCTGGCCCGGTTCGTCGCGATCGGGGTCGCCAGCACCCTGGCCTACCTGGTGCTCTACCTGGCCCTGCGCGGCACCGTCGGCGCCCAGGCCGCCAACCTCGTGGCGCTGCTGCTCACGGCGGTCGCGAACACCGCGGCGAACCGACGGCTGACGTTCGGCGTCGCCGGGCGCAGCGGCGCGGCGCGCCACCAGCTGCAGGGCCTCGTGGTCTTCGGCCTCGGGCTCGGGCTGACCAGCGGCGCGCTCGCGCTGCTGAGCGCGGCGAGCGCGCGCCCCTCCCGGCTCGTGGAGGCGGCGGTCCTGGTCGCCGCCAACCTCGCCGCCACCGTCCTGCGATTCCTGCTCTTCCGCGCCTGGGTCTTCCGTCCGGGGCGTGCCGCATGAGCCCGCTTCCACCGCCCGCCCACCCGACCGCACCCCCTGCCGAGGAGACCGCCATGGGACTCACCACGACGGCGGCCCCCGTCCGCCCGCAGCCCCGCCCGACGCCCCCGCCCGTCGCCGTCGGCCCGCCGCAGCGCAGCCGCGGGCAGCGCCTCGTCCGCGGCGCCGAGGGCGATCCCCGCTGGGCCCGCCCGGCGCTGCTCAGCCTGCTGGTGGCGACCGCCGTCCTGTACCTCTGGGACCTGTCGGCCTCGGGCTGGGCGAACAGCTTCTACTCCGCCGCCGTGCAGGCGGGCACCCAGAGCTGGAAGGCGTTCTTCTTCGGCTCGCTGGACGCCGGCAACGCCATCACGGTCGACAAGCCGCCGATGAGCCTGTGGCCGATGGAGCTCTCCGGCCGGCTCTTCGGCTTCTCCAGCTGGAGCATGCTGGTGCCGCAGGCCCTCGAGGGCGTCGCCGCCGTCGGGCTGCTGTACGGCGCTGTCCGGCGGGTGTCCGGCCACGCAGCCGGGCTGGTCGCCGGCGCCGTCCTCGCCCTGACGCCCGCCGCCGTGCTCATGTTCCGGTTCAACAACCCCGACGCGCTGCTGGTCCTGGAGCTCGTCGCCGCGGCCTACTGCGTCACCCGGGCGCTGGAGAAGGCCGGCACCCGCTGGATCGTCGCCGCCGGCATCCTGTTGGGCTTCGGCTTCATCACGAAGATGGGGCAGGCGCTGCTGGTCCTGCCGGCCCTCGGGCTCGGCTACCTGATCGCGGCCCCGACCTCGCTCGGCCGCCGGCTGCTGCAGCTGTTCCTCGGCTGGACGGCGTTGCTGGTGGGCGCGGGCTGGTACGTGCTCGCCGTGGCCCTGACCCCGGCCGCCGACCGCCCGTACATCGGCGGCTCCGGCAACAACTCGGTGCTGGGGCTGGCGTTCGGCTACAACGGCCTCGGCCGGCTCTTCGGCGGCCAGGGCAACGGCGGCGGTGGGGGCGGCGGCGCCATGAGCGGCAACGCCCGGTTCGGCGGCACCACCGGGCTCACCCGCGTCCTCTCCTCCGAGATGGGCCTCGAGGCGTCCTGGCTGCTGCCGGCCGCTCTCGTCGCGCTGGTCGCCGGGCTGGCCCTGACGCTGCGGCGCCACCGCGGCGACCGGGCCCGGGCCGGCCTCGTCCTCTGGGGCGGCTGGCTGCTCGTCACCGCGCTGGTCTTCGACTACATGCAGGGCACGATCCACCCGTACTACACGGTGGCCCTGGCCCCGGCCGTGGCCGCCTGTGTGGCCATCGGCGGTCAGCAGCTGTGGTCGGCGATGCGCCGCCCCGGCTCCTCGGGCGGCGCCGTCCGCACGCGGCTCGCGGCTCTCGTCGGACTCGCCGCGATGGTGATCGCCACCGTGGTCTGGGACGTCCACCTGCTCCACCAGAGCAGCTGGAACACCTGGGAGCCGTACCCGCTGGTGGTCCTCGGCGCGCTGGCCATCGGCGGCCTCGTCGCTGCCGCCATGGGCGTCCGGCGGGCGATGGCCGTCGCCGCGCTCAGCGGGGCGCTGACCCTGGGCGGCGGCACCGCCGCGTGGGGCGTCGCCACCGCGGCGGCCTCCCACACCGGCTCCATCCCCTCCAGCGGCCCTAGTTCCTCGGCCGGCGCGATGGGCGGGCCCGGCGGTGGCTTCGGCGGCGGGGCCACCGGGACCCGGCCGGCGCTGCCGGGCGGCGCGACCGGCGCGACGAGGGGCGGGTTCCCGGGCGGCAGCACGACCGGCCGCATGACCGGCCGCATGGCGGGTGGCCCCGGTGGTGACACCGCCACCAACTCCGCGCTGACGGCGCTGCTGAAGGCGAGCACCACCCGCTGGGCGGCTGCGACCTCCGGGGCGCAGAGCGCGGCGTCGCTGGAGCTCGCGAGCGGCGCCTCGGTGATCGGGATCGGTGGCTTCACCGGCACCGACAACGCGCCCACCTTGGCGCAGTTCCGGTCCTACGTGGCCCAGGGGCTGGTCCACTACTTCGTGGGCGGCCAGGGCGGGGGCTTCGGCGGCGGGCAGGACGCGGCCGGCATCGCGACCTGGGTCGCGGCGCACTACACGGCAACGACGGTCGGTGGGCAGACGGTCTACGACCTGACGCAGCCGGCGAGCTCCTAGGGTGGGGCGGCTGGTGCCGGCGGGGTCGCCGCCCGTCCGCGAGAGGATGGCCCCGTGCTCGTCCTGCTCCCGCCCAGCAAGGGCAAGGCCCCCGACCCGCCCCGCGCACCGCTGTGGGACCCGGCGCAGCTCTCGTTCCCCCAGCTCGCGGAGCTGCGCGCCGAGCTCCTGGCCGCCGAGCCGGACCGGGACCCCGGCGCGCTGCCCGCCCTGCTCCGCTACTCCGGCGTCCTCTACGACGCGCTCGACGCGCGCACCCTGCGCCGCGGCGCCGACCATGCGCTCGTCGCCGGCCGGCTGTTCGGGCTGGTCCGGGGCAGCGACCCGCTGCCCCGCACCCTGGCCTCGGAGGACCCGCCCCCCGGCACCAACCCCGCCGCCCGGTGGCGGCCGCTGCTCACGCCGCTGCTGGCGGAGCTCGTCGCCGACCACCTGCTCGTCGACCTCCGCTCGGCGACGGTGAAGAGCTTCGGCCGCCTCCCCGCCTCCGGGGTCGTCGTCGAGCCCGCCTACGCGCCGCCCGGCGTGCCCGCGGCCGACGCCCGCGCCGCCCCCAGCCACACCGGCAAGCACCTGCGCGGGCTGGTCGCCCGCTGGCTCCTGGCCGCTGCCCCGACCCGCCGCGGCGAGGCGCTGACCCCCGACGGGCGGGGCCGCGCGCGCCTCGCCACGCTCCTGGCCCGGCACGCCGCGGCGGCCGGCCTCGAGCTGGCGGCCGACGACCGCCGGCTCCGGGTGGTCACGCGCACGACGGTCGCCGCGCAGATCGGCCAACCGGTCGGCTGAGCCGCCCCTCCGGGCGCACACTGGCAGAGGTGGTCCAGCGGGCGTCCAGCGCGCTCCCAGCTTCGACGCGCAGGCTCGGTGCACCAGCCCGAGTGCCTCAGTGCTCGGATCCCGCCGGGAGCATCCCGGCCGTGCAGGAGGTAATGCAGTGACGGTCGCGACACCCGGTACCGGAGCCAAGCTGCTGGTCGTCGACGACGAGCCGGCCATCGTGGACCTCCTGTCGGCCTCCCTGAGGTTCGTCGGGTTCGACGTCGTCACGGCCACGACCGGCGCGGAGGCGCTCGCCGCGGCGGAGCAGCACCGGCCGGACATGCTCGTCCTCGACGTGATGCTCCCCGACCTCGACGGCTTCGAGGTGACGCGCCAGCTGCGCTCCTCGGGCACCCGCGTCCCGGTCCTCTTCCTCACCGCCCGCGACGGCACGGACGACAAGGTCGCCGGCCTCACCGTCGGCGGCGACGACTACGTCACGAAGCCGTTCAGCCTCGAGGAGGTCGTCGCCCGCATCCGCGCCGTGCTGCGCCGGGTCCGCGACGAGGACACCGCGCAGGACGACGGCCGGCTGCGCTTCGCCGACCTCGAGATGGACGAGGACAGCCACGAGGTGTGGCGGGCCGGGGAGCTCGTGCAGCTCACGCCGACCGAGTTCACGCTGCTCCGGTACCTGATGCTGAACTCCGGCAAGGTGCTGTCGAAGTCGCAGATCCTCGACCACGTGTGGCACTACGACTTCGGCGGCGACGCCGGCATCGTCGAGTCCTACATCTCCTACCTGCGCAAGAAGATCGACAAGGCGCAGCCCCCGCTCATCCACACCCTGCGCGGCGTCGGCTACAGCCTGCGTCTGCCCCGGGTGTAGCCGTGCCCGTGCACGGATCCGGGCTGTCGCCGGCCCCGGCGGGGTCGGCGGCGTCCCCCGGCTCCGGGCACGGTCCCGACACCGGCGCGACCCCGGACGGGGACGACGGCCTGGCCACCGTCCCGGCCGTGCCGGGCTGGCTGGCCGGCGGCCCCGACGAGCCCCCACCGCCGCGGCCGTCGCGCTCGTCCAGGCTCCGCCGGGCGCTCGCCGCGGTGCACCGGGCGCAGGCGCCCCGCTCGCTGCGGGTCCGGTTGCTCGCCGGCCTGCTGGTCCTCGTGGCGGTCGGCGTGACCGCCGCCGATGCCGTGGCCGTGCAGCGGATGCGTTCGTTCCTCATCCAGCGGACCGACGCCCAGCTCGCCCTCGCGGCGCCGCAGATCACCCGCCCCGGGCCGTCCGCCCGCCAGAGCGGTGAGCTGTCGAGCTACCTGGTGCAGGTGTTCGAGGCGGACGGCGCCCTCAACGCCGCCCTCTCGCGGGCACCGCTGGGCCGCTCGCCGCAGGACCTGAACCTGCCCGACCTGACCAGCGCCGAGGTCGCCGCGCTGGACGGGCAGTTCTTCACCGCCCGGGCCACCGACGGTGAGCGCTACCGCGTGCTGATCCAGGCCGGCCACATCATCAATCAGCAGGACGGCACCAGCCGGCCCGCCGGAATCGTCATCGCCGTGTCGCTGGCGAACGTGGACGCCACGGCGCACTACGTGATCGTGGTCGACCTGATCGTCCTGTTCATCGTGCTGCTGGCGCTGCTCGCGCTCGGCGTGATCGTCGTGCGGGTGGGGCTGCGGCCGCTGGAGGACATGCGGCGCACCGCGGAGCGGATCGCGGCCGGGGACCTGACGCAGCGCGTCACCACCGACGACGACCGCACCGAGGTGGGGCGCCTCGGCCAGACACTGAACGGCATGCTCACCCAGATCGAGACGGCGTTCGCGGAGCGGACCGCCTCGGAGGAACGGCTTCGGCGCTTCGTCGCCGACGCGAGCCACGAGCTCCGCACCCCGCTGACGTCGATCCGCGGCTTCGCCGAGCTGTTCCGGGCCGGTGCCGCGGAGGATCCCGAGACGCTCGCCCGTGTGATGCGCCGCATCGAGGACGAGGCGAAGCGGATGGGTCTGCTCGTCGAGGACCTGCTGCTGCTGGCCCGGCTGGACCAGCAGCGGCCGCTGGAGCGGACCCCCGTCGACCTGGTGGCGCTGGCCTCCGACGCGGTCCACGACGCGGGCGCCGTCGACCCGGGCCGGCCGCTGACGCTGGCCATCCCCGAGCACCTGGTCGTCCTCGGTGACGAGATGCGGCTGCGGCAGGTGGTCGGCAACCTGGTGACCAACGCGCTGCGCCACACCCCGGAGGGCACGCCGGTGACCGTGCGCCTGGCGGCCGGCGACGGCGAGGCCGTACTGGAGGTGTCCGACGCTGGGCCCGGCCTGGCGCCGGACGTGGCGGAGCGCGTCTTCGAGCGCTTCTACCGGGTCGACCCCTCGCGCACCCGTGCGCAGGGGGTGACGAAGGGCGGTGGCAGCGGCCTCGGCCTGTCGATCGTCGCGGCCGTGGTGGCCGCGCACGGGGGCCGCGTCGACCTGGAGACCATGCCGGGCGAGGGCGCCACGTTCCGGGTGTCCCTGCCGCTCCCCGGGCCGGGCGCGCTGCCGGCGGCGACCGCGGGAGTGCTGCCCGCCGATCACTAGACTCGGGACGGCAGCGCGGCCCACCGCCCGTCGACGATCCCGGAGCCTGCCCTGACGGAGCCCCCCGGTCTGCCCGCCACGGACCCTCGCCCGGCGCTGCCGGCCGACCCCGACCCGGCGCCGCGCCCCGCCCACCTGCGGCCGCCCCTGGCGGCCGTTGTCCTGCTCGGGGGCGTCGTGGGGACGCCGCTGCGGTACGCCGTCGGGCTGGCGCTGCCGACTCGACCGGGCGCCTGGCCCGGGGGCACGCTGGCGGTCAACCTGCTCGGCGCCTTCCTGCTGGGGGTGCTGCTGGAGACCCTGGTGCGGCGCGGGCCCGATGCGGGTGGCCGCCGCGTCCTGCGGCTCGGCCTGGGCACCGGGGTCCTCGGCAGCTTCACGACGTACAGCACGCTGGCCGTCGAGACGGACCTGCTGCTGCACGCCGCGCGCCCCGGCCTCGCGGCTGCGTACGCGCTCGTCTCCGTGGGGGCGGGGCTGCTGGCGTCCGGGCTCGGCATCGCCGCCGGCGCTGCCCGGCACCGGCGGGGGCACGGATGATCGTCCTCGTGATGAGCCTGGCCGGCGGGCTGGGCGCCGTGGCGCGCTTCGCGCTGGACGGGCTGGTGGTGGCCCGCGCCGGGCGGCGCTTCCCCTACGGGACCCTGCTCATCAACATCAGCGGCTCCCTGCTGCTGGGCGTGCTCACCGGGCTGACGCTGGCGCACGGGGCCCCCACCGCGCTGCGCACGGTTGCGGGCACCGGGTTCTGCGGCGGCTATACGACGTTCAGCACCGCGAGCTTCGAGACCGTGCGGCTGCTGCAGGAGCGGCGGTGGGCCGCGGCGCTGGCCAACGGCGCCGGCACGCTGGTGCTGACCCTGCTGGCCGCTGCCCTCGGGCTGTGGGTGACCGGGGCGCTCTAGGGGCCGGCGGCCCTATCCTGACGACCATGGCTGCCTACGACTACCGCTGCCGGACCTGCGACACCCGGTTCGAGGTCCGCCGCGCGATCACCGACCCGGCGCCCGCCGCTGTCGCGTGCCCGGCCGGGCACACCGACACGACACGGCTCTTCGCCGCGCTGGCCGTGGCCGGATCCGCCGCGCAGCCCGCCGGCGCGGGCGGGGGCGGCTGCTGCGGCGGGGGCTGCTGCGGCTGAGGCCGTCAGGCGGTCGCGGGGGCCTTCGCGGCCCGCGCCGCCGCCTTCGCCAGTCGCGCCACCAGGTGCTCGAGCGCCAGCTTCGCGCCCGGCGCCAGCGCCGCGGCCGCGCCCGGCACCCGGGCGCCGAAGCTGACCGTGTACGTCAGGCAGGTGGAGTCGTCGTTGTACGGCTCCACGAGCACCTCGCCGCGGTAGTTCCGCAGCGGCAGCCCGCTGCGCATCTCGTAGACCAGCCGGTGCGGCGGCTCCGAGACGACGATCTCCTCGACCGTGGTCAGCACCGGCGTGGTCAGCCGCCGCAGCGACCCGACGCCGTCGGGGTACCCGGCCCCCTCCTTCGTCCGCTCGGAGCTGGTGAAGGGGGTCCAGTCCCGCCACGTCGTGATGTCCGACAGCAGGTGCCAGACGGTCTCGGGCGGTGCGGCGATCTGTCGGGTGACGGTGAAGCGCGCCATCGTGGGCCTTTCTGCTGCTCGGGCCGTGCGGGTGATCAGCAGGACTCTGCCACGAGTGTGGCCTGCCACACAGCCCCCAACGGCGCGGAGGCCCCGTCCTGGCTGAGACTGGGGCGGTGACCGCCCCCCGCCCCCCGCTGCGCGCCGGTCCCCGGGTCCGTGCCCCGGAATTGGCCGCCGGCCGCTGGTTCAACACCGGGCAACCGCTGTCGCTCGCGGCGCTCCGCGGCCGGTGGGTGCTGCTCGACTTCTGGACGTCCGGGTGCGTCAACTGCCAGCACGTGGCTGCTGAGCTGCGGCCGCTGGAGCGCCGCTTCGGCCGGCCGGGGTCCGGCGACCTGGTCGTCATCGGCGTGCACTCCCCGAAGTTCGCCTACGAGCGCATCGACGGGGCGGTCCGCACGGCCATCCGCCGGCTGGGCGTCGACCACCCCGTGCTCAGCGATCCGTCGCTGACCAGCTGGCGGCAGTACGCGGTGAAGGCCTGGCCCACGCTGACGCTCGTCGATCCGGACGGCTACGTCGTGGTGCAGGTGGCGGGTGAGGGACACGTCGCGGGCCTCACAGCGCTGCTGGAGCAGCTGCGGGCGGAGCGGCCGACCGGCGACGTGGCGCCGCCGCCGCCCGCAGCGGGCGAGCTCGGAACCGAGGCCCGGGGCGCGCGCTGGTGGACGGGCTGCCGGTGCCGCACGGTGTGGCGGTCGCCGGGGACCGACTGCTCGTCACCACGGGCGACGGCCTGGTCGTGCGGGAGCCGGACGGCCGCAGCCACCTGGTCGCCTCGCCGCTCTTCGGCCGCCCCACCGGCGTGACGGTGTTGTCGGCGGACGGTGCCCGCGCGTGGGGGTCGCCGGCGGTCGTGACCGACGAGGCGACGCACCGGATCCTCGGCGTCGACCCCACGACCGGGGACGTCCGGTCACTCGCCGGCACCGGCGCGCAGGCAGCCGCGCCGGCGCCGCTGACCCGCCGACCCGCAGGCGCAGCCGACCTGTCCAGCCCCGCGGCGACGGCCGAACGGGGGGCGGTGCTCTGGTGCGCCATGGCCGGCCTGCACCAGCTCTGGCGGCTCGACCCGCCGACGGCCACCGGTCCGGCCACCACGCAGGTGATGGCGGGCGCCGAGCTGGCCGAGGGACTGCGGGACGGCCCGGCCACCACCGCCTTCCTCGCGCAGCCGTCGGCGCTGGCCGCCGATCCGGCGCGGGGCCGGCTGTGGTTCGTGGACGCCGAGAGCTCCGCGCTGCGCTGGCTGGAGGTCGACGTCGACGCGACTGCCGGGCAGGTGTGGACGGCCGTCGGCGAGGGGCTCTTCGACTTCGGGCACTCCGACGGCCCCGCGCGCGTCGCGCGGCTGCAGCACCCGCTGGGGCTGGCGCTGCTGCGTGACGGCTCTCTGGCCGTCGCGGACAGCTACAACGGCGCCGTGCGGCGGTTCGACCCGGACACCGGGGAGTTGACCACCCTGGCGCGGGGCCTGGCGGAGCCGACGGGCGTGTGCCTGCTGCCGGACGGCGGCCTCGCGGTCGTCGAGGCTTCCGCGGGGCGGGTGGTCGAGCTACCTCAGCGGTAGTCGTCCCGGATGATCTGCGTGCGCTCGGTCGCCGGCGGGCGGTAGGCCGCCGGGTCCTCGTAGGTCTCGGGGCGGGCGCCGTAGTCGTAGCCGCCCCGCTCGACCTGCGTGGTCCGGGTCTGCGTCAGCGGCCGGCGCCGGTTGATCTCGAAGCCCAGCGCCACCAGGAAGCCGACCATCCCCACGATGAGCAGGATCTCCCCGACCACGTTGACGTCGATCGTGCCGTTGGTGCTGGTCACGGCGAACTCGAGTACCGCGCCGATGGCGACGGCGATCAGTGCGACGGCGATACCCATAGGGGGTCTCTTCCCTTCCGACTGCCGCTCATGCTCCGGCGGTGTCCCGGCAGGATAGCGCCGGGCCCTGTGCCGGTCCGCCGCACCCGCAGGGATCCCGCCGGGAGGCCGACGCACGCGAGGCCGGCCCCGACGGGACCGGCCTCGCGCTGGCGGCGGGGCGCAGCCCGCCGGGGACTCAGAAGGACTCGACCGGGACGTCCATGAGGTCGAGGTCGGTGGCCTCCACCACGGCCCGTCGGGCGGTCAGCTCGGGGAGGACGTTGCGGGCGAACCACCGGGCGCTGGCGACCTTGCCGGTGTAGAACGCCACGTCGCGGCCGGCCGCGCCGGGCAGCGCCGCGAGCGCCACCTCGGCCTGGCGGAGCAGCAGCCAGCCGACGACCAGGTCGCCGACGCCCATGAGCAGCCGCGTCGTGTTGAGGCCGACCTTGTACAGGTTGCGGACGTCCTCCATGGCCGAGGTGAGGTCGTTGACCATCCCCGTGACCATGGCCTGCACGTCCTCGAGCGCGGTGCCGAGCAGCGCCCGCTCCCTGGCCAGGTTGTCCTGACCGCCGGCGCCCTTCACCGTCTCGGTGATCTGGCCGAACAGGTGCTGCAGCGCCTCGCCCTTGTCCCGGACGATCTTCCGGAAGAAGAAGTCCTGGCCCTGGATCGCCGTGGTGCCCTCGTACAGGGTGTCGATCTTGGCGTCGCGGATGTACTGCTCGATCGGGTAGTCCTGCAGGAAGCCGGACCCACCGAACAGCTGCAGCGAGCTGGCGAGCAGCTCGTAGCTCTTCTCGGAGCCGACGCCCTTCACGAGCGGCAGCAGCAGGTCGTTGACCCTGATCGCCAGCTCGTCGCGCTCACCCGCGGCCTCGGCCAGGCTGACGGCGTCCTGCTGGCGGGCGGTGAGCGCGATGAGCGCCCGCATGCCCTCGGCGTACGACTTCTGCAGCATGAGCAGCCGGCGGACGTCCGGGTGGGCGATGATCTCGACGCGCGGCGCGGTCTTGTCGGTCATCTGGGTGAGGTCCGCGCCCTGCTTGCGGGTCTTCGCGAAGTCGAGCGCGTTGAGGTAGCCGGTCGACAGGGTCGCGATGGCCTTGGTGCCGACCATCATGCGGGCGTTCTCGATGACCTGGAACATCTGGGCGATGCCGTTGTGGACCTCGCCGACCAGGTAGCCGACGGCGGGCTCGCGCTCGCCGAAGGTGACCTCGCAGGTGGCGCTGACCTTGAGGCCCATCTTCTTCTCGACGTTGGTGACGTAGACGCCGTTGCGATCGCCGAGCTCCCCGGTCTCCCAGTTCGTCACGTGGAACTTGGGGACGATGAACAGCGACAGGCCCTTGGTGCCGGGCCCGCCGGCGCCGGGAACGCCCTCGGGGCGGGCCAGCACGAGGTGGACGATGTTCTCGGGAACGTCCCAGTCGCCGGACGTGATGAAGCGCTTCACGCCCTCGATGTGCCAGGAACCGTCGGCCTGCTGAAGCGCCTTGGTGCGGCCCGCGCCGACGTCCGAGCCGGCGTCCGGCTCGGTCAGCACCATCGTGGAGCCCCAGGCCTTGTCGACCATGGTCTGGGCGAAGACCTTCTGCTCGGGCGTGCCGAGGCGGTCGATGATCGCGGCGAAGCCGGGCCCGGCCATGTACATGAAGACGGCCGGGTTGGCGCCCAGGATCATCTCGGCGATGGCCCACCGCAGCGAGGGGCTCGCGCCCAGGCCGCCCATGTGGTCGGGCAGCTCCATGCGCCACCACTCGCCGTCGTACAGCGCCTGGTAGCTCTTCTTGAAGGACTCCGGCAGCGTCACGCTGTAGGTCGTCGGGTCGTAGACCGGCGGGTTGCGGTCGGCGTCCGCGAACGACTCCGCGAGCGGGCCGGTTGCGAGCTCGTCGACGGCCTTGAGCACGTCGCGGGCCGACTCGGCGTCGAGCTGCTCGAACGGTCCGGTGCCCATGGCCCCGGCCGCGCCGAAGACCTCGAACAGGTTGAACTCGATGTCGCGGAGGTTGCTCTTGTAGTGACCCATGACGGCCGACTCCAGCGGATGGGCGGGGCCGCGGACGGCCCGAGACAGGGACTCCCGACCTAAGTTACTGGCCGGTAGCTTCGTATGTTACTCGCCAGTACTGGTTGCGGTCGAGGTCCCCGTTCGAGTGGATCGTCAGTCGCCGCCCTTGTGGCCGTGTCCCTTTCCGGTGCTGCCGCCGGTCCAGCCCTTCCCGACACTCGGGACCGTCGCGGGGGCCGCCGGCGCGGGTGCCACGGCCGCGGGGGCCGGTGCGCTGGTCGGGACCACCGCGACGGGCACCGCCGCGACCGGCGGCTGGACCGGCACGGTGCTGGCCGCCGGCGTGACCGCGCCGGTCGCCGGGACGGCGGCCGGCGTCCCGGCTCCGCCGGTGGCTGCGCCACCGCCGCTGCCGCCCCCGAAGACCAGCCCCACGAGCCCGGCGGCCAGCCCGGCGCCGACCAGGGCCACCGGCACGGCCGAACGGCGCCGGACCCAGCCGCCGGCCAGGAGACCACCCCTGGGCCGCGGCAGAAGGGTCGTAACGGCCGCGGCGGCGTCGGCCGGGGGTGCTGCGGCCGCGGCGCCCACGAGCAACGGCACCGTGGTGGCCGCTGCGTCCGGCAGCGTCGCGAGCCGCGCGGCGGCCGTGGCTGCCGAGGGGCGGGCTGCCGGATCACCCGCCAGCAGGTCCGCGAGCAGGCTCCGCCACGGCGCCGGCAGCGTGACCGGGAGCACCGGCGCCCGGTGCAGCCGCGCCAGGGCCGCCTCCAGCGCCGGGCCGGGGTACTCCCGGTGTCCGGTGAGCGCCTCCAGCAGCACCAGGCCGAGCGCGTACACGTCCGCCGTGCCCGTGACCTGCTCGCCGCGGACCTGCTCGGGGGCGAGGTACCCGGCCGTGCCCACGGTGAGGGCGGGGGCGGTGAGCCCGGCCTGCTCCTCGTCGCGGGCGACGCCGAAGTCGGCCAGCAACCAGGTGCCGTCCGGGGTCGAGAGCACGTTCGCCGGCTTCACGTCGCGGTGCACGACCCCGCGCGCGTGGACGTAGGCGAGCGCCGCGGCGACGGCCTGCCCGATCCGCCGGACCTGGTCGGCCGGCAGCGGACCCTCGGCGAGCACGGCCGCGAGCGTCGGGCCCTCGCAGAGCTCCAGCACCAGGTACGGCTGCCCGGCGTCCACGCCCGCGTCGTAGACGGTGACGAGATGGGGGTGGTTGAACGACGCCAGCAGGCGCGTCTCCGCGTCGTGGCGCTCCCGGGCGTCCGGCACCGACGCGGTGGTGCGCAGCAGCTTCAGCGCCACCCGGCGGCCCAGCACGTCGTCGGTGGCCTCGAAGACGTCCGCGGCCCCGCCGGACCCGAGCCGTCGGCCGAGGCCGTAGCGGTCGGCGACCCGGCGCGGGGGCGTCGCGTCGAGCGCAGCCGTGGGGTCGACGCCGGTGGTCGCCGGGCCGGGCCAGGCGGCGGTCGCCCCGTCGGCGCCGGGTGGCGGGCCGTCGGCGGCGAAGGAAGAGGTGCGGTCACTACTCACAGTGACCCCTTACCCACAGGACGAGCGGGACAGGCCTGGCAGATTCACGTGGCCACCTCGAACCAGACGACCTTGCCGAGGCTCTCCTCCCGGACGCCCCACCGGGTGGCGAGCCCGTCGAGGATGCGCAGGCCCCGGCCGTCGAGGGCGTCGCGGTCCAGGTTCTGCAGCCGCGGGTGCCGCGAGTTGTCGTCGCCGACCTCCACCAGCACCGCGCGGGGCGTCACGGTGACGGCCAGGCGCGCGTCGCTGCGGCCGTGGGTGACCGCGTTGGTGACGAGCTCACTGGTGAGGAGCACCGCGACGTCCGTCGCCTCGGACCCGACGTCATGGCCCTTGCACTGCGCCGCCACGAAGCGGCGCGCCTTGCGGACCGCGGCGGGCTCGGGGGCCAGCGTGAGGAACTGGCGGTCGCGGAGGGCGCCGCTCATCCGGCGGCGCAGGGGCGGAACCCGGGCACCGCGGCGCTGCGTAGCTGGGAGGGCACGCGCAACTGATGCCCGAACGCCGGGGTTCGATACCTCTCCCGGCGGGATTCGGACCTCCGGCGCAGGGTGCGGGCTGCTCGGAACGCCCCTCCCCGGACCGGTTGCGCGACTACAACGCGTCGGCCGGGGTGACCCCGGCGCGCGAGATCCGGCGCTATCAGAGCGTCTGGTCGGACTGCTTGCGGACGCGGAAGCGGAGGATGGTGGCGTTGCCCGACTGCGTGCTGCTGATTGCTTCCAGGTCTGTCCTCGCAAGACCCGGGGACGAGAAGCGGATGCCGTCGCCGAGCAGAACCGGCAGTACATACACCAAGATCTCGTCGACGAGCCCCCGCTGCAGGCACTGGCCGGCCACGTCGGCGCCGAGGATCTCGAGGTTCTTGCCGTCGGCCGCGTCCAGTGCCGTGGCGACCGCTTCGCCGATGTCGCCGGTGAGGATCGTGACATTCGGGTTCGGCGGCTCCAGCGGCCTATGGGTGAGGAGGAACATGGGTCCGGAGAAGGGGTAGTCGACGCTGCCCGGCTTCTCGGCCTCCATCCGGTCGCCTACCTCCCACGTTCGCCGGCCGACGAGCATGGCGCCGGTGGCCGCTGCGATCTCCGCGAAATCGTCCGGTGCCACGAAGTCGGCGAGAGCGCGACCATTCCCCCAGTCCATCGAATGGCCGGGACCGGCGATGAAGCCGTCAAGCGACATACACCGGTTCACGACAACCTTGCCGCTCATTTCACGACCGCCATCCCCGGGTCATCACCGCACGTCTGACCTTTCCCGAGCGGACGCCTGCGAGACCCTAGCTGTCGTAGGTCATGACGTCATTGACACCGCAGAACCGCCACTAGCCTCCTCCCGATGAGCCTCACCTTCGTCATGGTCGGCTCGAACGACGTCTGCGAACGGACGACTCGCGCAACGAGGTCCACATCGTTTCGTGCAGCGACTACTGCAGGTGCACGACGTGTAGGAGCCACTATTAGCGCCCGTCGCGTCAGCAACGTCCTGACACAGGACACCTAGCGCGCGGTGTCACGGTTCAGATCGTTCCGCCGATCGGGGCAGTCGGGAAGTGCCGCTCCAGCACGTCCACGCGTGACAACCCGGCCGAGCAGTAGCGACAGGTACAACATCCGCATCTCGGCATGACAGCGCACCCGGCTCCCAGGGCCGGAGGCGCCAGGAAATGGGACGCACCCGGTTAGAGCGCGGTCAGCGTCGCCGTCAGCGAGCGGAGGACGACGTTGAGGTCCTGCCGGGCCTCGTCGGTCATGCCGGTCGCGTCGCAGATGACCGGCGGCACGTCCAGCGCCCGCTCGCGGAGCGCCAGGCCCGCGTCGGTGGGGCGGATCTCGACGGTGCGCTCGTCGATCTGGCTGCGGGCCCGCGTCACCAACCCGGCGGCCTCCATCCGGGTCAGCAGGGGCGAGAGCGTCCCGGAGTCCAGCAGCAGCCGGCGCCCCAGCTGCCCCACCGTCATGGGCGACTCCTCCCACAGCAGGAGCATCACGAGCCACTGCGGGAAGGTGAGACCCAGCTCGTCGAGCAGCGGCCGGTAGCGGGCGGTCAGGGCCCGCGACGCGGCGTACAGCGCGAAACAGAGCTGGTCGTCGAACGCCAGGCTCGGGGCTGAGCCAGGAGCCGGGGCTTCGGAGGCGAACGCCGGAGACGTCATGCGTCCACGGTAGGCCACCCGCTGATCGGCGTGCTCTAACCCCTGGGGAGGGCACTGTCCAGTCCAAACCAGCGGATCACTGTCGGCCCTCAGCCGGTGACCCCCGCCGCGGCCCCGCACACGGTCACCCGAAGTGAGCGCCCACGTGCGCTGCGTCCGCGGCCGGGTCCGTCCGGCCACCGGGGAGCGCTCGTGGCCGTCGCCGCCGCTCCAGCAGCGAGCTGCCCATCGCGAGGGCGATGAAGGCCACGCCCACGAGGCCCGTCACCACCTCGGGCACCTCGTAGCGCACCTCGAGCAGCATGATCACTGCGAGGGCGCCGATGGCCCAGTGCGCCCCGTGCTCCAGGTAGATGTACTCCGACAGGGTGCCCTGACGGACGAGGTACAGGGTCAGCGACCGGATCCACAGCGCGCCGATCCCGAGGCCCAGCGCGATGACCGCGACCTCGTCCGACAGCGCGAATGCGCCGATCACCCCGTCGAACGAGAAGGACGCGTCGAGCACCTCGAGGTAGACGAACGTGGCGATGCCCGCCGTGAACACCGGCCGCGTCATGTCCCGCACGCGGGTCACGCCCCCGGCCGCCGCGGGCGGGTCCGACGCGCCCTCGAGGCGCCCCTCGAACAGCTCGGCCACCCCGTTGACCAGCAGGTAGACCACCAGCCCCGCGAGCCCGGCCACCAGGACGGTCACCCGGTCGTGCGGCCCCGTCAGCTGGCCCATGCCCAGGATCGCGCCGAGCGCCACGACGACGGACAGCTGGTCCAGCCGGCCGATGGCGGCGAGCGGCGTCTCCAGCCAGGTCAGCCACCGGACGTCCCGCTCCGGGTCGAGCATGAAGTCGAGGAAGAGCATCAGCAGGAATGTGCCGCCGAACGCGTAGATCGCGTGCCGGGCGTCGGCCAGGGCGTTGCCGTAGGCCGTCGGGTCGTTCACGGCCAGGCGGGTGACGTCCGGGATCGACAGGTGCGCGGTCGCCGCGACCACCAGCACCGGCAGGACCAGCCGGACCCCGAACACCGCGATCACGATGCCGACGGTCAGGAACAGCTTCTGCCAGACGGGCGACATGGTCGCGAGGACCCGCGCGTTCACGACCGCGTTGTCGAACGACAGGCTGACCTCGAGCACACCGAGAAGCAGGACGATGGCAGCAGTCGTGGGGCCGCCGAGCAGCAGCCCCGCGCCCAGAGCGGCGACGGTGAGCACGGCGGGCGCGCCGAAGGTGCGCAGCAAGGGAACCCTTCCTCGCGTCGGAGCCGGGGCAGGGAGCCCCGGCGATCAGCCGGTGAGACCGGCCGCGGCGCGCCGGTCCACCCAGCGCGATACCGAGAAGACGAACAAACCGGCCGCGCCGAGCCCGGCGCCGACAACCGCGGGAGACGTATACCCGAAGCCCGCGTCCAACACGAGGCCGCCGAGGAAGGCGCCCAGCGCGTTCGCGCAGTTGAGCGCCGAGTGGTTGAGGGCCGCGCCGAGGGACTGGGCGTGGCCGGCGACGTCGATCAGGCGCGTCTGCAGCCCGGGGAGCATGAGGGAGCCGCTGCCGCCCAGCAGGAACACCCACAGCGCGGCCGGCACGGGCTGGTGCGCCGCCAGCGGGAACGTGAGCAGCGTCGTCGTCACGCAGCCGAGGCCGATCCAGATGCTCTTCGGCAGCGACCAGTCGGCGAGCCGGCCACCGACGAGCGTGCCGAGCGTCATGCCGACGCCGAACAGTGCCAGCACGACGGGGACGCCGGCGGCGGGGTACCCCGCGAGGGTCTGCAGCGTGGGGCTGATGTAGCTGTAGACGGCGAAGAACCCGCCGAAACCCACGGCGCCGACCAGCAGCGTGAGCCAGACCTGCGGGCGGCGCAGCGCCCCGAGCTCCTGCCGGGGGCCGGCCCCGGCCAGCGCGGCGAGCCGGGGCACCAGTCGGGCGACAGCCGCGAGGGCCAGCACCCCGATCACGGCCACGGTCGCGTAGGTGCTGCGCCAGCCGAGATGCTGCCCGAGCAGCGTGGACAGGGGGACGCCCGCGATGTTGGCGACGGTGAGCCCCAGCATCATCATCGAGATGGCCCGAGACCGGCGCTCCGGCGGCACCAGCGAGGCGGCGACGATCGCCCCGATCCCGAAGAAGGCGCCGTGCGGCAGGCCGCTGGCGAACCGGGCGGCGAACAGCCAGCCGTAGCCCGGCGCCACCGCGGAGGCCCCGTTGAACAGCGTGAAGGCGGCCAGCAGGCCCAGCAGCAGCGCCTTGCGCGGCACCCGGGCGGTGAGCACCGCGAACAGCGGGGCGCCGACGACGACGCCCAGCGCGTAGGCGGAGACGAGGTGCCCGGCCGCCGGGATGGACACGGACAGGTCGCCCGCCACGTTCGGCAGGACGCCCATGGTGGCGAACTCGGTGGTGCCGATGCCGAAGCCGCCGAGTGCGAGGGCCAGCAGGCTCAGCCGCACCGGGACCCGCGTCCCGGTGGTGCGCGGCGCCGCGGGTGCCACGCCGGGCGGGGCGTCCCGGCGGACGGCGGTGTCGACGGACGTCACAGCTGGCCTCCGGTCCGTCGGGCAGCCGCCCGTCGGCCGGGGCAACCGGGCTGCCGCGGGACGGATTCCCCGGGCCGGGCCTGGTGTGACGCGGTCGTCACCCGTGGGCGGCAGCGTCCCGGTACTCCGCGACCAGCAGCGCCAGGTCGTCGCCCAGCTCGCGGCCGACCGTCGTGCGCAGCGTGGCGAGGACGTCGTCCAGCACGGTCTCGAGCGCCCCGCCGCAGAGCGGCGCCACGAGCTGCAGGAGGTCGACGAAGTGGCCGTCGCGATCGCGGGCCTCGATGACACCGTCGGTGTAGAGCAGCAGCCGGTCGCCCGGCTCCAGGCGTCCGGTGAGCAGCTCCGGGTCGGCACCCAGGCCCAGCGGCAGGCTCGGCGGGGCGGTCAGCTCCTGCAGCGACCCGCCCGAAGCGAGCACGGCCGGCGGATGGCCGCAGGACGCGATCGCGAAGTGGCCGTCGTCGGTGATCTCCGCCAGCAGCGCGGTGACGAAGTCCTCGTCGCCGAGGTACGCGCGCACCCGGCGGTCGATCTGCCGGGCGGCCTCGGCCAGGTCGTCGACGTCGGCCGCGGCCGCCCGGAACTCGCCGAGGACGACGGTCGCGGTGCGGACGGCCGCGAGGCCCTTGCCGCGGACGTCGCCGATCAGCAGGCGGACGGCGCCCGGGCGACCGACCACCTCGTAGAGGTCACCGCCGATGAGGGCCTCCGCGGCGGCGCTGACGTAGCGGGCCGACAGCGCGACGGGGCCGAGCTGCGCCGGCGGCGGCGCGAGGATGGCGTGCTGGGCCGCCTCGGCGACCCGGGTGACGTCCGCGAGCCGGCCGGACTGTTCCTGGAACATCTGGGCGGTCTCGAGCGCGAGCGCCGCCCGGCGCGCGACGTCCTCGACGAACGTGATGTCCGCCGGCTCGTACCGGCGGCCGGACTCCGCGGCGATGAGCGTGATGGCGCCGAAGGTGCCGCTGCGCCCGGTCAGCGGGACGATCAGCACGCTGGACATCCCGAGCTGGAGCAGCGTCTCGCGGTGCTCGGGGTCCTGGGTGCTCTCCCGGATCAGGTCGTCGCTGATGTCCTCGTAGTGCTCGGTGAGGCCGGTCCGCAGCACGTTGCCGGTGCCGACGGGGGCGTCGAGGTTCGTCGGGTAGCGGTCGGCCATGCTGTTCGCCCAGGCGACCTTCTCCGGGTCGGTGTGCAGCGCCGCCACGGTCCGCAGCTCGCCGCGTTCCATCAGCTGAACGACGCACCAGTCCGCCAGCCGGGGCACGAGCAGGGTGGCCACCGCGTCGACCGTCTCGTGGTAGTCGAGGCTGCTCGACAGGGCGACGGACGCGTCGGCGAGGAAGGCGAGGCGGTCGTTCGCCTCGGCCGCCGCGGCCATGGCGAGGGCGCGCTCGAGCGCCTGTGCGAGCGCGTCGGCGAGGGCGCGGACGAAGGCCACCTGGGTCTGCTCGTCGAGGTCGCCGCTGACCGGGAAGGACACGGCGAAGGCCCCCAGCCGATGGTCCCCGATGGCCAGCGGCGCGACGTGGATGGCCCGTTCCGCCGGGTAGACGGTGGCGAGCTCGGGGAACCGCCCGCTGAGTTGGACCAGGTTGCGCAGGAGAAGGGGCTGGCCGGTTCGCACGGCCAGCGCGGCCGGCAGGTCCGCCTCGACCGGGATCTCGTCGTAGTCGTCGATCCACGCCGGAGTGCCGCCGCTCGACGCCACGGACCGCAGGACGCCCTCGCGCTCCAGCACATAGACCCGGGCCGAGAGCGCGCCGAGGAACTCCCGCGCGTTCGCGACGACGGTGGCCGCGATGTCCTCGACCGTGCCGGCCCCGGTCAGCTCACCGGTGACCTTCTGCAGCAGCTGCAGCCGGTCCCAGGCGTCCCCGAGCGTCGCGAGCCTGGTCACCTCGTCGGCCAGCACGTGCGGGAAGGTCCTCGGCGGTGGCGCCTGGTCGCCCCGGACGGCCGCGCGCAGCTGATCGACCAGCGCCTGGACGTACCAGCGGCGGAACACCCGGTGGACGGGCGGCGTCTCGAGCGTCAGCAGGCGCGCCGTGCGGGCGTAGCGGTCCGCCTCGTCCAGGGCGGCCAGGTACCGCTCGCCCGCGTCGGCGGTGGCGGCCGGCTGCCGCAGCACGAGCTCGGTCTCCTCCTTGCCCTGCTCCGCCGCCCGGAGCGCCTGCCGCTTGATCTCCGCGCGCGCGGAGGCGAAGTCCTGCGTCACCGTCTCGATGAGCCGCCCCAGCTCAGGTGGCGGCTCCACCCCGGAGCTCGCCCCCTCCGTGCGGGCGAGCGTGAACTCACGCACCACGTTGTCGATGTGCGCCTTCGCGGCGATCAGCAGGTCGGTCGGGACCGCGCCGAGCCGCACGCGGTACAGCTGCTCGGGCGACGCCTCGTCGTCCTCCACCCAGGACGCGAGGAACGCATCCACGTCCAGGTCGGGCTGGGGGGTGTCCTGGCGGACCGCACCGGGCTCGACCCAGACGACCTTGCCGCCGGAGTCACCGCCCTCCACGCCCCAGGAGGAGGCCAGGGCCGCGACGAGGGCCAGGCCCCGGCCGGTCATGGCGTCCGCGCTCTGGAGCGGCATGACCGGCATGTGCCGGCCGCAGTCCTCGACCTCGATGCGGACGGTCTCGTCGTCGCGTCGGACGCGCAGCTTCACCGGGGGAGCACCGTGCAGCATCGCGTTGGTGATGAGCTCGGTGACGATGAGCTGGGCGTCCTCGACGGTCGCCTGGGCGAGCCCGTCGAGCGCCCGGGCGAGGAAGCGCCGCGCCTGGGACGGTGCCTGGGGTTCGTTACCGAGGAGCAGCTCGGTCGCTGTCCGTCCCACGTCGCCTCCTCGGTCACGCCTCGCTGTCATTCTGCTACGGCCCGTTAGAAGTGGCGTGGTAGCCCCGCAGGGGGCCCAACGACGGAGCCTCTTGGAGGCTTCGGGCACACGTGGCATCGCCTGTAGGCGGCAGGTCACCCGAGTCCGTTGTCCCGTAACAGCGCCAGGGCCGCGACCGTGCGGTAGCCGCGCCATTCGAGGGTGGCCGCGGGCGAGTAGCTGGCGAAGTCGACCAGCCAGCCGCCGTCGGGCTGCTGCTCTGCAGCCAGCGCGCGCAGGTCCTCGGCGACCGCCGCCGGGTCCAGCAGCTCGCGCGCAGGGCCCGGTCGAGGGGCGAAGTCGAGGGGCCGCATGAACTCCTCGGCGGCGCCCCCGTCGACGTGGAGCCGGCCCTCGGCGGGGACGTAGCCGCGCACCCGGTCCAGGGCGGCGGCCGCCCCGGCGGGATCCACGGCGTGCGCCGCGTCGAGGAACTGCACGACGAAGGCGAGCTCCATCGCCGGCGGCGCGGTGTCGAGCGCGCGCACCCGGTCGAGGGTGGCCGCGACGGCGCGGCCGAGCCACGGGGAGGCGGCGACGGCCGGGTCGTGCGCGGCGACCCGCAGCCCCGCGGCGGCCACCACCGCGGTGAGCTGCAGGGACGAGGTCGTGGGGTCGGCGGAGGCCCAGAACGGTGCGCAGGCGGCGGGGTCGGGGACCGGCAGCGCGAACGGCACCCCGCCGTCGGGCAGCGTCACGGCATCGAGCCAGTCGCAGAGTTCGCGGGCCCGGGGCGAGCAGGCCGGGGCGACGTCGCCGAAGACCTCCAGCGCGTGCAGCGCGCCGGCGGGCTGACTGGTCGTCGACCGCAGGTCGGGCTCCAGCCCCCAGCCGTAGCCGCCGTCGGCGTTGCGGTAGGCCTCGAGGGCGGCGAGCACCGGCTCGGGCCGCCCGTCGGAGAACAGCAGTGTGAAGCGGTGCCGGTCCAGGAGGCGGGCGTGCCCGGCGGCGAAGGCGGCTGCGGCGGCCAGGTCGGGGGGCACGGGGGCAGTCTGCCGGATCAGGGTGCGGTGTGGCGACGCCGGTGTCCGGAGCCGCGCTCGGAGCGGGCGACGAGAATCGAACTCGCGTTCTCAGCTTGGGAAGCTGATGTTCTGCCGCTGAACTACGCCCGCATGATGCGTTGGCCACTGTAGCAACCGGTGCCGGAGACGTGCCGATAGCCTGCCCGCATGCTGCTGTCCGACCGCGATCTCAAGGCCGAGCTGGCTGCCGGAAGATTCGCCCTCTCGCCGTACGACGAGGCGATGGTGCAACCGAGCAGCGTCGACGTCCGGCTCGACCGGTACTTCCGCGTGTTCCAGAACCACCGCTACACGCACATCGACCCGTCGCTGGACCAGCCGGGGCTCACGGAGGTCGTGGAGCCGAACGGCGAGGAGCCGTTCGTGCTGCACCCCGGCGAGTTCGTGCTGGGCTCGACGCTCGAGGTCGTGACGTTGCCGGACGACCTGGCGGCGCGGCTGGAGGGGAAGAGTTCGCTGGGGCGGCTGGGGCTGCTCACGCACTCGACGGCCGGCTTCATCGACCCGGGGTTCTCGGGGCACGTGACGCTCGAGCTGAGCAACGTCGCGAACCTGCCGATCACGCTGTGGCCGGGCATGAAGATCGGGCAGATCTGCTGCTTCCGGCTGTCGTCGCCGGCGGAGCACCCCTACGGCAGTGCCGTCTACGGCAGCCGGTATCAGGGGCAGCGGGGCCCGACCGCGTCGCGGTCGCACCTCAACTTCTCGCGGGTGGACGTGCCCCGCGACCGCGCCGCGCGGGGGTAGTCGGGCCGCTGGCCGATTCCCCGGACGACGCCGACGGCGGCGGCCCCCGCAGGGAACCGCCGCCGTCGTAGCAGCCGGCAGGGCTAGGCGTTGCGCCCCTCGGGCTCGCTCTCGCCCGTGCTGGCCTGGGTCGGACCCTGGCCGTTGCCCGCGGCGTCGGGGATCGGCTCGGTCGGCGTCCCCCGGCCGTCCTGCGCCGCCTGCCCGTCGTGCGAGCCGGTCGCGTCGCCGCTGACGGCCGCCTCCGACAGCTGCGGGGTGTCGGCCACCTCGGTCTGCGACGGGTCGTCCGCCGCCGGGTGCACCGGCTCCTGCGTCACGTCGCCCGTCACGTCGCTACCGCCGCCGCCCGCGCCGACGAGCGCCGGCTCCCTCACGGGTGCGGTGAGCGACCGGGCCAGCATCTGCGTCACGTCGAGGACCTGGACGTCGTCGCGCGCCTCGCCGGCCTGCTGCTTCGCCGTCACGGCGTCGGACAGCATCACCATGCAGAACGGGCAGGACGTCACGATGCTGTCCGGGTCGAGCTCCAGCGCCTCGTCGACGCGCTCGACGTTGACCCGCTTGCCGAGCTTCTCCTCCATCCACATGCGGGCGCCGCCGGCGCCGCAGCAGAAGCCACGCTCCTTGCAGCGGTGCATCTCCTGGCTCTGCAGGCCCTGGATGGCGGCCAGCACCTCGCGCGGCGGGGTGTAGACCTTGTTGTGCCGGCCCAGGTAGCAGGGGTCGTGGTAGGTGATCTTCTCGTCGACCGCCGTGACGGGCACCAGCTTGCCCTCGGCGACGAGGCGGCCGAGCAGCTGCGTGTGGTGGACGACCTCGTAGTTGCCGCCGAACTGCGGGTACTCGCGGCCGATCGTGTTGAAGCAGTGCGGGCAGGTCGTGACGATCTTCTTCGCACCGACGCCATTGAGCACCTCGATGTTCTGCACGGCCTGGCCGTAGAACACGTGCTCCGCACCGAGGCGGCGGGCCGGGTCACCGGTGCAGGACTCGTTCGTGCCGAGCACCGCGAACTCGACGTCCGCCGTGTGCAGCAGCTCGGCGAACGCGCGGGTGACCTTCTTCGCCCGGTCCTCGATGGCGCCGGCGCAGCCGACCCAGAACAGGTACTCGACGTCGTCGGGGATCTGCTCGCCGGCGCCGAGGATCCGCACCTCGAAGGGCAGGTCCTCGGTCCACTCGGTGCGGGTCTTCGGGTTGGCGCCCCACGGGTTGCCGTTGTTCTCGATGTTCTTGAGCATCGTCCCGGCCTCGCTCGGGAAGGCCGACTCGAGCAGCACCTGGTAGCGGCGCATGTCGACGATGTGGTCGACGTGCTCGATGTCCACGGGGCACTGCTCGACGCAGGCGCCGCAGGTGGTGCAGCTCCACAGCACGTCCGGGTCGATGATGCCGCCCTCTTCGGCGGTGCCGACGAGCGGCCGCTCGGCCTCGGCGCGGGCGGACGCGGGGATCGACGCGTCGTCCGCGTTCTCCCGGGCCTCCTCGCCGGCCAGCAGGTACGGCGACTTCGCGAACATGTGGTCGCGCAGGCTCATGATCAGCAGCTTCGGCGACAGCGGCTTGCCCGTGTTCCAGGCCGGGCACTGGCTCTGGCAGCGGCCGCACTCGGTGCAGGTGGAGAAGTCGAGCAGGCCCTTCCAGCTGAAGTCCTCGACGACGCCGACGCCGTACTTGTCGTCCTCGCCCGGGTCCTCGAAGTCGACGTCCAGCTTGCGGAGCGGCCCGAGCGCGACGGTGCCGTCCGCGTTCCGCTTGAAGAAGATGTTGAAGAACGCCGTGAAGCGGTGCCACGCCAGGCCCATGTTCGCGTTGACCGCGATCATGATGAACCAGGTGAAGGAGATCAGGATCTTCGCCGTGGCGGTCCAGAGCAGGGCCAGCTCGAGGGTGTGGTGCGACAGCCCGCCGAAGACGTGCTCGCCCAGGAAGTAGCTGACGACGTTGGCGTGCGTGTAACCGAACGTCCCGTCTGCGACGCGGAGGCCGCGCAGCAGGAAGACGCAGACGATGATCCCGACGATCGTCGCCTCGATGTAGTACGCCCAGAAGAAGTTGGAGCCCGTGAAGCGGCTCTTGCGGAGCGGCTTGTCCGGGCGCTGCGCCTGGCGGATCGCGATGAGCGCGAGGATGCCCACGCCGCAGAGCAGGGCGATGTACTCCATCACGAGGGAGTACACGTTGAAGCGGCCGAGCAGCGGGAACCGGAAGTGGCTGCTGAACAGCTCGCCGAACGCCTCGACCAGCGTGAAGAAGAGGGCGCCGAAGGCGACCATCACGGGCCAGTGGGCGATGCCCACCAGGGTGAGCTTCAGCATCCGGCTGTGGCCGAGGACCTCGCGGGCCAGCGTGACGAACCGCTGCCCCACGTGGTCACCGCGGGTCGTGTCTGGCTGGCCACTGCGCACGATGCGGACCAGGCGCTGTGTCGCGACGAGCACGAACGCAAGCCCGATGACGCTGTACACCAGCGAGATGGTGATCGCTGCCGCTCTCATGGACTGAGCTGACCTCCGGGTCGTGCGCAGGTCGGCAGTGCCCTGGTCGGGCCCGGTCACCCACGGCTGAACAGGTCGAATGTACGCGGCGCGGCGCGGCGCCCCGCAGGGGCGGGCTCGGTATTCCCGCAGGGACCTACCAGGTGATCCGGCGCACGGGCTGAGCGTCCGCCCGGGCGGGCCGAGGTTGCCGGTGGGGCGCCCGGGTACCACGGGTCCGGGCGTCGCGCCACCCCGACCCGTGGCCGCGGCGCAGCTGACATGTTGTCCCCTACAGCCCGGCCTCGGGCCGGACCCAGCCAAGGAGAACCCACATGGGGATCGGCACCATCATCGGCTTCGTGATCCTCGGCCTCATCGCCGGCGCGCTCGCCCGGCTGCTCGTTCCCGGCCGGGACCCGATGGGCATCTTCGCCACCATCGTGCTCGGCCTGGTCGGCAGCTTCATCGGCGGCTTCATCGGCTACGCGATCTTC
>JAOPWU010000094.1 GCA_025965515.1 Mycobacterium sp.
GCTGCACCGCGGCGCCGGCGCGGCGGCCGCGCTGGCGGTCCTGGCGGCGTTCGCCGTCGTCGCCACCGCCGTCGAGGCCGGGCGGCTGCCGCAGCTGCCGACCTGGCACCGGCAGGTCGACGAGGACTGGCTCACCCGGTACCGGGGGTGGGTCTACGGCGTCGGCTTCGGTGCGCAGCTGGGCACCGGCCTCGTCACCATCGTCACGTCGCCGCTGCTGTACGTGGCCCTCGCGCTGGAACTGCTCAGTGGTTCGGCCCTGGCGGGTGCGGCGCTCGGGCTGGTCTTCGGCGTCGCCCGGGCCGTGCCCGTGCTGGCCATGCGCCCGGTCACCAGCTTCGACCGGCTGCAGGCCGCCCACCGGCGGCTCGCGGACCTCGCCGCGGTGGGCCGCCGGGTCACTGCCGCCACGCTCGTCGCCGTGGCGGTCGCCGCGGCCGCCCTACTCGTCACCACCGGGGGGTCCCCATGACGCTGCGAGCCCACGGCCTGGCCGTGGACGCCCCGAACGGCTGGGAGATCCGCATCGCGCGCCGCGCCCATGATCCGGAGTCGCCGGGCTCGGTGCCGCGGCCGGTGCTGCACGCCGCGACGATCCCGCTGCCCGCCGACCGCGCCGACTTCGGCGATGGCGTCCTGCAGCGGCTGTCCGCCGGCGACCTGTTCGTCACGCTCTTCGAGTACGAGCCGCAGGCCGCGACCACCGCGCTGTTCGCGGCCCGGGGGCGCCCGACGCCTACCGCGGCGGACTTCTCCCCGATGGCCATGCAGCCGAGCCTGCCCGGCCTCTCGGGGCGGCAGTGGTTCTTCAACGACGGCGGCCGGGCCTTCAGCCTCTACATCGTTCTGGGCAGCCACGCCCGGCGCGCGGTGCTGGTCAACCGGCTCCACCCCGTCCTGTCCACCCTCACCATCGACCCGAGGGCCGACGCGTGACCGCCTCGCACCGCGGAGGAGCCCGATGACCACGCTCGTCGACCGGGTGGCCGGTTTCCTCGAGAACCGTTCGAACCGGCGCGGCTTCCTCGGCCGGGTCGCCGTGGTCGGGTCCGCGCTCGCCGTCGGGCCCGTCGACTTCCTGCTGAAGCCGGGGACCGCCTACGCCAGCGTCTGCGGCAGCGACACGGCCTGCGCGACCGGGTACACGGTCTTCTGCGTGACCGTGAACAACGGCGTGAACCGCTGCCCGCCCGGCAGCCTCGTCGGCGGCTGGTGGAAGTCCGACGGTGCCGCGTTCTGCTGCGGCAACGCGCGCTACTACATCGACTGCCACAGCTACTGCAGCTGCGGCTGCGGGCCGGGCACGCAGTTCTGCGGCGAGGGCTGCCGGAACTGCTCCTGCGGGTGCGGGCCCGCCGGCCAGTGCGACCAGCGGCGGGTCTGCTGCAACCAGTTCCGCTACGGGCAGTGCAACCAGGACGTGGGGTGCACCGGGCCCGTGTGGTGCCGGGTCGTCACCTGCACCCCGCCCTGGACCATTCCGGCCTGGAAGTGCACGTCCACCAGCGCGGTGGACCAGCGTACGAACGACCACTCGGCGCCGGGCCTCATCGACTGCAGCGCCATCAACGGCAAGTACTGGGCGCTCGGCGGGCAGGGCAGCCTGCTGGGGGAGGCCACGACGGGCGAGCTGACGACGCCCGACCGGTTCGGCCGGTACACCCATTACGACAACGGGTCGATCTACTGGACGCCGAACACCGGTGCGTGGTCGGTGCTCGGCGCCATCTACGGGCGCTGGGCGGCGCTCGGCTGGGAGGCCGGCCCGCTGGGGTACCCGGTGACGGACGAGGTCGGTACGCCCGACCGGGTCGGCCGCTTCAACCACTTCGCCGGCCGGGACGGGTTCGGCGCCTCTATCTACTGGACGCAGGCGACCGGCGCGTGGTCGGTGCACGGCGCCATCCGGGCCCACTGGGCCGACCTGGGCTGGGAGACGTCGGCGCTGGGGTACCCGGTGACGGACGAGACCTGGACCCCGGACGGTGTCGGCCGGTTCAACCACTTCCAGAACGGCTCCATCTACTGGACGCCCGGCACGGGCGCCTGCGCCGTGCAGGGCCTGATCCACCGGCACTGGGCCGACCTGGGCTGGGAGACCTCCGCGCTGGGGTACCCGGTGACGGACGAGACCGGGACCCCCGACGGTGTCGGCCGGTTCAACCACTTCCAGAACGGGTCCATCTACTGGACGGGCCCGACCGGCGCGCACGCGGTCCTGGGTGCCATCCACACCCACTGGGCGAGCCTCGGGTGGGAGCGCAGCGCGCTGGGCTACCCCGTGACGGACGAGCTGGCGGCGCCCGGCGGGGTGGGCCGGTACAGCGACTTCCAGCACGGCTCGATCTACTGGTCGTCGAAGACCGGCGCGCACGCCGTCACGGGACCCCTCCGCGACGCGTGGCTGTCCCGCGGCGGCTCGTCGGGGCAGCTCGGCCTGCCCACCGACAACGCCGCGGCGGCCGGGACGGGGCGCGTCCGGCAGGACTTCCAGCACGGCTACGCGGTCCTCGACACGGCCACCGGGACGGTGACGATCACGATGACGTGACGCCCGCGGTGGGTCAGTCCCGGGGCTCGGCGGGCCCGGCCGTCTCCGCCAGGCGGATGTCGCGCGGCGGCTCCCACGTCGGCTCGTCGGGCAGGTGCGCCGCGCCGCGCCGTACGTCGAACTGCAGCCGCCCGTTGGCCAGACTGACGGCCACGACGTCGCCCTCGGCCACGGCGTCGCGCAGCAGATGGCCCGACAGCTCGTTCTCCACGAGCCGCTGCACCGCGCGGCGCAACGGCCGCGCGCCGAAGTCGGGGTCGTAGCCCGCGTCCGCCACGAGCTCCACGGCCTCGTCGCTGAACTGCAGGTCGATGCCCCGCGCCCGCAGCCGCGCCCGGAGGCCGTCGAGCATCATGCGGGTGATCCCGAGCAGCTGGTCGCGGGTCAAGGGGTGGAAGACCACGATCTCGTCGATGCGGTTGATCAGCTCGGGTCGGAAGCTGCGCCGAAGATCGGCGATCAGCTGGTCGCGGGCCGCCTCGAACGCGCGGTCCCCGCCGCCCGCGGCGAACCCCAGGGACGGCCGGGCGGACAGCTGCTCGGCGCCGAAGTTGCTCGTCATGATCACGATCGTGTTCGTGAAGCTCACCCGGCGCCCCTGCCCGTCCGTCAGGTGCCCGTCGTCCAGCAGCTGCAGCAGCAGGTTGAAGACGTCCGGGTGCGCCTTCTCGAACTCGTCGAACAGCAGCACGGCGTACGGCCGGCGCCGGATCCGCTCCGTGAGCTGCCCGGCCTCCTCGTAGCCGACGTAGCCCGGGGGAGCCCCGACGAGCCGGCTGACCGTGTGCCGTTCCTGGAACTCGCTCATGTCGAACCGCACCATCAGGTCGGCGTCGCCGAACAGCGCCTCGGCCAGGGCCCGCGCCAGCTCGGTCTTGCCGACGCCGGTCGGCCCGAGGAACAGGAAGCTCCCCACCGGGCGGTTGACGTCGCCGAGCCCCGCCCGGCTGCGGCGGACCGCCTCGGCGACGACCCGTACGGCCTCCTCCTGGTCGAGGACCCGCTGGTGCAGCCGGTCCTCCAGGTGGAGCAGCCGCTCCCGCTCCTCGAGGGACACCTGCGCCACCGGGATGCCGGTGCTGCGCGCGACCATCGCGGCGATGTCCTCGGCGGTCACCTCCGGGGCGCGGGTCCGCTGCTGCGTGGCGTCGTCGAGCTGCTCGGCCAGCTCCACCAGCTCGTTCTTGAGCCGCTGCGCCAGCTCGTAGTCCTCGGCGGCGACCGCCTGGTCCTTCTCCCGCGTCAGCCGGTCCATCCGCTCGCGCAGTTCGTTGGCGTCCCGGCGGCCGGCGGTGCGGATCTGGAGCCGGGCGCCGGCCTGGTCGATGAGGTCGATCGCCTTGTCCGGCAGGAACCGGTCGGCGATGTAGCGGTCGGAGAGCTCCGCCGCCGCACGGATCGCCTCGTCGGTGATGCGCACCCGGTGGAAGGCCTCGTACCGGTCCTTCAGCCCCATGAGGACCGCGACCGTGTCCTCGACGGTGAGCTGGTCGACGGTGATGGGCTGGAACCGCCGCTCCAGCGCCGGGTCCCGCTCGATGCTCTTGCGGTACTCGTCGAGCGTGGTGGCGCCGATGACGTGCAGCTCGCCGCGGGAGAGGGCCGGCTTCAGCATGTTGGCCGCGTCCATCGCCCCCTCGGCCGCGCCGGCGCCGACGATCGTGTGGATCTCGTCGATGAAGAGCATCAGGTGCGCGCTCTCCTCGGTGAGCTCGTCCATGACGCCCTTCAACCGCTCCTCGAACTCGCCGCGGTAGCGGGTGCCGGCGAGCATCCCCGCCAGGTCGAGGGAGATCAGACGCCGGCCGCGGAGGGACTCCGGGACCCCGCCCTGCGCGATGCACTGGGCGATGCCCTCGACGATGGCGGTCTTGCCGACGCCCGCGTCCCCGACGAGCACCGGGTTGTTCTTCATGCGGCGGGCCAGGACCTCGATGGTCTGCTCGATCTCCTGCTCCCGGCCGATGACCGGGTCGAGCTTGCCGTCGCGCGCGAGGGCCGTCAGGTCGCGGCCGTACTGGTCGAGCGTGGGCGTCCTCGTGGGGCCGCCCCCGCCGGGGCCGTCCAGCGGCGGCTCCCGCAGCGACTGCTCCCGCAGGGACTCGGGGGTGAGCCCCGCGCGCTGCAGCATCCGGCCGATGGGCGAGGTGGGGTCCGCCGCCATGGCGAGCAGGAGGTGCTCCGGTCCCAGGTAGGAGCTGCGCATCGCGCGCGACATGTCGAAGGCGGTGAGCAGCGCGCGCTTGGCGTCGGGGGTCAGCGAGTCGGGCGAGCCGGTGCTCAGCGGGGCCTGCGGCCGCATCCCCGCGAGCTGCTGCAGCAGCTGGCCGGGGTCGATGTCCAGCCGGGCGAGCAGCCGCTCGATGCCCTCGTCCTCCAGGACGGCGCCGAGCAGGTCGTCATCGTCCACCTCGGAGCTGCCGCGCTGTTGCGCGAGCTCCCCGGCGCGGCGCACGACGCGGCGCGTGGATTCGCTGAAGAACTGGGTGATGTCCAGGTGGCGGACCTCCGGGCCGCCGGGCGTCACCATGCCCGGGCCGCCGGTGCCCGCTTCGGAGGACCCGTCGCCCGGCAGGGAACCCGCCCGGAACAGCGACGCGAGGAACTCGTCGAACAGGCCGCGGTTGATGCCGTGGGCGGCGAGCTGCCCCTCACGCAGGCAGACCTCGCAGAGCCGGATGTCCCGCGGCGGTAGGCCACGTGCGACTGCGCGGACGGTGGCCGCGGCGGGCCGGAGCCCGCACCGCTCACAGATCATCGTCGACTCCTCGGGGAGGCACCCCTTCCTGGCTACCCGTGCGGTGCACCCGCACGCGCCCGGGAACGGGGGCGATCAGGGCGCCGCCGCGGGCGAGGAGGTCGCGGGCTACAGGTAGCCGTCGAGCCGGGGGAGGGGCCCGCTGCCCGCGGGCGTCTCCGCCAGCCCCCATGTGGCGCGGCGCAGCGGCACCACGGCCGCGGGCGGCGGGGCGGCGTCCCGCGGCCGGGGGCGTCGTCGCCGGTCCGTGCCGGCGTGCCGCAGGAGCAGGTCCCGCGCGTCCAGCACCTGCTGCATGACGGCGCCGTCGACGCGGCCGGGCAGGTCCGGGCGCAGTGCCAGCAGGGTCGCGCGGTACCCCGCGCGCACCTCGGCGGACGAGGCGCCGAGGCGCACCCGCAGCAGCAGGCGGGCCGCCGCCAGGGCGTCGGCGATCGCCCTGTCCCCGCCGTCCCCGCCGTCCGGCGCCGGCGCGGTGCCCCGGTCGTTGTCGGTCATGTCCCCGCTCCGGTCGATCGGCGGGCCGGTGCGCCTCGCCGACGGGGTTCTCGGCCGGCCCGCGCCCTGGCGCGACCCCCCGGTCGGGTGGCCCGGCAGGACGCGTGCTCGGTTCCCTGTCCGGGGCCCGGGTACGAGTGGCCTACGTCACCTGCCAGGGGGACGATGCCGGACCCGGGCTGCCGCGTGGCGGTTCCCGGCTCCGTGACCCCGCAGGCCGGGAGTTCCCCTCCCACCGTCGACGGTCGAGCCTCGGCGGTGGGACAGGGGTAACTCCTGTCCGGTGTGGACACCTGCCCGTTACACGTCCGCTATAGGTTGCGCGCGCAACCCCAGGTGGTGGGGCAGGCGAAGGGACAGGGATGACGGCCACTGTGGACGACGGCGCGCCGGCGGGGGTCCTCGAACGAGAGGGGACCTACGGGGAGCGGATCGTCGCGGTCGAACCCGGCGGCGCGGAGTTCATCCCCCTCGCGGAACGGCACGGCCGGCCGCTGCAGCTGTTCTGGACCTGGACGTCCCCGAACTTCGAGTTCGCGACCGTCTACGTCGGGGTCATCGGCGTGGCGATCTTCCAGGAGACCTTCTGGCAGGCGCTGCTCGCCCTGGTCCTGGGCACGGCGCTCGGCTCGATCACACAGGGCCTGCTGTCGGTCCGGGGCCCCGGCGCCGGTGTCCCGCAGATGGTGCTGTCGCGGATCTCGTTCGGGCACTGGGGCAACGCGCTCCCGGCCGGGCTCAACGCCCTCACGGCCGGCGTCGGGTGGTTCGCGGTCAACAGCGTCAGTGGCGCCTTCGCGCTGAACTCCCTGACGCACATGCCCAAGGCGCTGGCGCTGGTGATCATCGTGGTGCTGCAGGTCGGCATCGCGTTCTTCGGCCACAACCTGGTGCAGAGCTTCGAGAAGTACGCCTTCCCGGTGCTGGGCATCATCTTCGCGGTCGCCTGCATCACGATGCTCGCGAAGTCGCATCCGTCCGCCGCGCACGGCGGCGGCGGGATCGGTGGCTTCCTGCTGACGATGGGCGCCGCCTTCGGGTACGCCGCCGGCTGGAACCCGTACGCCAGCGACTACACGCGCTACCTGCCGCCGACCACCAGCCGCAAGGCCGTGGGCCTCTGGTCGGGGCTCGGCGTCCTCCTGTCCTGCGTGCTGCTCGAGGCGGCGGGCGCCGCGTCGGCCACGCTGGTGAGTGGCAACCAGGACAACCCCGCGACCGCGTTCACCGGCCACCTGCCGACCGCGCTGGCGAACCTCACCCTGCTCGCCATCGCCCTCGGGGCGGTCTCCGCGAATGTCCTCAACATCTACTCGGGGACCATGTCGTTCTCGACCCTGGCCATCAAGCTGCCGCTCGCGCTGCGCCGCGCGGTGATCGCGCTGGGCTTCGGCGTCATCGGCTTCATCGTGGCGCTGACGGGCCTGCACGACGCCGGCAGCAAGTACGAGAACTTCCTGCTGGTCATCGCCTACTGGATCGGCCCGTGGCTCGGCGTCTTCTTCGCCGACCAGCTGCTCCGGCGCGGCGAGGACACCACCGGCCTGCTGTACGACGTGCGCCACCGCAACATCGCGGGGCCGGTGGCCATGCTCGTCGGGATGGGCCTGTCGATCTGGCTGTTCTCCAACCAGACCGAGTACACCGGCCCCATCGCGAAGCACCACCCCGGCGTCGGTGACATCACCTTCGCGGTGGGCTTCGTCATCGCGGCCGCCGGTTACGCGGTGCTGTTCCTGCTGGGCCGCCGCCGGGCTGCGAACCGGGTCGCCGCATGAGCCTGTCCGACGCGGACCGGGAGTTCCTCACCCTCGCGGTCGAGCAGGCCCGGATCGGCCGCGACGAGGGCGGCGTCCCCATCGGGGCCGCGCTCGTCAGCGACGGGGTCGTGCTCGGCGTGGGCCGCAACCGGCGAGTGCAGGCGGGCAGCGCCATCCGCCACGGCGAGACCGACGCGGTGGAGAACGCCGGTCGGCAGCCCGCCGCGGTCTACCGGAACGCCACCATGTACACGACGCTGTCGCCCTGCGACATGTGCACCGGGCTGATCCTGCTGTACGGCATTCCGCGGGTGGTGCTGGGCGAGAACGAGACGTTCCGCGGCGCCGAGGACCTGCTGGTGGCGCGCGGCGTCGAGGTGGTGAACGCGCAGGACCCGGAGTGCGTCGGCCTCATGCGCGGGTTCATCGCCGAGCAGCCGCACCTGTGGAACGAGGACATCGGCGAAGAGGGCCCGGGCTGATGCGGCTCCTGGTGGTGGACCACCCGCTGGTCCGGCAGAAGATCACGCTGCTGCGGGACGTCGGCACGCGGACGCCGACCTTCCGGGCCCTGACCGACGAGCTGGTCACCCTGCTCGCCTACGAGGCGACCCGGGACCTGCCCGTCCAGCCGGTGGAGGTGACGACCCCGGTCGCGACCGCGGTGGGCGTGGAGCTTGCGCTCCCGCGCCCGCTGGTGCTGCCGGTGCTGCGCGCCGGGCTCGGGATGCTGGACGGCATGACCCGGCTGCTGCCGACGGTCGAGGTCGGCTTCGTGGGGCTCGCCCGCGACGAGGAGAGCCTGCAGGCGCACTGGTACGCCGAGCGGATCCCCGGGGACCTGCAGGGGCGCCCGGTGTTCGTGCTGGACCCGATGCTGGCGACCGGCGGCACGCTGGTGGCCGTCCTCGAGCGTGCCCTCGCCCGGGGTGCGTCGTCGGTCACGGCGATCACCCTGCTCGCCGCGCCGGAGGGCGTCGCGCGGGTCGAGGCGGCGTTCCCCGACGCGGACGTCACCGTCGTGACGGCGGCCCTGGACGAGCGGCTCGACGAGAACGGGTACATCGTCCCGGGACTCGGGGACGCGGGGGACCGGCTCTTCGGGGTGGTCGCCTGAGCGCCCCGGTGCCGGACACCCGGTCCCGCAGCAGGAGCTGACCTCGCTGGTGTACTTCGGGCGAGGTCGACGTGGGCATCGGCCAGGACCGGGTCAGCCGGCCGGGACGGGCCGCACCAGGTACTCCGCGACCAGCCGGGCGGTGCGCTCGACGGTGTCGTCGCGCATCACCTCGAAGCCGTGCGTCGACAGCGTCGGCAACGACACCAGGGCCGCCTGCGCCGCGAGGCCGTGGCTCTTCGCCTGCGAGGCGTCGGAGTCGTAGCTCGCGAACACGGCCTGCGCCGGGTCCACGCCCAGCTCGCGGCCGAGCCGCACGAGGTGGTCGGCGAGCGCCCGGTCGTAGACCACCGCGTCGTCCGCGTAGGCGACGATCGGCCCGGAGTCGACGGTGGTCTGGTACTCGGCCTCGGCCGCGCCGACGTCCAGCGCCAGGGTGACGTCCCCCGGCAGGTGGTGGCTGGCCCACGTGGCGCCCACCCCGCCCAGCTCCTCGCTGGTGGTGAACACCAGGTAGGCGTCCCCCGCCGGGCGACGGCCCTCGTCGCGCAGCAGCCGCGCGGCGACGAGGAGGGCGGTGACGGCGGCACGATCGTCCAGGAAGTAGCACCCGATGTGGTGCGCGAACCGCACCAGCGTCCGCCGGGAGCGGTCGATCACCACGCGGGTGCCCGGGTGCACCCCGGTCTCGCGCAGCTCCTGCTGCGTCCGCCCGGTGAAGACGTAGACGTGCCGCCAGTCGAGCGCCTTGTCACCGCCCTCGGGCTTCGTCTCCCAGATCCGCTGGGACTCCACGGTCGTGTGCTCAGACCCGAGCACGAGCGCGGCCTGCAGCGGGCCGTCGTCGGCGAGGATCGTGACCGGGCCGAGCCCGAAGTTGCCGGGGTTCATGGCGCCCAGCTGCTGGACGGCGAGCGTCCCGTCCGGCTCGACCCGCTTCACCATCATCGAGAGCTCGTCCAGGTGCGCCGTCACCCGCACGACCGGGGCGCCCGGGCCGGCGGGGTCGCCGCGCAGCAGCCCCACCACGTTGCCCGCGGGGTCGACCGACACCTCGTCGACGAGCCCGGCCAGCTCGCGCAGGCAGATGGCGCGCACGTCGTCCTCCTGGCCGCAGGGGCCGTAGGCGGCCAGCAGCTCCTGCAGCAGTTCCTGGTGATCGGCCAGGGACACGTGGCCACCCCTTCCGCGCGGTGATCGGTCGGGCCCCTCGTTCCCCGGGAGATCGCCGCGAAGCGGTGCCGTCGGATGCGACGCTGCTCCGCATGACCACGAACGTCGAGCCGCAGATCTGTCCCACGTGTCACCAGGTGCTGACGGCGCGCGGCGTCGTGGTGCCCGGCGCCAAGGAGAGCGTGACGGTCCACGCCCGGAACGAGGCGCACCTGGTCGCCGCCTTCAGAACCGCGCAGGATGCCGCGACCGACCGCATCACGGGCTTCGCCGGGTCCCTGTCCTTCGTCTACCTGCACGCGGCCTGGTTCGTGGTGTGGATCCTGCTCAACGCCGGTCTGGCGGGCGCGGGGCTGATCTTCGATGCCTTCCCCTACGGGCTCCTGACCATGGTCGTCTCGCTGGAGGCGATCTTCCTGAGCACCTTCGTCATGGTGAGCCAGAACCGGCAGGCGGCCCGTGCCGACCTCCGCAGTGAACTCGACTTCGAGACGAACCTCCGCTCGGAGATCTGGTCGATCCACATCGGCCGTCAGCTCGGCCTCGACCCCACCGAGATCGAGCAGCACGTGCAGCGCGCGGTACAGGCGAACAAGGCGCAGATCGCCGGGTCGGCGGGCGTCGACGCGCAGCCGGCCTTCGACCCCGCGGCCGCCTGAGGGTGGGGTCCGTGCGTCACGCGATCGCCGCGGGGGACGATCGGGGCATGACGACTTCCCGCGCCGTACACCTGGCCCGCCGTCCCGAGCTCGGCCAGGCGGCCACTCCCGGCTCCTTCGAGCTGATCGAGACCGAGCTCCCCGAGCCCGCGGACGGCCAGGTACGGGTCGACAACCTGTTCATCAGCGTCGACCCGTACATGCGCAACCGGCTCAACGACATCAAGAGCTACGTGCCGCCGTTCGAGGTGGGGCGTCCCCTGACGGGCGGCGCGGTGGGGGTCGTCACCGCCAGCCGCGCCCCTGCCCTCCCCGAGGGCACGCTGGTGCTGTCCGACTATGGCTGGCGCGAAGGCTTCGTGACCGCGGCCGAGAAGCTGACTCCCGTACCGGCCCCGCCGGCGGGCGTGAGCCCCAGCGCGTACCTGGGCGTGCTCGGCATGACCGGGCTGACGGCCTGGGTCGGGGTCACCGTGATCGCTCCCGTCACCGAGGGCGACGTCTTCTACGTGTCCGCGGCGGCGGGTGCGGTCGGCAGCATCGCCGGCCAGCTCGCCCGCGTCCGCGGCGCCCGGAAGGTGATCGGCAGTGCGGGCTCCCCGGACAAGGTCGAGGCGCTCACGAAGGTCTTCGGTTTCGACGCCGCGTTCTCCTACCGCGACGGGGACGTCGAGACGCAGCTGGCCGCCGCCGCCCCCAAGGGCATCGACGTCTATTTCGACAACGTTGGCGGCGACCACCTCGCTGCCGCGCTGCGGGCGTCCCGGCCCTTCGGCCGGATGGCGCTCTGCGGGTCGATCTCGACCGGCTACGACGGCGGCGAGGGTGCGCCGGTGGCGGGCCTGGGCCTCGCGGTGGGCAAGCAGCTCAGCCTGCGGGGCTTCATCGTCAGCAGCTACGCCGACCGGCAGCCCGAGTTCATCGCCGAGGTCGCCCCGCTGCTGGCGTCGGGCAAGCTGGTGGCCCGCGAGCACGTCGTGCCCTCGCTGGACGGCGCCGTGGGCGCGTTCCTCGACCTGTTCGGCAGCAACCAGGCGCTCGGCAAGGTCGTCGTGGACGTGTCCCGGCGAGACTGAGTCGCCGCCGGCCCCGCCGGTCGCGGGGTCAGTCGGTGAACGGGCAGTGCCGGCAGCCCCGCCCGCAGCACCAGCCGCGGGCCAGGTGCGCCGCCGCCGTCAGCACGAACAGGCCGGTGGTGGGGTCCAGGTAGCCGGCAGAGCCCGCGGCGAGCGCGGTGCGGTGGGCGGCCAGCGCCGCCTCCCGCCCCGGCGTGCCCGGCGGCAGGCGCGCGGCGGAGGGCTCGTCGAGCGGCCGCGCGGCGGGGGTCCGCGGCTCCACCATGGCTGCAGCCTAGGTGCGAGCCCGCTGGGCACCCGCCCGACGAGCAGGCCGGGCGCTCAGCCGCGTGGCACAGTGATCTCGTGGCGGGGCGCACCGGAGCGGGCAGCGGCGGTGGCACCGGTGGTCCGGTCGCGGTCGCCCTGCACCGGGCGCGGGCCGTGTGGGACGCCAGCAGTACTGGCCCCGCGCGGGCGCGGCGGGAGGTGGCCCTCGCCGTCCTGCTGTGCTGCGGCGTCGCCATCGCCACGCCGCTGCTCCTCGCAGCGGTGACCACCACAGCCGGCCTGCGGCGCGGTGGCGCCTCTTTCCCCACCGTCTCGGCGGCGATCATCGCCGGCGGGCTCATCGCGGCCTACAGCCTCGTGGCGCAGGCCCGCGCCAGCCGCGACCCCAGCCTCACGTGGATCGCCTGCGGCGTCGGTACGGCCATGCTGGGGCTGGCGCTGCAGCTGGTCCGCTTCCCGCAGCTCGGTCCCCCGCCCGGGGTCGACACCGCGGCGCGGCAGGACTTCACGCTGCTGACCCCCGTGTGGCACGCGGTCCTCGCGCTCTCCGCCCTCTACGCGGTCCGCTACGGCACCGCCGCCCGGCGGCGTACCAGCTGGGCCCGCCTGGCGCTCGTCACCGCGGGCGTGGCCGTGCTGCTCCTCGTCGGGTACAGCCAGTCGCTGTCCGCACTGGTCACCGCCGACGGCGCCTACACGGTGCTGCTGCGCGTGCTGCTCCTGCCGTTCGTGGCCCTGTCGGGGTACGCGAGCTGGGTCTGGGCCCGCTCGATGGACGTGCCGGACCGCACCCGCGCCTGGATCCTCGTCGCCCTGCTGGCGAGCACCCTGGATCTTGCCGCCCTCGTCGTGGCGGACGGCCCGCTCGGGCTCGCCTGGTGGACGTCGCTGACGCTGCGGCTGCTCACCTTCGACGGGCTCGCGCTGGGGCTGCTGGCTGGCTTCGTCTCGCTGCTGCGGCACCTGGACGCGCGGGCGGCCCTGGAGCTGTCCCGGGCGCAGGGGGAGGTCCGGCTCGCGACGGGGCAGGCGCGGTCGGCGGAGGAGCGGCTGGCCCGCCTGCTCGACACCAGCACCGCGCTGGCCCGCGCGATCGGCCTGGCGGAGGTCGCGGACGTGCTGCTGCGCCGGGCGATGGAGACGACCGGCGCGACCGCCGGCTCGCTCTTCGCGGTGGACCCCGACGCGGAGGTGCTGCGCCTCACGAGCTGCGTGGGGTACGACGAGCTGGCCCGGCGCGCGGCGGCCGAGCTCCCCCTCACCGCCGAGGTCCCGGCGGCCGCCTGCTACCACGCCCGCCGGACGCTCACGTGGGTCGGCCGCGAGGACTTCGAGGCGGCGTTCCCCGGCAGCAGCCGCTGGCCGCAGCTGCGCGAGGCGCGCAGCCTGCTGTTCGTGCCCCTGGCCGGTGGTGACGGGGTGCAGGCGGTACTGGGGCTCTGGCGCGAGGAGGAGGAGCACTTCTCGGCGGCGGACCGGGAGCTGGTGCAGGCGCAGGCGGCGCTGGGCGCGCAGGCGCTGGAACGCGCCAGCCTCTACGAGCGGCAGCGTGGCATCGCGGAGGCCCTGCAGCACAGCCTGCTGCCCGACACGCTGCCCACCGTGGACAAGCTGGAGCTGGCGGCGGTCTACCTCGCGGGGACCGCGGGGGTCGAGGTCGGGGGCGACTGGTACGACGCCATCCCCATCGACGACCACCGCACCGCGCTGGTGATCGGGGACGTCATGGGCAAGGGCGTCGGCGCGGCCGCCCGCATGGGCGAGCTGCGCTCGGCGGTGCGGGCCCTCGTCGGGGTCGACCCGCGGCCGCTGCGCGTCGTGGCAGGGCTGGACCGGGTGGCGACCGGGTGGCCCGACGACGAGCTCGTGACCATGGGGTACGCGGTGCTCGACGCCGAGGCACGCACGCTCACGCACACCTGCGTGGGCCACCTGCCGCCGCTGGTGCTGTCCCCGGACGGGCCGACGCGGCTGCTCGAGGGCGCGACCAGCCCCCCGCTGGGGCTGCCCGGGTCCACCCGCACCGAGGAGTGCGTCCGGCTCTCCGACGGCGACGTGGTGCTGCTCTACACCGACGGCCTGGTCGAGGAGCGGACGCGCAGCCTGGGGGACCGGCTCGCGGCCCTGCGCAGCGCGGCGGGGACGGCGCTGGCCGTCGGCGACCTCACGGTGGGCGCGCGGCAGCTGGTCAACGCGCTGACGCCCCACGACCAGCGGCCGGACGACGTCACGCTGCTGGCCGTGCGGCTGGCCACCGCGCGGCCCGCAGCGCTGCCCCACCACCCCCACCTGCGGGCCCGCGTCGACGGCCCCGAGCGGCTCGATCTCCGGCTGCCCGCCGAGCCGGGGAGCACCCCGGCCGCCCGGCGCGCCGTCGCCCAGCTGCTGGCCGGCGCCGCCGTGGACCCGGACGTGCACGACGCGGCGATGCTGGTCGTGAGCGAGCTGGTGACCAATGCCGTCCTGCACGCCCGCACGCCCGTGCGGGTCACCGCGGTCCTGGGCCCGACCCGGCTGCGGCTGGCCGTCGAGGACGAGGTGTCCCGGCACCCCCAGGTGAAGGACGCCGACGAGGGCGACACGGGCGGGCGCGGGATGGCGCTGGTGGCGCTGTCCGCGGTCGACTGGGGCGTGGTGGACCTGCCGGACGGCGGCAAGTCGGTGTGGTGCGACCTCGCCCTCGACCCGGACGCACCGCTCCTGGCACCCGACCCGATCCTGTAGTCGGACGCACTCAGGCTGCGCGGGCCTCGGTCGGTGCGCTGCCCAGGTCCCGCTCGATCGCGGCCAGCGGCCGGCCCTTGGTCTCCGGGACCCGCCGCCACAGGAAGACCAGCGAGAACACCGTGATCCCGGCGTACAGGTAGAAGGTCTGCGCCTTGCCGAGGTTGTCCAGCAGGCTGAGGTAGGTCTCCGCGACGGCGAAGTTCGCGAGCCAGTTCACGAAGGTCGCGACGCCGATGGCCTGCCCCCGCACCCGCAGCGGGTAGATCTCGGCGATCAGCAACCAGAACACCGGGCCCAGCCCTATGGCGAACGACCCCACGTAGAACATCAGCGCGGCGAGCGCGACGTAGAGGACCGTGCCGTGCAGGTCGCCGGTGGCCGCGAAGCAGCTGCCGAGGACGACGAGACCCACGATCATCCCGGCCGTCCCGCCCAGGAGCAGCGGCCGCCGCCCGGTGCGGTCCAGCAGCCGCAGCGACACGACGGTGAGGGCCACGTTGATGACCCCGATGAGGACGGTGCCGAGCAGCGCCGCGTGGGTGCCGACGCCCGCGTTCTCCAGCAGCGTGGGCGCGTAGTAGATGACGGTGTTGATGCCCGTGACCTGCTGGATCGCGGCCAGGGCGACCCCCACGAGCAGGGCCGGCCGGACGCGTGCGGAGAAGACCTCCGAGAAGCTCGCGGTGGCGCGGGCGGTCTCCTCGACCTCGGCGAGCTCGGCATCGACCTCGCCCGGCTCCCGCAGCCGCTGCAGCACCGCACGGGCCTCCTCGGGGCGGTTGCGGCGCAGCAGCCAGTGGGGGCTCTCCGGGGTGGTGAGCGTGCCGAGCCCCAGCAGGATCGCCGGAACCAGCGCGAACCCGATCATCAGCCGCCAGTTGGCGGTGGTGGCCAGGAAGTAGTCCACGAGCCCGGCGGCGAGGATGCCGACGGTGATGGCGAGCTGGTTGAGGCTCACCAGGCGGCCCCGGACGGCCGGCGGGGCGATCTCCCCGATGTACAGGGGCACGACGACCGACGCCGATCCGACGGCGAGGCCCAGGATGATCCGGGCGACGATGAGCACGAACGTGTCCGGCGTGAAGATCGACCCGAGGACGCCGACCGCCGCGGTGATGGCGGTGATCAGTACGGTCGTCCGGCGGCCGACGAGGTCCGCGAGCCGGCCCGCGATCATCGCGCCGAGCATGGCCCCGAGCAGCAGCACGGCCGTGACGGTGGACTTCATGAACGAGCCGAGGTGGAAGTCCTTGGCGATGAACGTGAGCGCGCCGGCGATGACGCCGGTGTCGTACCCGAAGAGGATCCCGCCGACCGCGGTCACGACCGAGGCCCGGCGCACGGCCCGGCGCGGGGCGCCTTCGCGCGGGCGGGACGTCCCGCCCGCAACGGCGAGCCCGGCTGTCGACGTCGGGGGCTGCTGCCTGGTCACGGTCGCCTCCAGGAACGCGCGGCTGGCAGGAGAACCTGCGTCCGTGTCCTGCCCGGCTGCCGCCGGGCTACCCCTCCTGGGGCGCCGGCCGCGCCGCAGCGCCCAGCTGGGCGAGGACCGCGTCGTGCAGCGCCCCGTTGCTGGCGACGGCGTCGCCCCCGGCGGGACCGGGCGCGCCCGACAGCGCCGTGAAGCGTCCCCCGGCCTCGGTGACCAACGCCGCCGGCGCGGCGAGGTCCCAGAGGCTGACCTCGGGCTCCGCGGCCACGTCGACCGCGCCCTCCGCCACCAGGCAGTAGGACCAGAAGTCGCCGTAGGCGCGGGTCCGCCAGACCCGGTCGCAGAGGGCGAGGAAGCCCTCGAGCCCGCACGGCGCCCCGCGCCAACTGGTCACGCTGGAGTGGGACAGGCTCGCGTCGGCGAGGTCCGTCACGCCGCTGACCCGGCAGGGCCGGGGGGTCGTGCTGCCGACGTCGAGCGTCCACGCGCCGGCACCCCGGGCGGCCCACCAGCGCCGTCCCAGCGCGGGGGCGGACACCACGCCGACCACCGGCTCCCCAGCCACCACCAGCGCGATCAGGGTGGCCCAGACGGGGACGCCGCGCAGGAAGTTGCGGGTCCCGTCGATGGGGTCGACCACCCACTGCCGGGCGCCGCTCCCGGTGCTGCCGTGCTCCTCGCCGAGCACGGCGTCCGCCGGCCGCCGGGTGGCCAGCAGGTCACGGATCGCCCGCTCGCAGGCCAGGTCGGCATCGGTCACCTCGGTGGCGTCGGCCTTGGCGCGGACCGCGAGGTCGGCCGCCAGGAAGCGGGGGAGGGTGACCGCGTCCGCGAGGTCGGCGGCGGCGAGGGCTACGGCCAGGTCGTCGGCGAAGGAGAGGTCGGTCGGGTCCGCGGGCGCCATGCGGCTGATCCTGTCAGGCGTCCTCGCCGGCGGCGCGGGCGCTGGCGGAGCGGCCGCCACCCGCCTCGCGGTCACCCTCGCGGCTCGCCAGCAGCCGTCGCAGCGAGTCCAGCCGGGCGCGGCTCGCCCCCGACCGCTCCACCCAGGCGTCGAGTCCGCAACCGGGGCTGTCCGCCCGGTGGGTGCACCCCGGGGGGCAGTCCGCGAGGCCGGGGGCCAGGTCCGTGAAGGCGGCCACCACCCGGTCCGGGCTGACGGCCCCCAGCCCGAGCGATCGAACGCCTGGCGTGTCCACCACCCAGCCACGCGTGCCGTCGCCGTCCGGCAGGCGCAGCGCCACCGCGGAGGAGGTGGTGTGGCGGCCGCGACCGACCCCGGACACGATGCCCGTGCTGCGGTCGGTCCCCGGCACGATCCGGTTCACCAGCGTGGACTTGCCCACGCCGCTGTGCCCGAACAGGACGGACACCCGGCCGGTGAGCTGGTCCACCAGCGCGGCGACGCCGGGGTCGTCCGGCGCGGGGCTGGTGGCGATGACGGGCACACCGAGCGGCTCGTAGGCGGCGATCAGGGCCGCGAGCACGGGGGCCGTGCCCGGGAGGTCGGCCTTGGTGAGGCACAGCAGCGGCAGGAGACCGCCGTCGAAGGCCGCGACGAGGCAGCGGTCCACCATGCGCGGGCGCGCCGGCGGGTCGGCGAGCGCGGTGACGATGACGAGCAGGTCCGCGTTCGCGACGACGGGGCGCTCCGTGGTCTCGTCGTCCTCCGGGGTCCGGCGCAGCACGGTCCGCCGATCGGCGAGCCGCACGATCCGGGCCAGCGTGTCGGCCTGCCCCCGCACGTCCCCGTCGACCGACACCCGGTCACCGACGACGAGCGGCACCCGCCGCACGGGTCCGCCGCGGACACAGACCACGGGCGGGGCGCCGGGGACGACCCGGCCCCACCCGGGGGCCGCGTCGTCCGGGTCCTCCCGCGGGTCGGGCTCGAGCAGGCGGCAGGTGTAGCGCCCCCGGTCGACCGCGACGACGACGGCTTCGCGGGCCTCGGCGAAGGCGGGGCCCTCCTTGGTGCGCCGGCGGCTCGGCCGCCCGGCGCGGACGCGGACGTCGTCCTCGTCGAAGCTGCTGGCGCCGCCGCGCCGCGACGCGGGTGTCACGCCGGGGCGACGGTCGGGTGGGGGTCGGCGGCCGCGAGCATGGCCCCCCACCGGTCCGGGAAGTCGGGCAGCGTCTTGCCGGTGGTCGCGATGTCGCTGATCCGCACGCCGGGGACCCGCAGTCCGATCAGCGCGTAGGCCATGGCCAACCGGTGGTCGGCTCGGGGGTCGAGCACGGCGCCGTGCAGGGGCACCGGGTGGATGACGAGCCCGTCGGCGGTCTCCTCGACGTGGGCGCCGAGCCGGCCGAACTCCTCCCGGCAGGCCGCCAGTCGGTCCGTCTCCTGCAGCCGCAGGTGGGCGATGCCCGACAGCCGGGACGGGCCGTCCGCGAACAGCGCGAGCGCGGCGAGCGTCGGGGCCGACTCGGGGTGGTCGGAGAGGTCCAGGTCCACGCCGGTCAGCCGGTCCGGCCCGACGACGGTGAGCCCGCCGGCGTCCAGCGTCGTGGTCGCGCCGAACGCCTCGAGCAGGCGGGGCAGCGCCGTTCCCGGCTGCAGGCTGGCGATCGGCCAGCCGGCCACGGTGACGCGGCCGGCCGTTGCGGCAGCCGCGCAGGCGAACGCGGTGGCCGTGGACAGGTCGGGCTCGATGTCCTCGACCCCGCCCCGCAGCGGGCCGGGTGCGACCTGCCAGACGTCCGGGCTGCCGCCCGGGTCCTCGGGGGCCACGACGGACGCGCCGCGGGCGCGCAGCGCCGCCACCGTCATGGCCAGGAACGGGCGGCTGGGGAGCCGGGGTCCGGCGTGCCGGACGGTGACCCCCGCGTCGAACCGGGCGCCCGCCAGTAGCAGCCCGCTGATGAGCTGCGAGGACTGCGACGCGTCCAGCGTGACCGCCCCGCCGGCGATCCCGCCCCTGCCGTGGACGACCACGGGCAGCGCGCCGCGACCGCCGTCGTGCAGCGAGGCCCCCAGCGCGCGCAGCGCGTCGAGCAGCGGCCGCAGCGGGCGCTCCCGGATGCGCGGGTCGCCGTCGAGCGCGACGTCGCCGTCCGCGAGGCAGGCCAGCGGCGGCAGGAAGCGGGCGGCCGTGCCGGCGTTGCCGACGTCGAGGGTTGCCGCACCGAGCGGCCCGGGCGTGACCGTCCAGGTGCGGGTGCCGCCGGGGCCGGAGGCGTCGTCGACGCGGACGCCCAGCGACCGGAGCGCACCCGCCATGAGCCGCGTGTCGCGGGCGACGAGCGGCGCCCGCAGGACGCTCACGTCCCCGGCGGCGGCAGCGAGGACGAGCGCCCGGTTGGTGCCGCTCTTCGACCCCGGCACGTGCACGGTGGCCCGCACCGGCCCGTCGGCCACGGGGGCGTCCCACAGCAGCGGGGCGGCCGGCGGCCGTTCGGGGACCGTGGGAGCTGCCATGCCCTCATGGTCGCAGGCGGGCGGTACGCACCCGCGGCCCGGGCTGGTGCGGCGCGGCCTGCGCGTGATGCAGTGAGGGCATGTGCGGACGTTTCGCCTCCACGCGGTCCTCGAAGGACCTGTCGGTCCTCTTCGGCGCCCGGGACACGACGGGCGACGCACCGCCGCCGGGCCCCAACGTCGGGCCGACCCGGGACGTCCCCGTCCTCGTGACGCCGCGAGCCTCCCGCGCTCCGGAGCCGGAGGGGCTGGCCCCGGCCGCTCCGGAGCCCACGCTCGACCTGGTGCTGGCGCGCTGGGGGCTGGTGCCGTCCTGGGCGAAGGACCCCGGCATCGCGGCGAAGCTCATCAACGCCCGCTGGGAGACGGCGGCGACGAAGCCTGCCTTCCGCAAGGCCTGGCGGTCCCGGCGCTGCGCCGTCCCGGTCGACGGGTGGTACGAGTGGGACGGCGAGGTGGAGTGGCAGGGGCGCCCGCGCCGCCGGCCCTGGTTCATCGGTCCCCCCGGCGGCGGCGTCGTGTGCCTGGCCGGGCTGTGGGAGCTCTGGCGGCCGCCCGGGGAGCCCGGGGCGGCTGGGGAGCCGGCCCCGTGGTGGACGACCTTCACCGTGCTGACCACCGACGCGACCGACGAGGTCGGCCGCGTCCACGATCGCGCCCCCGTGCTGCTACCGGACGAGTCGGCCGTGCGGGCGTGGATCGGTTCCGGCGTGCAGGGCGACCCGGCCGCGGCCGCGCCGGGGCTCGCCGCGCCCGACTACGGCGCACTGGAGGTGGTCCCCGTGTCGCCGCTCGTCAACGACGTGCGCGTGCAGGAGGGAGATCTCACGGCGCCGTACTGGCCCCCGCCGGGCGTGCCGCAGCAGCTGGAGCTGGGAGCGGGGCCCTCCGCGGGCCCGCTGTAACCGCTTCGTGGGTGTACGGGTGGATGCCGCGGGTAGTTGCGCGCTAACCGCCGGGCAGACCCGGCCGGACCAGCCGGGCGGTACGGCCGGCGGCAGAGGAGGCAGAGGCGTGGACACCGCGCAGGCGCGCAGGCGTCTGGAGGAGCTGAGGTCGGAGCTCAACGGGAGCATCGCGACGATGCTCCGCCAGAACGAGGGCGGCAACGACGAGCTCAGCACCTACGACCAGCACCCCGGCGAGACCAACCTCGCGGACACCGACCGCGAGGTCGCGCTGGTCGAACACCAGAACGGCCAGCTCGAGCAGGTGACCGCCGCGCTCGCCCGGCTGGACGACGGTGCCTACGGCGTGTGCCTGCGCTGCGGGAGGACGATCCCCGACGCCCGGCTGGAGGCGCGGCCCGAGGCGGCCTACGACATCGAGTGCCAGGCGATCATGGAGGCCCAGGGATGAGCCGCCGCCTCGTCCTGGACGCGGATCAGCTGGCGGCGATCCGCCGTGATCCGCGGTACCGCGCAGCGCTCGGGGCGCGGCGCCCCGAGCAGGACTGGCGGTTGCGCGGGCGCTGCCTGCACCTGGACCCGGACCTGTTCTTCCCGCAGACGGGGGTGGACGCCGCGCCCGCCCTCTCGGTGTGCCGGGGCTGCCCCGTGCGTGACACCTGCCTTGCCGTCGCCCTGGACCGCGGGGAGGTCGACGGTGTGTGGGGTGCGACCACCCACGACGAGCGCCGGCGCATGCGGCTGGCGTGGACGGCCGACGTCGTCGAAGCTGCCTGAAGCCCGCGCCGGCAGCCCGGCCGGCGCCGCACGCCCGTCACCCGCTCGCGGGTGACCGGCCCTACCGCTTGAAGGCCGCCGCCACCAGCTGGCTGCCCACCGCATCGTCCTCGCGCTCGCAGGCCAGCAGCATCTCCGCCGCGAGCAGTTCCTCGCGGTTGCCCTTCCCGGTCAGCGTCCGCTCCACGGTGGCCCGCGACAGGACCGTGCGGGGCCGGACCCACTCCACGTCGAGCCCGACCTCCTCGAGGCTCGCGCGCAGCTGCGCCGGCCAGAAGCAGCGGCCCAGCGTGCCGTCCGCGCGCGGCACCACGACGACGTCCGCGCTCGGGGCGTCCGCGAGCTCGGCCCAGCGCTGCTGCTCGGCCAGCCGGGCGAGCCCCAGCACCAGCGAGTCCACCGACAGCAGGATGCGGCCGCCCGGGCGGAGCGCACGCACGAGTTCGCGCAGCGTCTCCTCGGTGGCGAGCCGGTCGGAGAGGACCTGCCCCTCCGCCACGATGCCGTCGACCGACGCCGGGGCGAGCCACGTGAAGTCGCACGGGTCCGCGGTGACGTGCCGGATGGCGCCGTCGGCGGGACCGCGGTCCGGCATCAGCGGGGCGTAGGCCAGGTCGGGCAGCGTCTGGACCACGTCGTGCCCCGCGTCGGCGAGGATCGGCGCGGTACCGGCCCAGATGGGGGAGATGTCGAGGATCATGCGCGGCGGCAGGTCCGCCCAGGCGCCCATCCAGGAGATCAACTGCCGGTGCGCCACCTCTCGGGTGAACTCTGCGAAGGGGTCACCGGAGACGGGGGCCGGCGTGGGGGCGCCGGTGAGGGGACGCTCGTACGCCTGAGGGGGGAGCTGCGATGCGGTCACGGAACGTGTCGACAACAACACACCATCCCGCTCGTCGGCGTCTGCGCCCTCGTGGCCGAGGAGATCGGCGGTCACGGAGCGTCGATACCCGAGGCGGCTCGCTGCACACTCACGGGAGCGATGGTGCCGGGTGTCCGAGCGCGTGTAAAGACTTGAGCGTGAGCTACATCACTGCTAGCGGGAGTCTCAGGTGGCCTTGAGGCCCGAGGAAGCTGGCGTCCAGGCGACCCCCGGCAGGAGCCTGGCCGTGCCCGGCCCGCGGGGCGAGGGGCGCCTCGTCGTGGGCCGCGGCGGGCCCGACACCGTGCTCCTCCTGCACGCGGCGGGCTCCGGCGTGGACCACCCGGCGCTCCTGGCGGTGGGACGCGTCGCGGCGGCCGCAGGCTGGCGGGTGGCGACGCTGGAGCAGGCGTACCGCGTGGCCGGGCGCCGCATCCCCGACCCGGCGCCCGCGCTGGACGCGACCGCGCTGGCCGCCTGCGGGCTGCTCGCCGAGCCGGCGGGCGCCCTGGTGCTGGTGGGGCGCTCCTCGGGCGCTCGGGTGGCCTGCCGCGTGGCGGCGGCGACCGGAGCCGACGCGGTCGTCGCGCTGGGGTTTCCGCTGCACGTGCCGGGGCCGGCGGGAGCGCGGCCGTCCGGGGACCGGTCGGCGGAACTGGCCCTGCCGCCGTGCCCGGTGCTCGTGGTGCAGGGCGACCGGGACCGGTTCGGCATGCCGCCGGCGGCCGACGGCGTCCAGGTCGTGGTGGTGCCTGGCGCCGACCACGGCTTCGCCGTTCCCCACCCCGGTGCCGCGGACGCCACGGCCCGTCGGGAGGCCGTCCTGGCGGCGGTGGCGGCCCACGCGGGGCAGGCACTCGCACGGGTGCGGGACGGCCGGGGGAAGAGCCGCGCGGGACCCGGCGTTGTCGAAACCAGATCCGGTGCGCACGACGAGCCGGTCGGGTAACTGTCCCAGCCGTTTCGCTCCCAGGAGGTCGATCGTGCAGTTCGCACGTTCCACCCGGCGCCCGGTCGCCATCCGACCGGTTGCCGAGCGGGCACCCGCCGACGGCGGTCCCGGCCGCGCAGGCGCCCGGCGCCCGGCCCGGGTCGGAGCGCTAGACTGCGCCTCCGATGCGGTAGCCACGCCGGGGACCTCCCGGCCGAGCCGAACCGTGGTCGCGCCCCTGCCCGGTGGACAGCCCCCGGTGTTGCGGCGTGGCCGTCACGTCAGCGGGGAGGAGGTGGTCATGGCTGCGACACGCCCGGTGGACAAGGATCTGCCGGAGGAGTCGGTGCAGGAGCGCAACGCCCGCTTCGAACGGGACGCGTTGCCCTTCCTCGACCAGCTCTACGCTGCTGCGCTGCGGATGACGCGCAATCCCGCGGACGCCGAGGACCTGGTCCAGGAGACGTTCGTCAAGGCCTACGCCGCCTTCCACCAGTTCCAGCCCGGCACGAACCTGAAGGCCTGGCTGTACCGGATCCTCACGAACACGTTCATCAACAGCTACCGCAAGAAGCAGCGCCAGCCGCTGCAGTCGCCGACCGAGCAGATCGAGGACTGGCAGCTCGCCGAGGCCGAGTCCCACACGTCGGTCGGGCTGCGCAGCGCGGAGGTCGAGGCGCTCGACCGGCTGCCGGACTCGGACGTCAAGGACGCCCTGCAGGCGCTGCCCGAGGACTTCCGGATGGCCGTGTACCTCGCGGACGTCGAGGGCTTCTCCTACAAGGAGATCGCCGACATCATGGGGACGCCCATCGGCACCGTGATGTCGCGGCTGCACCGCGGTCGTCGGGGTCTCAAGCGCTCCCTGGAGACCTACGCGATCGAGCGGGGCCTGGTGCGTCCGCAGGTACCGGACGGTGACGAGGGCGCCGGCGTGCTTCCGGGCGTCGCTGCCACGGGAGGCGCGGCATGAGCTGCGGCGAGCCGCACGACCTCGACTGCGTCGAGGTCCTGGGACAGATGTACCTGTACCTGGATGCCGAGACGTCCCGGGGCACCCTGGGGACGATGGAGATCAGGCACCACCTGGAGGAGTGCGCCCCCTGCCTGCGCAAGTACGGGCTGGAGGAGCAGGTGAAGGCGCTCGTGGCCCGCTGCTGCGGCAACGACCAGGCGCCCGCCCGGCTGCGCGACCAGGTGCTGCTGCACATCGCGCAGATCCGCCGGGAGATCACCGAGCAGCAGGTCGCCGAGACCTGACGGGCCGGCGGCCGTCCAGCGCGCGTCCTGCCGGGACCCGGCGTCGTTCTCTAGGCTGACAGGGCCCCGACCACCCGAGCTGTGAGGTTCCGTGCGCGTACTCGTCACCGGTGCTGCCGGTTTCATCGGTTCCACCGTCACCGACCGGCTGCTGGCGGACGGGCACGAGGTCGTGGGGGTCGACGACCTGTCGCACGGGCGGATGACCAACCTCGAGGCGGCTGCCGCGTCCCGGGCGTTCCGCTTCGTCCAGCAGGACATCACCGACCCTGCGTTCCTCGACACTGTCGCCGGGGCCCGCCCGGAGGTCATCGCCCACCTGGCCGCGCAGATCGACGTGCGGGTCTCCGTGGCGGACCCCTGGCTGGACGCCCGGCTCAACGTCCTCGGGACCATCTCCGTGCTCGAGGCGGCCCGCCGGGCCGGTGCCCGCAAGGTGGTCTTCACGTCCAGCGGCGGCAGCATCTACGGCAACCCGGCGAGCCTGCCGGTCGACGAGACGGCGCCCGTCGCGCCCGCGTCGCAGTACGCCACCAGCAAGGCGGCCGGCGAGCTCTACCTGGGCACCTACGCGTCGCTGTACGGCCTGGAGTGGACGTCGCTCGCGCTCGGCAATGTCTACGGCCCGCGGCAGGACCCCCACGGTGAGGCCGGGGTCGTCGCCATCTTCGCGCAGGCGATGCTGGCCGGGTCGCCGACGAAGATCTTCGGCGACGGCACGGCCACCCGCGACTACGTGTACGTCGGCGACGTCGCCGAGGCGTTCGCCCGCAGCCTGTCGGCCGGCGCCGGGATGCGCTTCAACATCGGCACCGGCGTGGAGACGAGCGTGCTGGAGCTGCACCGGCTGGTCGCCGACGTGACGGGCGCCCCGGACAGCCCCACCCTCGCCGAGGCACGCGTGGGCGAGCTGCAGGCCATCGCGCTCGACGCCGGGCGCGCGGCGCGCGAGCTGGGCTGGCGCTCGGCCGTCGCCATGGCGGAGGGCGTGCGTCGCACCGTCGAGCACATCGCCGGGGAGACGGCGGGGGAGCCCGCCGCCATCTGACGGGCCCTGACAACGCCGCAGCGGCGTTCGTGCGTCAGGCGTTGGGGCGCTTGCCGTGGTTCGCCTTGTTCTTCTTACGGGCGCGGGCCTTGCGCTTCTTCTTCGCCATGGTGTTCCTCTCGCTGTCCTGAGTGCGCTGTCCGATGGTCCCATGCGCACCCGCAGGGTGCGCCGACGGGCCGGGCTACGCGGCGCCGCTGCCCACCGGTCGCACCTCGACGGTGGTCGTGCACGGGGCGAACGTGCTGCCGTCGGTCGCCTTCACCGTGAGCGTGAGCGGGTCGGTCTCGTCCGGCGGCGTCAGCAGCAGGTGGTCCGGCGCGGGCTGGCAGCTCGTGTCGGTGCCCGACGGGATGTTGTTGGCCCGGGCCTGGAAGCGGGTGGTCGCCCCCGGCGCCAGGGTGACCACCGTCGCCGCGAGGCTGGTGTCGCGGTTGACCGTGGTCGGCACCTGCTGGCCGCCGCGCTCGAAGGCCAGGCCCACGTACCCCTGGATGGTGCAGGTGTCCGCGCTGGCGTTGCGCAGCGTGAAGGCGGCGATGGAGCTGCCCGCGGCCCCCTGGACCGAGTCGATCGTCGCGGCGAGCTGCGAGGTGTGGCAGCGGGTCGACGCGGCGGTCGCCCGGGGTGCGGCCGAGTGGGTCGCCGTGGTGGCGGCGGACGGGCTGGTCGTCGCGGCGCCGGTCGTGGGCGAGCCGACGGAGGCGGTCGGCGACGAGGAGCTGCCGGAGCCGCAGCCCGCCAGCGCGGCCAGGATCAGGGGAGAGGCCAGCAGGGGACGGAGAAGCTTCATGCCTCCACTCTCGCCGACGACCGCCGTCCGTGTGGACAACACGCCTGAATTCACCCGGGCGGCGGTGTCCGAGCGAGCCGGTGGGCGGCTGCGGACCGCTGCGGCCGCATGCCCCGGACCACCAGCAACCCCGCTCCCGCGGCCACCAGCAGGTCGCCGGGGCTGGCGACGAGCGGGTGCCCCGGCAGCGACACGGGAATCACGTCGGTGAGCGGGCGCAGGCGGGTGGCCGCGGTGGCCTCGCGGTGCCGGCCGTCGATCTCGAGCGGGAGCACGGCGAGCCCCGCCCGCGCCGCGGCCGAGACGGAGACGGGCATCCGTGCCCCGTTGGCGGCCAGCGCGGCCGCGTTGCACAGTAACCCTGCCGCGACCAGCCCCAGGCCCGCCAGGCGCCGGTTGAGGGCCAGGAACGCCGCTACCAGCCCCGCCGAGGCCAGCAGGCCGGCGACGGCGGCGACGCCGTCCCCGGGCGACGGGAGCAGCGCCTGCCCCACCGCGCCCAGCAGCTGGGCGACCACGGCGGCTACCAGCAGCCGGGCGTGCCGCAGCGGCAGCTCGCCCAGGAGGGCGAACCGCCCGCCGGAAACCCGGCCCACGACGAGGCCCACGAGCACGCAGATGATCGCCAGCACCACCGGACCAGTGTGCGGGATCGGCGGGCAGCCGGGGCCGCGCACCGCCGGACGGCCCAGTCGGGTGGCGCCCACGGGTCAAGACAGGTGTGCCCGCCGCCGATCCCTCCGGATGTGACGCTCGTCGAACCCTTCCTGCGCGCCCTCGTCGAGAGCGGCGGATCCGACCTGCACATCAAGGTCGGCAGCCCCCCGCGGGTCCGGATCGACGGCCGCCTGCGGCGGCTCCAGACCCGCGACCTGACGGCGCAGGACACCGAGATCATGGTGCGCGAGGTGCTGCGCAGCGACCTCGCCGAGGAGTTCGACCGCACCAACGAGGCCGACTTCGCCTACTCGCTGCCGGATGTGGGGCGGTTCCGCGTCAACGCGTTCCGCGCCCGTGGCTCCGCGGGCCTGGTGTTCCGGAAGGTCAGCGTCGGCGCGGTCCCGCTGACCGAGCTGGGGCTGCCGCCGGTGCTCGCGCAGCTGGCGCTGGAGCCCCGCGGGTTGGTGCTGGTCACCGGCCCGACCGGCAGCGGGAAGACGACGACGCTCGCCGGGATGGTCGACCACGTCAACGAGCACCGCGAGGTGCACATCATGACGATCGAGGACCCCATCGAGGTCCTGCACCGGGACAAGCGCGGGATGGTGAACCAGCGCGAGGTGCGGGTGGACACCGAGGACTTCGCGACCGCGATGCGCGCGGCGATGCGGCAGGACCCGGACGTCATCCTCGTCGGCGAGATGCGCGACGCGGAGACCGTGAAGGCGGCCCTGGCGGCTGCGGAGACCGGCCACTTCGTCATGTCGACGCTGCACACGACCGATGCGACCGAGACGATCGCCCGCATCATCGACTTCTTCCCGCCGTACGAGCAGAAGCAGATCCGGCTGGGCCTCGCCGGGTCCCTGCGGGGCATCGTGTGTCAGCGCCTCGTGCCCCGCGCCGACGACCACGGCCGGGTCGTCGCGATGGAGATCTGCGTGAACACGGGTCGCGTCGCCGAGGCCATCGCCGACCCGGACAAGACCGGGACCATCCGCGAGCTGGTCGCCGACGGGGCGTTCTACGGCATGCAGACGTTCGACCAGCACCTGGTGCAGCTGTACCGCGAGAACGCCGTCACGCTGGATGCCGCGCTGGCGGCGAGCACGGCGCCGCACGACCTGCGCGTGGAGCTGCGGCGGCAGGGGCTCGTGGCCTAGGTAGTGGGCAGGAGTGCCCCCGGGGGGTCGTGGGCTGCTCGCCGACGACCCCCCGGACGGTGCTCAGGCGTCGATGACGATCGGCATGATGAGCGGCTGGCGGCGGTAGGTCTCCCGCGCCCAGCGGGCCACGGTCCGCGCGATCAGCTGCTCCAGTTGCTGCGCGTCCCCGATCCCCTCTTCTGCGGCCTTGTCGAGCGCCTTGCGGATCAGCGGCACCACCGGGTCGAAGGTCGTCGCGTCGTGGACGAAGCCGCGCGCCAGGAAGTCCGGCGTCTCGGCCAGCTGCCCCGTGTCCGCGTCGACGATCGCGACGATCGTGAGGAACCCCTCCTCGGCGAGCCGGCGACGGTCCTTCAGGTTCGCCTCGGTCACGCCGCCGACGGTCGAGCCGTCGACGTAGACGTTGCCGCAGGGAACCTTGCCGACCACGGATGCCTTGCCGTCCACCAGGTCGACCACGAGGCCGTCCTCGGCGAGGACCACGTTCTCCTTGGGCACACCGGTGCGGATGGCGAGCTGCGCGTTCGCCATCAGGTGTCGCCACTCGCCGTGCACGGGCATGACGTTGCTCGGCTTGACGATGTTGTAGCAGTACACGAGCTCGCCGGCGCTGGCGTGCCCCGACACGTGGACCTTGGCGTTGCCCTTGTGCACGACGTTGGCGCCCCAGCGCATCAGGCTGTTGATCACGCGGTAGATCGCGTTCTCGTTGCCCGGGATGAGGGAGCTGGCGAGCAGCACGGTGTCGCCGGGGCCGACCCGGATCATGTGGTCCCGGTTCGCCATGCGGGACAGCGCCGCCATCGGCTCGCCCTGCGAACCGGTGCAGATGAGCGTGACCTTGTTGTCCGGCAGCTTCTCGAGCACCTTCAGCTCGACGACGAGGCCATCGGGGATGGTGAGGTAGCCCAGTTCGGACGCGATGCCCATGTTCCGGACCATGGAGCGGCCGACGAACGCCACCTTGCGGCCGTGCTTGTGCGCAGCGTCCAGGACCTGCTGGATGCGGTGCACGTGGCTGGCGAAGCTCGACACGATGACCCGCCGAGGGGCGTTGCGGAAGACCTCCTCGATCGCCGTGTTGAGGTCTCGCTCGGCGGTGGTGAACCCGGGCACCTCGGCGTTCGTGGAGTCCGTGAGGAACAGGTCGACCCCCTCCTCACCCAGGCGGGCGAAGGCCCGTAGGTCGGTGAGGCGGTCGTCCAGCGGGAACTGGTCCATCTTGAAGTCGCCGGTGTGCAGGACGAGCCCGGCGCCGGTGCGGATGGCAACGGCCAGCCCGTCCGGGATCGAGTGGTTCACGGCGATGAACTCGCACTCGAACGGCCCGCGCTGCAACTTGTCACCCTCGACGACCTCGATGGTCTTCGGGGTGATCCGGTGTTCCTTCAGCTTCGCCGTCAGGAACGCGATCGTGAGCCGCGAGCCCACGACCGGGATGTCCGGCCGCTCACGGAGCAGGTAGGGGACGGCCCCGATGTGGTCCTCGTGGCCGTGCGTCAGCACGATGGCCTCGATCGCGTCCAGGCGGTCCCGCAGGAACGTCCAGTCCGGCAGGATCACGTCGACGCCGGGCTGCGTCTCCTCCGGGAAGAGCACCCCGCAGTCCACGATCAGGAAACGGCCGGCGTGCTCGAAGACGGTCATGTTGCGCCCGACCTCGCCGAGGCCGCCGAGCGGGACGATGCGCAAGCCACCCTTGGGCAGTTTGGGCGGGCTTCCGAGATCGAGGTGCGGGTGACTCAACGGATCGACTCCTGGGGAGGGGGGAACGGCGGAACGGGCGACTGCGGGGCGTGCGCCTCCGCCCCGGCCCCGGCAGCCTCAGGCGGCGTCGGGTCGCCACGGCGGGCAGCGGAGCATTCCCCTGGTGCGTCACGGTACAACCCGGGCGCGTCGTGGTCGGGGAGACGCGGCGATCGCGCTGCCCGGGGCGGGGGAGCGGTCAGGCGGTGGCGGCGCCGCTGACGGTCGTGCCGTGCTCGCTGCAGCGCGCCGACCAGCCGGTCGGGACGACCTGCACCACCATGCGGCGACCGCAGGCCGAACACCAGCGGGGCGGATCGAGGGCGGCCCGGGCGCGGCACGCGTCGTGACTGCCCGCGGACTCCGGGCTCCCGCACCAACCGCAGACCACGGGGGCGGCGTCGGGGGAGGCGGGCGCGCTGGTCACGCGTCCACGCTACTGCCCGACCGGCGGGCGAGCAGGAGCCGGGACCCGATCAGAGCGCCTGGCCCAGCGCCTTGATCGGCATCTTGAGCTGCTCCAGCATCTCGAGGTCACCGGTGGCGGGGCGGCCGAGCGTCGTCAGGTAGTTCCCGACGATGACCGCGTTGACGCCGCCGAGCATGCCCTGCTGCGCACCCAGGTCACCCAGGGTCACCTCCCGGCCGCCCGCGAACCGCAGGATCGTGCGGGGGAGCGCCAGCCGGAACGCCGCGATCGCGCGCAGCGCGTCGCTGGCCGCCATCGTCGGCAGGTCACCGAACGGGGTGCCGGGGCGCGGGTTCAGAAAGTTCATCGGCACCTCGTCGGGCTCGAGGGCCGCGAGCTGCACCGCGAACTCCGCGCGCTGCTCCAGCGTCTCGCCGAGGCCGAGGATCCCGCCGCAGCAGACCTCCATGCCGGCTTCGCGGACCATCCGCAGCGTGTCGAAGCGCTCCTCCCACGTGTGGGTGGTGACCACGTTGGTGAAGTTGCTGCGGGCCGTCTCGAGGTTGTGGTTGTAGCGGTGGACGCCGATGGCGGCGAGCTCGTCGACCTGCTCCTGGGTCAGCATGCCGAGGGAGCACGCGACCTGGATGTCCACCGCCGCCTGGATGGCGGCGACGCCCTCCTTCACCTGCGCCATGAGCCGGGCGTCGGGGCCGCGGACGGCGGCCACGATGCAGAACTCGGTGGCGCCGGTCGCGGCGGTCTGCCGGGCGGCCTCGACCAGCGAGGGGATGTCGAGCCACGCCGCGCGGACCGGGGAGGTGAACTGGCCGGACTGCGAGCAGAAGTGGCAGTCCTCCGGGCAGCCGCCCGTCTTGAGGCTGACGATGCCCTCGACCTCGACCTCGGGGCCGCACCAGCGCATCCGGACCTCGTGCGCGAGCTGCAGCAGCGCCGGCACGGCGTCGTCCGCCAGCCGCAGGCAGGCGAGCACCTGCTGCTCGGTGGCCGGCTCGCCGCGGTCCAGGACCTGCGCCCGCAGCGTGGCGAGCAGCGTGTCGGTGGCCGGGTCGCCGGACGTGGCGGCGCCGGGGGCGGGGGGCTCGAGCAGGTCGGTCACGCGGTGTCCTCTCGGGGTGTCGTCGGACCGGCGGACTGCGCAGCGCGCGGCAGCCCCTCGGTCCGACGGAAGTGTCCCGCATCGAACGTGCCGCCGAGCGGGGGGGCGAGCGCGGCGAGGGCCAGCTCACGGAACTGCTCCGGGGCGGCGCTGCCCGCCCCCGCGGGGACCGCGCCGAGCAGCGGCGCACCGGGCAGCCGGGCCAGGTCCTCGAGGTTGCTGCGGCAGGCCAGGTCCGGTGCGGCGGGCCAGGCGCCGATCACGACGCCCCGGCAGGCCAGGCCCCGGTGCGCCAGGGCCTCCAGCGACAGGGCCACCTCGTTGAGCGCCCCCAGCCCCGCGCGGGTCACGAGCAGCACCTCCACCCCGGGATCGCCGGCGAGGTCGGTGGCCAGGTCCGCCAGCGTGGCGCCGGCGGGGTCGAAGCGGACCAGCAGCCCGCCCGCCCCCTCGACGAGGACCAGCCGGTCGGGGCCGTCGAGCGCGCGGACGTGGTCGGCGAGTGCACGCAGGTCGACGGGCGGCAGCCCGGCCAGCCGCGCCGCGGCCTCGGGGGAGAGGGGGTCGGGGAAGCGGGCACCCTCGCTGCCGTCGGCCGCCGGTAGGCCGCTGAGCCGCACCACGTCGGCCAGGTCCCCCGGCTCGCCGGGCAGCAGGCCGGTCTGCGCGGCCTTCACGACGGAGACGGGGCGCCCCACCGCGCGGGCGGCCGCCACCAGAGCGGCGGTGACCACCGTCTTCCCGACGTCCGTACCGGTCCCGGAGACGACGAGGAGGGCCACCCGCCGACCCTAGCTCCGCCCGCCCGATCCACCGTTCGGGGCATCCGTCCGGCCCGCGCGCCGCCGATTCCTCTCCCAGGTGATCGGTCCCACGAGGTGACCGGCACGTCCAGCCGGGAGGTGGGTCGGGTGACGGAAGCGGACAGCCGCACGGCCGGGACCGGCTGGTGGCACCGGGTCCACGTGCTGCACCGGCAGCAGCTGCGCCGCACCGCGCGGGCGACCGGCCCGGTGGGCGGCCCGACCGTGTTCGTGCTGGGCGGCGGTGGGGCGTTCGGCGCCGTGCAGGCCGGCCAGCTGGTCGCGCTGCTGGAGGCCGGGGTGCGGCCCGACGCGCTGGTCGGCACCAGCGTCGGCGCCCTCAACGCCGCGTTCCTGGCGGTGCGGCCGGACGCCGACCGCGCCCGGGAACTGGCGGCGCTGTGGTGCGGCGACGAGCCCGCGCAGGTCTTCGCGACGCCCGCCTGGCGGCGCGCCTACAACGTCGCGCGCGCGGCCGTCCGCCGGTGCGACCACCTGCTCGAACCGGACGCGCTCGCCGCGCTCATCCGGCGCTGGGTGCCGGTGGCCGACCTGGCCGACCTGGCCGTGCCACTCCAGGCCGTCACGACGTGCCTGGAGACGGGCGGGGCGTGCTACCACGCGGCCGGGGACCCGGTCGCGGTGCTGTCCGCGTCCGCGGCCCTGCCCGGCCTGCTGCCACCCGTGCGTCTCGCGGGCGGCCTCCACGTCGACGGCGGCGTCGTCGACCACCTCCCGGTGGCCGCGGGGCTGCAACTGCTGGGCGACGGCGGCGGCCGGCTGGTGGTGCTGGACACGGGCAGCACGCTGCCCCGCACGGACCCCGTGCACGCCGCACCGGCCGGGCACCCCGCCCACCTCGGGGCGCTGGACGTCCTGCTGGCGTCCTTCGCCGCGACCCGCAGACAGCTGCAGCAGGACCTCGCGGCGGCGGTCGCCTGCGACCCGCGGGTGACGGTCCTGCCGACCCCGGCCGCGCTGTACCAGGCGGGGGAGCTTGCGGCCCTGCCGGCCGACCCGCGCGACTTCCACCTGGGCGCAGCCCTCGTCGCGGCGGGCAGGGCGTCGACGGCGCGGCTGCTCGCGGCGGGTGTGCTCAGCCCGGGACGGGCGCTGGTGGGCTGAGCCCCTCGCGGGCCAGCAGCGCCCGCACGGCGGCGAACGCCGCGGCGGCGCGGTCGACCTCTGCGTCGGTCAGGTCCGCCCGCGCGGTGATCCGCAGCCGGGCGGTGCCCGCGGGGACCGTGGGCGGCCGGAAGCACCCCACGGCCACGCCCGCCCCGGCGGCCTCGGCCTGCGCGCGGACCGCTAGGTGCGGGTCGCCGACGAGCCACGGCACGACCGCCGAGGTCGACGCCGGGACGCCGGCGGCCGCCGCCAGCGCGGCGGCCCGCGCGAGGGCCCGGGCCGGGAGCCCTGGGTCGGCGCGCACCAGGCGCAGCGCCGCCAGCGCGGCGGCGGCGGACGCCGGGGCCAGCGCGGTGTCGAAGACGTAGCCTCGCCCGACCTGCCGGACGTGCTCCACGGCGTCGCGCCGGCCGAGGATCGCCCCGCCCTGCCCGCCGAGGGCCTTCGACAGCGTCGCGGTGGCGAGGACGTCCGGCTCGCCGGCCAGGCCGGCTGCGGCCACGGCGCCCCGTCCGCCCGGTCCGACGACGCCCAGGGCGTGCGCCTCGTCGGCCAGCAGCACGGCGCCGTGCCGCCGCGCCACCGCGTGCAGGTCCCGCAGCGGGGCCACCTGCCCGTCCGTGGAGTCGACCGCGTCGGTCACCACCAGGGCGCCACGTTCGGTCCGGGCTGCCAGCGCCGCGGCGACCGCGGCGACGTCGTGCGCCGGCACCACGACGATGCGCGCCCGCGACAGCCGGCAGGCGTCGATGAGCGAGGCGTGGGCGCTGCGGTCGCTCACCACGAGGTGGTCGGGGCCGGGCGCGAGGGCCGTCACGGCCGCGAGGTTCGCCAGGTAACCGCTGGAGGTGACCGCGGCGTCCGCCGCCCCGCAGAAGTCGGCCAGCGCCGCCTCGAGGTCCGCGTGCTCGGTCGTGGAGCCGCTGACCAGCCGGGAGCCGGTCGAGCCGGCGCCCCAGGTGCGCAGGGCGGTGACGGCGGCCTCGACGACCGCCGGGTGCTGGGACAGGCCGAGGTAGTCGTTGCCCGCCAGGTCGAGCACCGCCGCCGTGGCGTCGGCGGTGCGCACGCGGGGGCGTCGCTCGAGGCCTGCCGCACGGCGGTCCCGCGCGGCATCGGCGAGCCACCCCAGCGGGTCCGTCGACGGGCGCTCGACCGGCTGCTCCACCACAGCCCGACGGTAGCAACGTCCCCCGGGCGGCCATCGGGCAGGATGGCGGCGTGAGTCTCGTGCCGCCGCCCCCTCGTGAGGGCCCCCGCCCGCCCCTCGAGGTGCTCCTCGAGCTGTTGGACCTGGAACAGATCGAGGTCGACATCTTTCGCGGGGCCAGCCCGGACACCCGCCGGCAGCGTGTGTTCGGGGGCCAGGTCGCGGGGCAGGCGCTCGTCGCCGCGGGCCGGACGGTGGACCCGGCCCGGACCGTGCACTCGCTGCACGCCTACTTCCTGCGGCCGGGGGACACCAGCATCCCCATCGTCTTCAGCGTGGAGCGGGTGCGGGACGGGCGCTCCTTCACCACACGGCGGGTCACGGCCGTGCAGCACGGCAAGCCGATCTTCGCGCTGACCGCCTCGTTCTGCGTCGACGAGGAGGGCTGGGACCACGCGGACCCGGCCCCCGACGTGCCGCGGCCGGAGGAGCTCACGCCCCTCGTCGACCGCATCACGCCGTTGGCCGAGAAGCACGGCGAGCTGGGCCAGATGTGGCTGGACTGGGTGCGGGGGCGGCCGTTCGACCTGCGGTACGTGGGCGATCCACCGGCGGTCGCGGCGGCCGCGGGGGAGTGCAAGCCGGCCCGTTCCGCGGTGTGGATGCGGGCCACGGGGGCGCTGCCGGACGTGCCCCTGGTGCACGTCTGCGCGCTGGTCTACGCGAGCGACATGACGCTGCTCGACTCGACACTGCTGCCGCACGGTCTGTCGTGGGAGAGCGGGAACGTCGCCGGGGCGTCGCTGGACCACGCGATGTGGTTCCACCGGCCGTTCCGGGCCGACGAGTGGCTCCTCTACGACCAGGAGTCGCCGTCGGCCAGCGGCGGGCGCGGGCTCGCCACCGGCCGCATCTTCGCGGCGGACGGGCGGCTCCTCGTGAGCGTGGTCCAGGAGGGCCTCATCCGCCCGGTGCGCCGCCGCTGACCGGCTGCCTGCGCGGCGGCCCGTCGCCGGCGCGCCACTAGGCTGACGGTGTGCCCAGCCTCGCTGCCGTCGTGCGGCGGTACGCGCCCGGCCTGACCGATGCCGACGTCGACCACCTGCAGCGGCTGGTCGCCCAGTGGCAGATGCTGGCGGACCTGTCGTTCGCCGACCTCCTGCTGTTCCTGCCGGCCGAGGAGGCCGACGGCGCCGGCACCGACCCCACCGCCGACGGGGCCCGCGCGGACGACGGCGAGGCCGCCGCGCCGGCCGCCGGGGTGGGGCCGTGGGCCTGCGTGGCGCACGTCCGCCCCGCGACGACCACGACGCTCTACCACGACGACCAGGTCGGCACCCGCGTGCCGGCGGACGCCCGCCCGGCGCTCGCGCGCGCGTGGCGGGAGGGCCGGCTCATCCGCGACGGGGACCCGACCTGGCGCGGCGGCACGCCCGTGCGCGAGGAGGCGATCCCGGTGCGCCGGGGCGGCCGGGTCGTGGCCGTGGTCGCCCGCGACACCGACCTCGCGTCCACCCGCAGCCCCAGCCAGCTGGAGCTTGCCTACCTCGACGCTGCTGCGGACCTCTCCCGCATGGTGGCCGAGGGCCGGTTCCCCTACCCGGGTGCCCCGGACCTCGCCGTCAGCCCGCGGGTGGGCGACGGGCTGGCGCGCATCGACGACGAGGGCGTCTGCACCTACGCGAGTCCGAACGCGCTGTCGGCGTACCGGCGGCTCGGGTACACCGCGAACCTGGTCGGCCTGCCGCTGTCGGAGGTGCACCGCGGCCTGCCGCTCACGGACCGGCTCGCCGACCACAGCAGGATCGACCAGGTGCTCGACCGGCGGCAGCCCGTGGACGCGGAGCTGGTGACATCCGGTGCGGCGGTGGTCCTGCGTGCGGTCCCGCTGCTCACTGCCGGGCGGATCCTCGGGGCGCTGGTGCTGGTGCGGGACGTCACCGAGCTGCGGCACCGGGACCGCGCCCTGCTGACGAAGGACGCGACCATCCGGGAGATCCATCACCGGGTGAAGAACAACCTGCAGACGGTGGCCGCGCTGCTCCGGCTGCAGGCCCGCCGGGTCGACGTGCCGGCGGCGCGGGACGCCCTGCAGGAGTCCGTCCGGCGGGTCACGTCGATCGCGCTGGTGCACGAGACGCTGTCGCAGACGCTCGACGAGGAGGTCGAGTTCGACGGCATCTGCGACCGCCTCATCGCCAGCATCTTCGACGTGGGCGTCGCCGGGCCGCGGCCGCTCACCGTCCGGGTCGGCAGCTTCGGTGTGCTGCCCGCGGCGGTCGCGACGCCCGTGGCCCTGGTGCTGTCCGAGCTGCTGCAGAACGCGGTGGAGCACGCCTACGGCGGGGGCCCGGCGGGGGAGTACGAGGAGGTCGGGGCGGCCTCGGCCGAGCCCGTCCAGCGCGGCCTGCTGGAGGTCCGGGTGCGGTCGCTGCCCGGCGACGGGCTGGAGTTCGTCGTGGCCGACGACGGGCCCGGGCTGCCGGCGTCGTTCCTGCTGGAGCGTTCGCCGCGGCTCGGCCTGCAGATCGTGCGGAGCCTGGTGGTCAGCGAGTTGCGCGGGACGTTCGCGCTGCGGACCGGCGCCCAGGGCGGCACCGAGGCTGTCGTGACGATCCCGGAGTGGCCCGACCTGTGAGCCGGTCCGGCGGGTCCGGCGTCAGGCGGCCGTGGCGATCGCGGCGACCGGGCCGGGGCGGCCGAGGCCCACGCCGGGGTTCTGCCGCTCCGGGTTCGCCAGCGTGATGAAGTAGCTCACGAGCAGGACGAACAGCGCCAGCAGGACCAGGGCGACCAGCCGGAACCGCCACACGGACCAATCGACGTGGCGGGGCTGGGATCCGCTCGTGACCGGTCGGACGTAGACGTCCCCGGTTCCGCGCCTGCCGTGCCGCACGACGATGCGCTGGCCCATGGGCGTTGCCCTCCCCGCCGGCGCTTGGTAGCGCCGGCCCCCGGAATGCGAAGGACCGCACCGCTTGTGCGGTGCGGTCCGTCGAACGTGCGTGTGTGAGGCGGTCGTACCGTCAGGCGGTGCGGACGCGGGTACGGCTGCCCCGGCGCTTCAGCGCACGACGCTCGTCCTCGCTCATCCCGCCCCACACGCCGGCGTCCTGGCCCGTCTCGAGCGCCCACTGCAGGCACTCGTCGGTAACAGCACAACGGCGGCAGACGGCCTTGGCCTGCTCGACCTGACGTTCAGCCGGCCCGGTCGTCCCGATGGGGAAGAACAGCTCCGGGTCTTCGTCACGGCAGAGCGCGCGGTGGCGCCAGTCCATGCGGACACTCCTCGACGTCGTCGTCTGAGCCCCTGGCAGGATGCGCCAGGGAAATGCAAGCACTGCTTCCCACTTCTGGAGTGGGCGCCGGACATCAGTCACCCGCGGCGGAAGGGCACAGTAAGGTAGATCGGGACCGCAGAGTCCCGCGCCACCTGGTCAACCAAACCATTGCCGTGGCGTGCGGGCAAGCATAAGCGAGCACCGTCACAACTTGGCGTGTCCGCCGCGTAGCGGACTGTTGACGCTCGGGCAACGTGTTCAGCTGGGTGGTCCTGCAAGGGTACGCGGGCGGAGGCGAACGTGTGGGTCCTCGGTCACCGCGGGCAGCGCATCCCGGGCCCCCGCGAGAACACCGCGGCGGCGGTCCGCGCGGCCCTCGCCGCGGGCGCGGACGGCGTCGAGGTCGACGTGCGCCGCAGCGCCGACGGGCTGCTGTTCTGCCACCACGACGCGCGGCTCCCGGACGGTCGGCCGCTGGTGCGCTGCACCGCCGCGGAGCTGCTGGCGGCGGGCGTGGAGCCGGCCGCCGAGGTGCTCGCCGCGGTCGACGCGGCGGGCGCCCGCATCGTCTGCGAGGTGAAGAACGGGCCGGCGGACCCGGACCGCCAGCCGACCGCGGCCGACGCGCGGCGGC
>JAOPWU010000120.1 GCA_025965515.1 Mycobacterium sp.
GCGCTGCTGGGCGACGGCACGCTGCGCGACCTGCCGGGTGGGGTCGACGAGTACCTGCGGCGGCGGCGCCAGGCCGGTCCCGGCGCGGGCGCCACCCTGGACACCGGCGGCGCGTCCGCGGCCCCCGCACGCGGCGGGGCGGCAGAGGCCCGCGCAGCGGCCAAGGAGCAGTCCCGCATCGAGCGGGCGATGGAGAAGCTCGACGCCCGGGCGCAGAAGCTGCACGCCCAGCTCGCCGAGCACTCGACCGACTACGCGAAGGTGGCGGAGCTGGACACCCAGCTGCGGGCGGTCACCGCGGAGAAGACCGAGCTGGAGGACCGCTGGCTGGAGCTGGCCGACCTGGGGTGATCAGGTCGGCCGGCTCCGGGGCTACGCCCCGACGGGCTGGCGGCGCCGGGCCGCGAGCCGGTCGGCGCGGGGCCAGCGCACGTCGCGGGCCCAGCCGAACCACTCGAACAGCGCGATGAGGCGGGCGCTGGAGTCGATCTGCCAGCGGTCCACGCCGTGCCGGGCCGACGTCGGCTCCGCGTGGTGCAGGTTGTGCCAGGACTCGCCGAAGCTGAGGATCGCGAGCGGCCACACATTGGCGGCCTTGTCGCGGGTCTGGAACGGCCGGGACCCGAAGGTGTGGCAGATCGAGTTGATCGACCAGGTGACGTGGTGCAGCAGGAACACCCGCACCAGGCCCGCCCAGAAGAAGCACTGCAGCGCGCCGGCGAACGAGAAGCCCGACAGCAGGTACCCCAGCACCGCGGGCAGCGCCAGGCTGATGAAGGCCCACAGCGCGAACAGCTTGTTGACCCGCCCGATGTCCCGGTCGGCCAGCAGGTCCGGGGCGAACCGCTGCTGGTTGGTCTGCTCCACGTCGAAGAGCCAGCCGACGTGCGCGTGCCAGACGCCGCGCAGCAGCGCCGGGACGGTCTCGCCGTAGCGCCAGGGGCTGTGCGGGTCGCCCGCCTTGTCGCTGAAGGCGTGGTGCCGGCGGTGGTCGGCCACCCAGCGGGTCACCGGGCCCTCGATCGCCATGCTGCCGGCGACGGCCAGCAGCACCCGCAGCACCCGGTTCGCCTTGAACGAGCTGTGCGTGAAGTAACGGTGGTACCCGATCGTGATGCCGTGGCCCGTCACGGCGTACAGCACGGACCCGACGATCACGTCCCGCACGGCGATGTGCCGGCCCCACAGCAGGGGGATCGCAGCCAGCACCGCCAGCAGCGGCACGCCGATCACCAGGCCGAGGATCAGCTGCTCAGCGCGCGCGCGGGCGAGGCTCTTCGGCACTTCCTGCAGCACGCGGGCGGGCTGCCCAGGGGCCTCGGGGCGGCGCGCGGTCTCATCCGGCGCGCGGAGCGTCGCCGCGGCGGGGGACTGCTGGTCGATCAAGGTCATGAGGCAGGAGATCCGTCCTGTCGGGTGCACGGGCCCGTCGCGGGCCACCGTTTCGCCACCAGGGTACGGGCTCTACGTGTCGGTGGCACGGCCATCGGATGGACGGGCCACGCGGGCGGCCGGTTCCCCCCGGCGCACGTGCAGTGCCAGGATGTGCGCGGTGCGGTCTGGTGACCGCCCGTCCCGGGTCGTCTAAGGGCAGGACAACGGGTTTTGGTCCCGTGAATAGGGGTTCGAATCCTCTCCTGGGAGCACCGTGCCCCGGGTGCCGACCCTGCCGGGGCCGCACACGCCCGACCGCCGCAGCCAGCGCGCGCTGCCGCCCAGCGAGGAGCAGACCCCTGACCACCGGCCCGTCCCCCGTGTCCGCAGCCGTCCCCCCCGTACCGCGGGCCCGCCCGGCCGTCGCCGTGGTCCTCGCCGCCGGCGAGGGCACCCGCATGCGCTCCGCGACCCCGAAGGTGCTCCACCGGCTCGCCGGCCGGACGCTGCTCGGCCACGCCCTCACGGCCGTGGCCACGCTGGAGCCAGAGGAACTCGTGGTCGTGGTGGGGCACGCCCGCGAGCTGGTCGCCGCGCACGCCCGCGAGTGCTACGACCGCGCGGTGCCCGTGGTCCAGGAGGAGCAGCGCGGGACCGGGCACGCCGTGCGCGTCGCGCTACAGGGGCTGGGCCGGGCGCTGCCCGAGGCCGCGACGGTGCTGGTCACCTGCGGGGACACGCCGCTGCTCACCCTGGCGACCCTGCACGGCCTGCTGGACGCGCACGCCGCCTCGGGGGCGGCCGTGACGCTGCTCAGCGCCGAGCTCCCCGACCCGACCGGCTACGGCCGTGTGGTGCGCGGGGCCGACGGCGCGGTGACGGCGGTCGTCGAGCAGAAGGACGCCGACGCCGCCACGCTGACCCTGCGCGAGGTGAACGCGGGCGTCTACGCCTTCCGGGCCGGAGTGCTGGCGACGGCCCTCACCCGGCTGTCCACCGCCAACGCCCAGGGCGAGGAGTACCTGACCGACGTGGTGGGCCTCGCGGTCGCCGACGGCCTCCCCGTCGCCGCCACCCGGGTCGCGGACCCGGCGGAGATCCTCGGGGTGAACGACCGGGTGCAGCTCGCCGCCGCCGGCGCGCTGCTGCGGGACCGGCTGGTCCACCGGCTGATGCTCGCCGGCGTCAGCGTGGTCGACCCGGCCACCACCTGGGTCGACGTCGACGTGCAGTGCGAGCCGGACGTCACCCTGCTGCCCGGCACCCGCCTGCTCGGCCACACGGCCCTGCAGCGGGGCGCCACGGTGGGGCCCGACAGCACCCTGACGGACACGGTGGTGCGGGCCGGGGCGACGGTGCGCAGCTCGACGCTGGACGGCGCGGACATCGGGGAGCACGCCACGGTGGGTCCCTACAGCTACCTGCGCCCGGGCACCCACCTCGGCCGCCGCGCCAAGGTGGGGGCGTTCGTCGAGACGAAGAACGCGGTGCTGGGGGACGACTCCAAGGCCCCGCACCTGGCCTACGTCGGGGACGCCACTGTGGGGGCCCGGAGCAATCTGGGTGCCGGTACCATCGTTGTGAACTACGACGGGGTCGACAAGCACCGCACCGCCATCGGGGACGATGTCCGCGTGGGCAGCAACAACAGCCTGGTCGCCCCCGTGCGGGTGGGTGACGGTGCCTACACGGCGGCGGGGTCGGTCATCGTCGGCGATGTGCCGGGTGGGAGCCTGGGCATCGCGCGGGCGGAGCAGCGCAACGTCGACGGCTGGGTGGCACGCCGCCGTCCCGCACGACCGCACGGCCGGCCGGCCCCGGAGCACTCGGGCCCGGCCCAGACGACAGAGCGAGAGGCGACGCCGTGACCGGCATGGAGATCACCAGCCACAAGAACCTCATGCTGTTCAGCGGCCGGGCGCACCCGGCGCTGGCGCAGGCCGTTGCCTCGCGGCTCGGCGTCGAGGTCGTCCCGACCTCCGCCTACGACTTCGCCAACGGCGAGATCTTCGTCCGGTTCGAGGAGTCGGTCCGCGGCTCCGACGCGTTCGTCATCCAGTCGCACTCCTCGCCGGTGAACACCTGGCTGATGGAACAGCTGATCATGGTCGACGCGCTGAAGCGGGCCTCCGCCAAGCGCATCACCGTGGTCGCGCCGTTCTACCCGTACGCCCGGCAGGACAAGAAGCACCGCGGCCGCGAGCCGATCTCCGCCCGCCTGGTCGCCGACCTGTTCAAGACGGCGGGCGCCGACCGGCTCATGTCGCTCGACCTGCACACCGCACAGATCCAGGGCTTCTTCGACGGCCCCGTGGACCACCTGTTCGCCCTGTCGCTGCTGGCCGACCACGTCGTCAGCAAGTACGACCCGGCCACCGTCACGATCGTCGCGCCCGACTCGGGCCGCGTCCGCGTCGCCGAGCGCTGGACCGACCGGCTGTCGGCGGTGCTGCGCGCCCGCGGTGATGCCGGCGGTGTGCCGCTGGCCTTCATCCACAAGACCCGCGACCCCGACCGGCCGAACCAGGTCAAGGCGAACGCGGTCGTCGGTGACGTGCGGGGCCGCACCGCGGTGATCGTCGACGACATGATCGACACCGCCGGCACCGTGACCAAGGCCGCCGAGCTGCTCTACGAGGCGGGCGCCACGGACGTCGTCGTGACGGCGACGCACGGCGTGCTGTCCGGCCCGGCCGTCGACCGGCTGAAGAACAGCCGCATCACCGAGGTCGTGGTGACCGACTCCCTGCCGCTGCAGCCGGAGATGCGCTTCCCGCAGCTCACGGAGCTGAGCATCGCCCCGGTGATCGCCAGCGCGATCCGTGAGGTCTTCCAGGACGGCTCGGTCACCTCGCTGTTCGACGACTGACCGGGGCACGGTAGACTCCGAGTCCTCACCGCGCTCCAGCCGGTCGCCGGCCGTCAGGCCGCGCCTGCGGCGGCCGGTAAGCGCGTCTGTCTGTCTGTCCATCGGATCGCCCCCCTGCGCGCGATCCTGTTCGATCTGTTCGAGGAGTTCCGCCGTGTCCGAGGTCCGCATCACCGCCGAACCGCGCACCGAGTTCGGCAAGGGTGCCGCCCGGCGCGTGCGCCGCAGCAACAAGGTGCCGGCCGTCATCTACGGGCACGGCGCGCAGCCGCGCCACGTCAGCCTGCCGGGTCACGACCTGATGCTGGCGCTCAAGAAGGGCGCGAACACCCTGCTGCGCGTCGATGTCGAGGGCGACTCCGAGCTGGTGCTGCCGCGCAACATCGCCAAGGACCCGATCAAGGGTTACTACGAGCACCTGGACCTGGTTCTCGTCCGCAGCGGCGAGCGGCAGACCGTCGACATCAGGGTGACCCTGACGGGCGAGTCCCGCAGCGACGTCCTGGTCGACCAGCAGAGCATCACGCTCTCGGTCGAGGCCGAGGTCACGCACATCCCGGACGAGGTCCAGGTGGACGTGTCCCGGCTCGGCGTCGGCGACAGCGTCACCGCGGGCGACGTCACCCTCCCCGAGGGCGTCACGCTGGCGGGTGCCCCCGAGCACGTTCTGGTGCAGGGGCTGCCCGCCCCGACGGCCGCGCAGATCGACAGCGAGCTGGCCGCGTCCGAGGCCCAGACCGGCGCGGGCCAGCAGGTGGCCGAGGCGGCCCCGCCCGCCGCGGCCGCGGGCACCGGCAACGTGGTCCCCGCCGACGAGGCCTGACTCCTAGTCGCGGACCCGGGCGGCCGGACCGGCCGCCCGGCCCGCACCCGGGGAGGGACGTCCCGTGGCCGATCAGCTCTGGCTCGTGGTCGGGCTGGGCAACCCCGGCGAGCAGTACGCCACCACCCGCCACAACGCGGGCGCGATGGCGGTCGACGAGCTGGCGGGCCGCATCGGCGGCCGGTTCAAGGCCGGCAAGGGCCGCTGGGTCTCCTGCGAGGGACGGCTGGCCGGTGAGCGCGTCGCGCTGGTGAAGCCGACGTCCTACATGAACGAGTCCGGTGGCCCGGTGGCCGGCGCCGCCCGCTACCTCTCGGTGGACCCGGAGCACATCGTGGTGGTCCACGACGAGCTCGACATCGACTTCGGCAGCGTGAAGCTCAAGCGCGGCGGCGGCCCCGGTGGCCACAACGGCCTGCGCGACGTCGACAAGGCCCTCGGCACGCGGGACTACTACCGCGTGCGGGTCGGCATCGGCCGTCCGCCGGGCCGGCAGGACCCCGCGGAGTTCGTGCTCAAGCCGTTCTCCGCCGCGGAGCGCAAGGCGCTGCCGTTCCTGCTCTCCGACGCCGCGGACGCCGTCGAGCTGCTGCTGGGCAAGGGATTGGACGCGGCCCAGCTGACGTTCCACTCCAAGGACTGACCGGCGCGGGCCTGCACCCCGCCGCCACCCGACGTACTCTGACGGCGCCTGATCGACAGGTTCCCAGCCCCCCGCCCCGCGCGGTCGGGGCTTGCCGTGGTTGCGCCCCGGGCAGCCCGCTCCTCGCTCCCTGCTGCACCTCCGAAAGGCCTCGCGTGACCCCCTCCCTGTCGCACCTCCTCCCGGTCCTGGGCTCCGACCCCGTGGTCGGGCAGCTCGTCGACGCCGCCCGCGGGCGCGCGGCCGGCGGGGACGTCACCGCGCCGACCGGGGTCCGGCCGTTCCTGGTCGCCGCGCTGGCGGGCGAGGGCGCGCCGGTGCTGGCGGTCACGGCGACCGCGCGGGAGGCCGAGGACCTCGTCGCCGCCCTGGGCAGCGTCCTGGACCCGGAGACGGTCGCGGAGTTCCCGGCCTGGGAGACGCTGCCGCACGAACGGCTGTCCCCGCGCGCGGACACGGTCGGCCGGCGGATGGGGGTCCTGCGCCGGCTCGCGCACCCCGAGGCCACGGGGCAGCCGCCCCTCGCGGTGATCGTCGCCCCGGTCCGCAGCGTCCTGCAGCCGCAGCTGGCGCGCCTGGGCGACCTCGAGCCCGTCACGCTGGCGAAGGGCGACACGGTCGAGCTCGACGTCGTGGTCGAGCGGCTGGTGTCCATCGCGTACGCCCGCGTCGACATGGTCGACAAGCGCGGCGAGTTCGCGGTGCGCGGCGGCATCCTCGACGTCTTCCCGCCAACCGAGGACCACCCGATCCGCGTCGAGCTGTGGGGCGACGAGGTCGACGACCTGCGCTACTTCTCGGTCGCCGACCAGCGGACCTTCACCGACCCGTCGGGCGAAGCGGCCGCGCCGGAGCGGGGCCTGCTGGCGCCGCCCTGCCGCGAGCTGCTGCTGACGCCCGACGTCCGGCAGCGGGCCAAGACGCTCGGCCAGGCGCACCCCGAGCTGCTCGACATCCTCGACAAGCTCGCCGACGGCACGCCCGTCGACGGGATGGAGGCCTTCACCTCCGTCCTCGCCGGCGAGATGAAGCTGCTCGTCGAGGAGCTGCCGGAGGGCGCGCAGGTCGTCGTCTGCGACCCCGAGAAGGTCCGGCTGCGCGCCGCCGAGCTGGTGCGCACCTCGGAGGAGTTCCTCCAGGCCAGCTGGGCCACGGCCGCGCTCGGCGGCGAGGCCCCGGTCGACCTGCGGCGGCAGGTCGGCGCCGCGGCGTTCCACGACCTGGTCGACGTGCGGCAGCGGGCCCGCGACCGGGGCCTGCCGTGGTGGAGCGTCACGCCGTTCTCGCTGGACGCCGACACGACCGACGACGAGACCACCGTGGTGCCGGCCCGCCCGGCGCCCACCTTCCACAACGACATCGCGGCCGCCACGGAGCTCATCGGGCAGCGGCTGCGCGACGGCTGGCGGGTGATCGTCACCACGGCCGGCAGCGGACCCGCGCAGCGGCTGCACGAGGTGCTGCGGGAGGCCGACCTCGGCGCCCGGTTCACCGAGGCGCTCGAGGACCTGCCCGAGCGCGTCGCCACGGTGACGACGAGCGGGCTCACCGCCGGGTTCGAGTTCGAGAGCACGGGCGCCGCCGGACGGCTGCTGCTGATCACCGAGACCGACCTGGCGGGCCACCGCGGCGTCACGTCGACGCGGGAGATGCGCCGCATGCCGGCGCGACGCCGCACCGCGATCGACCCGCTGCAGCTGCGGCCGGGCGACATCGTGGTCCACGAGTCCCACGGGGTCGGCAAGTACCTCGAGATGGTGCAGCGGACCGTCGCGGGCGCCACGCGCGAGTACCTGCTGCTGGAGTACGCCCCCAGCAAGAAGGGGCAGCCGGGCGACCGGCTCTTCGTCCCGACCGACCAGCTGGACCTGGTCAGCCGGTACTCGGGCGGCGAGCTGCCGAGCCTCGACCGCATCGGCGGCTCCGACTGGGTCAAGCGCAAGGGCCGCGCGAAGAAGGCGGTGAAGGAGATCGCGGGCGAGCTCATCCGTCTCTACAGCGCCCGCCAGGCGTCGCCCGGCTACGCCTTCGGCCAGGACACCCCCTGGCAGCGCGAGCTCGAGGACGCCTTCCCGTTCAACGAGACCGCCGACCAGCTCGCGGCCATCAACGAGGTGAAGGCCGACATGGAGAAGCCGATCCCCATGGACCGGCTGATCTGCGGCGACGTCGGGTACGGCAAGACGGAGATCGCCGTCCGGGCCGCCTTCAAGGCCGTGCAGGACGGCAAGCAGGTCGCCGTCCTCGTGCCGACGACACTGCTGGTGCAGCAGCACGGGCAGACGTTCGCCGACCGGTTCGCCGCCTTCCCGGTGAAGGTCGGGCAGCTGTCGCGGTTCTCGAGCGCCAAGGAGCAGGCCGACGTGCTGGCGGGCCTGGCGGCCGGCGAGATCGACGTCGTGATCGGGACGCACCGGCTGCTCAACCCGTCGGTGCACTTCAAGGACCTCGGCCTGGTGATCATCGACGAGGAGCAGCGGTTCGGCGTCGAGCACAAGGAGGCGCTCAAGCACCTCCGCACGGCCGTGGACGTCCTGGCGATGAGCGCGACCCCGATCCCGCGCACCCTGGAGATGGCGGTCACGGGCATCCGGGAGCTCTCCACCATCGACACCCCGCCGGAGGAGCGGCACCCGGTGCTGACCTTCGTCGGCGCCTACGACGAGAAGCAGGTCACCGCTGCGCTGCGGCGGGAGCTGCTGCGCGAGGGTCAGGTCTTCTACATCCACAACCGGGTGGAGTCGATCGACCGCGCCGCGGCGCGGCTGCGCGAGCTGGTGCCGGAGGCGCGGATCGTCACCGCGCACGGCCAGATGGGCGAGGACGCGCTGGAGGAGGTGATGGTCGGCTTCTGGGAGCGCCGCATCGACGTCCTGGTCTGCACCACGATCGTCGAGTCCGGCCTGGACGTCTCCAACGCCAACACCCTGCTGGTGGAGCGGGCCGACGCCTTCGGGCTGTCGCAGCTGCATCAGCTGCGGGGCCGGGTCGGCCGGGGGCGCGAGCGCGCGTACGCGTACTTCCTGTTCCCGCAGGAGAAGCCGCTGACGGAGCTGGCGCACGACCGGCTGGCGACGATCGCGCAGAACACCGACCTCGGCGCCGGCATGGCCATCGCCATGAAGGACCTGGAGATCCGAGGCGCCGGCAACCTGCTGGGCGGCGAGCAGAGCGGGCACATCGCGAGCGTCGGGTTCGACCTGTACCTGCGGCTCGTCAGCGACGCGGTCGCGGAGTTCAAGGGCGACGGCGCCGGCGGCGACGAGGTCGCCGAGATGAAGGTCGAGCTGCCGGTCGACGCGCACCTGCCGCACGACTACATCCCGGGCGAGCGGATGCGGCTCGACGCCTACCGGCGGCTGGCGGGGGTCACCGACGACGCGCAGCTCGACGGCATGCGCGAGGAGCTGCGCGACCGGTACGGGCCGCTGCCCGAGCCGGTGGAGAGCCTGCTGGCCGTGGCGGCGTTCCGCGTCCGGGCCCGGCGCTTCGGCGTCGTCGAGGTTGCGCTGGTCGGCAACCAGGTCCGGTTCACCGGGCCGGAGCTGCGCGAGTCGCAGCAGCTGCGGCTCAAGCGGCTCTTCAAGGGCGCGGCCTACAAGCCGACGCCCCGGCAGATGCTGGTGCCCCGCCCGACCGAGACGGGGCGGATGGGGTCACCGCCGCTGCGCGGTGTGGGGCTGCTCGCGTGGGCGGACGCGCTGATCGTCGCGGTGCTGGGGGACGGGCAGCCCGCCGCGGCGCCGCCCGCTGCTACCTCGCCGGCCGCTGCGGGAGCCCGGCGATGACCGCCCCGGGGGGCGCCGCGGTCGTCCTGCTGGACACCGTCGCGGCGCTGCCGGGTGCCCTGACGCGGCGGGCGTGGCAGCTGCTGGCGGACCGGTCGGTGTTCGCCGGCGCCGCGGACCACCCGCAGCTCGCCGCGCTGGCCGCCGAGGGGATCGGGGTGACCGTCGTCGCGGGCGACGCCGCGTCGCGCGTCGCCGCGCTCGCCGGGGCCGGCCCCGCGGTGTGGCTGACGGCGCCGGACGACGGCGACGATGCTGCCTTCGCCGCGGCGCTGGCCGCCGCCGGGCTGCCGTGCGAGCGGGTGGCGGGGGTCCCCGAGGTGCCCGGCCTGGCGCTGCTGGACGCCGTCGCGGTGATGGACCGGCTGCGCTCGCCGGGCGGCTGCCCGTGGGACGCGGACCAGACGCACGCCTCGCTGGCCCGGTACCTGCTCGAGGAGGCCTACGAGGCGCACGAGCTGCTCGCCGCGGGCGACGTCGGCGACGAACTCGCCGGGGAGCTGGGCGACGTCCTGCTCCAGGTGCTGTTCCACGCCCGGCTCGCCGCCGAGCGGCCGGACGGCTGGGACGTCGACGACGTGGCCGCCGGGCTGGTCGCCAAGATGGTCCGGCGGCACCCGCACGTCTTCGCCGGGGCGGAGGCCGGGTCGCCGGACGACCTGATGGCCAGCTGGGACGCCCTGAAGCAGGCCGAGGGCCGGCAGTCGGTGACCGAGGGCGTCGCCATGGGGCAGCCGGCGCTGGCGCTGGCCGCGAAGCTGCAGTCCCGCGCGGCCCGCGCGCTGGTGCCCCCGGAGTTCCTCGGCCCCGAGCTGCTCTCGGACGGGGTCGCGCAGGCGGCGGCCGGCGCGTCGGTGGGCGAGCTGCTGTGGGCGGTCGTGCGGCTGGCCCGCGAGGCGGGGGTCGACCCGGAGGCGGAGCTCGCGGCGGTCGCGCGTCGCTTCCGCGAGGCGCTGGTCGCGGCGGAGGCGGCCGGGGCCGCGGCCGTCGGCTGGCGGGATGCCTGGCCGGCGGACGGCGCCCGTCCCGCGGTCAGACGACCGTGGTGATGGTGTAGAGCCCGAAGAGGATCACCACGCCGGTCAGGGTCCACGTGACGTACTTGTGGACGCCCCGCATCCGGTCTCCCGGCGGTAGCGCCGACCGCTCCAGCAGCAGCAGGAACCCCAGCACGATGGGCAGCAGCAGCGCGTTCATCACCTGCACGTCGACGGAGAGCTGCACGAGGCTGGGGGCGAGGATGACGGCGACGCCGCTGCCGACGAGCGCCGCCGTGCACACGCCGTAGAAGGCCCGGGCGCGCCCCGGCCGGTCGTTGAGCGTCGTCCGCCAGCCGAGCACCTCGCCGAGGCCGCGGCTCGCCGCGACGGCCACGACGAGGGCCGCGACGGTGGCCGCGCCGAACATGCCGGCGCCGAACAGCACGGTCGCGGCGCGGTGGCCGAGGAACGGCACGAGCGCCTGCGCGATCTCGCCGATCGTGTCGAGCGACCCGCCGGGGCTCGACCGCCCCAGCGTGGCGGCCGTCGCGACGACGATCGCCACCATGATCACCTGCGTCAGGATGGAGCCCAGCAGGGTGTCGAGCCGCCCGGTGCGCAGGTCCTGGGGCCGCAGGCCCTTGTCGAGCACGGCGCCCTGTTGGTAGAAGACCATCCAGGGCATGATCACGGCGCCGACGTTGGCGGCGAGCAGCTGCAGGAAGTCGGTCCGCAGGACCAGCGGGTGCCCCAGGCCCGACACCAGCGCGTGCGCGTCCGGGTGGGCCAGGAACGCGGCGGGGATGAACAGCAGCTCGAGGGCCCCGAGGGTGATCCCCACGATCTCGACGCGGCGGTAGCCGCCCGTCAGGCACAGCACGCTCAGCGCCACCGCCACCACGGTGATCGACAGCCACGGCGGCACGCCCGCCAGCTGTCCGACACCGGCGACGCCCGCGAACTCCGTGATGAGCGCGCCGACGCAGGCCACGAACAGCGTCCCGCCGGACAGGTACGCCCAGCCGCGGCCGTAGTGCTGTCGGATCAGCGCGCCGTGCCCCTGGCCGGTGACCACGCCCAGCCGGACGGTGATCTCCTGCACCACGTACAGGATCGGGATGAGGATGAGCTGCGGCAGCACCAGCCGGTAGCCCCACGAGGCGCCGGACTGCGCCGCGGTGACGACGCTGCCCGCGTCGGTGTCGGCGAGCATCACCATGAGGCCGGGGCCCAGCAGCAGGAGCCACGCGGCGCGGCGCCGGCCGGTCGCCGGCTGCTCCGCCGTCACCGGCAGCGCCCGCTCCGTGGTCATGCGGGCACCCTAACTGAGGGTGCCCTTACTGTCGCCGCCCTGTCGCCCGCACCGCCAGGGCCGCGACGATCGTCGAGGCGGGAACGGCGAGCGACAGCCCGATGCCGCCGACGATGGAGCGCACCACCTCGGTGCCCACCAGGTCGCCCGTGAGGACCTGGCCGATGCTGCGCCGCGCCACCGTGAACAGCAGCAGCGTCGGCAGCGCCGCCCCCGCGTAGGCGAGCACGAGCGTGTAGACGGTCGAGGCGATGTGGTCGCGCCCCACCCGCATGCCCCGCCGGTACAGGGTCCCCGGGCCCGCGGCAGGGTCCGCCTCGGCGAGTTCCCACACGACGCTCGCCTGCGTGACGGTGATGTCGTTGAGCACGCCGATGGCGCCGATGACGAGGCCCGCGAGCAGCAGGCCGCGCAGCGGCACCTGCCCGACGTAGGTCTGCAGCGCGCCGGTCTCCTCGCTCGACAGCCCGGTGATGCGGGCGAGCGGCAGCGCCGCCGTGCCCAGCGCGGCGGTGGCGGCCAGCGCGGCGAGCGTCCCCAGCAGGGCGCTGGAGGTCCGCGCCGAGAAACCGTGGGCGAGGTACAGCACCACGAACAGGATCGCGGCGGACCCCACCACCGCGACGGCCAGCGGGCTCTTCCCGTCGAGCAGGGCCGGGAGCACGAACACCACCAGCGCGGCCATCGCCACCCCGAGCCCCACCAGCGCCGCCAGGCCCCGCCAGCGGGCGATGCCGACGATGACCAGGGCGAAGAGCGCGCCCAGCAGCAGGAGCGGCGGCCCGCGGGTGTAGTCGTCGACGTAGTACTGCAGCGCCCCGGTGCCGGGGTCGGCCGTCTCCGCCAGGCGGACCGGGTCGCCGAGGCGCAGCGTCAGCTGCCCGGGGCCCAGCGTCTGCTGCAGGGAGACGGTGCTGCCGCCGGAGAGCCGGGCCGTCACCTGCTGGCAGCCGCCGGCACCGGCTGCCGGGCAGTCGGCCAGCGCCGTCACCCGGGCGTTCACGTAGCCGACCGGGGTGCCGTTGGAGCCCTGCAGCTGGGCCGGCAGCGCGTGCGCGGCGCCCGACGGCCACAGCAGCACCAGCCCGGCCACGGTCGCCAGGGCGAAGGGCAGCAGCAGCAGGAGCAGCCGCCGGTGGGCGGCGGAGCCGGCCCGGTCCGCGGTCCCGCCGGGGGTCCGCGGGTGCCCGTGTGTGTGGCCGTGCGCCTGGGGTGCGCCCTGCCCCCGGGCGCGGCGGGCGCCGCCCGTCCGGCGCGGGGGAGTCGGCGGGGCCACCGCGGCGGGCACCGGGTCTTCGACGACCGGGGTGGGGCGGGGCCTGGGCCGGGGGTGATCGGTCACCGGGTCAGTCTGCCAAGCCGCAACCCGGCCGGGCCCCCGGTCGCCCCGGCCACCCCCCTTCTCAGCGAGCGTTCAGGGGATTACCGTGCGACTCCACCAGGCGTGTAAGCCACGTCACACCAGGCGCCCGTCGGTGGTCGCCTCGGCCACCCGGAGGACGTATGCGGATCAGCAGACTGCTCGCAGCCAAGGGCGGTTCCGTCGCCACCATCCCGCCGACGGCGGACCTGGCGTCCCTCGTCGAGCTCCTGGCCGAGCGGGGAATCGGTGCCGCCGTCGTCTCCAGCGATGGCCAGACGGTCGAGGGCATCGTCAGTGAGCGGGACATCGTCCGACGGCTCTACCGCGACGGCGTGGCCTGCTACGTCGCCCCGGTGTCCGACCTCATGACCACCGCCGTGCACACGGCCACGCCCGACGCGCTCGTCATGGACCTGGCCCGGCTCATGACCGACCGGCGCATCCGCCACGTCCCCGTCCTCGAGAACGGCCGCCTCGTCGGCATCGTCAGCATCGGCGATGTCGTGAAGAGCCGCATCGACGAGCTGGAGGACGAGCAGGCGCACGTCGCGGACTACCTCGCCGGCAGCCGCTAGCAACCCCGTTCCCGCTCACCCCGGCGCCTAGAGTCGCCGGGGTGAGCGAGAGCCTGTTCGGGCAAGTACCCGGCGCCGCCGAGCGGTGGACCACGACTGCGTCCGCCGTCCTCGAAGACCTGCTGGCCCGGCACCCGGAGTGGGCGAGCGAGCTGGGTGACCACCGGTTCGACGACCGCCTCGACGACCTGACGGAGGCCGCCGAGCGGGATGAGCGGCAGGCCCTCGCCGCCGCGCTCGACGCCCTGGACGACCTCGACGACACACAGCTCGCGCCGCAGCAGCAGGTCGACCTCGCCGTCCTCACCAGCCGGGTGCAGGCGGCGCAGTTCGCGCTGGACAACCTCGCCGAGGCGGAGCGCGACCCGCTGCGCGCGCTGCCCGGGGCGACGCTGCACGCGATGCTGGCCCGGCCCTACGCCCCGCTGCCCGACCGGCTGCGCGCGCTCGGCCGGCGGCTGGAGCAGCTCCCCGACCGGCTGGCCGACGCGGCGGCCCGGCTGGACCCGGCGCGCGTCTCCGTGGTCGCGGCGGAGACGGGCGCGCTGCAGGCCGGCGGCCTGTGCGCCCTGCTGACGACCGAGGTCCCGCAGGCGCTCGCCGCCGAGCCCGGTCTGGCGGCGACCGTCGAGCCCGCCCGGGTCGCGGCCCTCGCCGCCGCGGAGCGGTACCGGGACGCCCTGCACGCCCTCCGGCAGAACGCGGTCGGCGACCCGCGGCTCGGGGCGTCGCTGTGGCGGGCGAAGCTGTGGCACACCCTCGAGTCCGAGCTGTCGGCCACCGAGATCGCGTCCCGGGCGCTGGACGTCCAGGCCGAGACGCTCGCGGAGATGACGGAGATCGCCGCCCGCCTCGTGGGGCGGGGGCCGGCCGGCGAGGTCGACCGGGAGCTGATCCGCGAGGCGCTGGACCTGGTCGCCGCGGCGGCGCCCACGGACGCGACGATCCTCGCCGTCGCGGGGGGAGCGCTGGACGACGCCTGGCGGGTCACCCGGGAGGCGGACCTGCTGACGCTGCCGGACGACCCGCTGGAGCTCGTCGAGATGCCGGAGTTCGCCCGCGGCGTCGCGGCGGCCTACTGCGACCCGCCGGGCCCGCTGGAGACCGCGCCACTGCCCACCTGGTACGCCATCGCGCCCACGCCGGACGACTGGAGCCCCGCGCGGGTCGCGAGCTTCTACCGCGAGTACAACGCCCACGCGCTGCGGAACCTGGCGGCCCACGAAGCGGTGCCGGGCCACCACGTGCAGCTGGCGCTGGCCCGCCGCTACGGCGGGGACACGCCCGTGCGGGCGGCGTTCCGGAGCGGCCCGTTCGTCGAGGGCTGGGCCGTCTACGCCGAGCGGCTCGCCGCCGACGCGGGGCTCGGCGGGACCGCGCCCGTCGGGGCGGGTACCGGCAACGACGCGCTGCGGCTGTCCAACCTCAAGGTGCTGCTGCGGTGCGTCGGCAACGCGCTGCTGGACCAGCTGGTGCACTGCAGCGACCCCGCGCGGCCGCTGCCGGAGCTGGCGGACGACGCGATGCGGATGCTCACCCGCGACTACTTCCAGGAGGAGGGGGAGGCGGCCGGCAAGTGGCGCCGCGCCCAGCTCACGTCCACGCAGCTGTCCACCTACTTCGTGGGGTGGTCCGAGGTGAGGGCGCTGCGGGCCGACTGGGACGCCGCCGGCTGCGGCACCACGAAGGCCTTCCACGACGAGCTGCTCTCGCACGGCTCGCCCGCGGTCCGGCATCTGCGGGGGCTGCTGTCCCTGTAGCCGGGCCGCCCCGGCGGGGTTCGGTAGGCTCGCCGCCGCCCCTGACCGCACTGTTCCGCGTGCGGCGCCCGGCCGGAACCGCCGGTCCCGACGCCGCCGTCCGCACGATCGACAGGAGACTGCGATGCCCAGCATCGAGGCCATCGGCGCCCGCGAGATCCTCGACTCCCGGGGCAACCCGACGGTCGAGGTCGAGGTGGCGCTGGACGACGGGACGATCGCGCGCGCGGCCGTGCCGTCCGGGGCCAGCACCGGCCAGTTCGAGGCCGTGGAGCTGCGCGACGGCGATGAGCGGTACGGCGGCAAGGGCGTCGAGAAGGCCGTCGCCGCCGTGCTGGAGGAGATCGGGCCGGAGCTCATCGGCTTCGAGGCCAGCGAGCAGCGGCTGATCGACCAGGCGCTGATCGACCTCGACGGCACCCCGGACAAGAGCAAGCTCGGCGCGAACGCGATCCTCGGCGTCAGCCTCGCGGTGGCCCGCGCGGCCGCGGAGGCGGCGGGGCTGCCGCTGTTCCGTTACGTCGGCGGTCCGAACGCGCACGTGCTCCCGGTGCCGATGATGAACATCCTTAACGGGGGCGCGCACGCGGACACCAACGTCGACGTCCAGGAATTCATGATCGCGCCGGTCGGCGCGGGGACGTTCCGCGAGGCGCTCCGGACCGGTGCCGAGGTCTACCACGCGCTCAAGGGCGTGCTGAAGGCCAAGGGGCTCGCCACCGGCGTCGGCGACGAGGGCGGCTTCGCCCCGAACCTGCCCAGCAACCGCGACGCGCTCGACCTCATCCTCGAGGCCATCCGCGCGGCCGGGTTCACTCCCGGTACCGACGTCGCCCTCGCGCTCGACGTCGCGGCCACGGAGTTCCACACGAACGGCAGCTACCGCTTCGAGGGCCAGGACCGGTCGGCGGACCAGATGGCGGCGTACTACACCGAGCTGCTGGACGCCTACCCGATCGTGTCGATCGAGGACCCGCTGGACGAGGAGGACTGGGCCGGCTGGCGCGCGCTCACGGCCTCCGTCGGCGGCCGCGTGCAGTTGGTCGGCGACGACCTGTTCGTCACCAACCCCTCGCGGCTCGCCCGGGGCATCGAGACGGGGACGGCGAACGCGCTGCTCGTGAAGGTGAACCAGATCGGCACCCTCACCGAGACGCTCAACGCCGTCTCCATGGCCCACCGCAACGGCTACCGCTGCATGATGAGCCACCGCACCGGCGAGACCGAGGACACCACGATCGCCGACCTGGCCGTCGCCACCGACTGCGGGCAGATCAAGACCGGCGCCCCGGCGCGCAGCGAGCGGGTCGCGAAGTACAACCAGCTCCTGCGCATCGAGGAGGAGCTCGACGAGGCCGCGCGTTACGCCGGCCGCGGCGCGTTCCCCCGCGCCACGCTGAGCTAGGCACGGTCCCGGCGGCGGCGATCCCCTGCGGGGGTCGCCGCCGCTGCCGTGTCCGGGGGCGGACGGCTCCGGCGCGTCGCCCCCGCGGCCGGTCCCTGCTGAGGCACCCTGGACACTCCGGGCCGCCGGCGGCGACAGCCTGCCCGCGACCGGTGGACACTGGGAACTACGTCCGGTTCGCCGGTCGCGGACAGCAGCAGGAGGTGGCGTGGCGACGAGGCCGGGCAGCCGACCGCAGCGGGGGCGCCCCGCCACGGGTCGGGGCCGTGGCACCGCAGCCCGCCGCAGCGAGGACCAGCGGTCGTCGCGGCCGGCCGCCCGCCGTCCCCAGGCGGGCCGCCCCACCATCACGGTGCGCGGCTCGATCATCGCGGTCCTCGGGGTGATGGCCGTGCTGGCGCTGACCGTCCCGCTCAAGGCGTACGTGACGCAGCGCTCCGAGATCAGCACCCAGGCGCAGGCGAACGCGGCGACCCGCGCCCGCATCGCCGCGCTGCACACCCAGGCGCAGAACCTGCAGGACCCCGAGTACGTCAAGCAGCAGGCGCGCACCCGGCTGCACTACGGCCTGCCGGGGGAGAACGCGGCCATCGTGATCGCCCCGCCGCTGCCGAGCGTGGCGCCGCAGCACGTGGACGGTCGCGTCACCGTCGCGGCCACGAGCAAACAGCCCTGGTGGGAACGCCTGTGGGGGAGCACCGTGGCCGCGGGCCGGACGCCCGCCGCCGAGCCCGGCGGCGGCCCCACCCCGGCCCCCGCGGCGACCCCGTCGGGGGCGGCCCGGTGAGCGGCGAGCACCCCGGCCGCCGCGTCCACGAGCCGGTCACCGACGCCGACCGCCGCGTCATCGCCGAGCAGCTCGGCCGCGCCCCGCGCGCCACCCAGGCGGTCGTCCACCGCTGCAGCTGCGGGCTGCCCGACGTCGTGCAGACCGCGCCGCGGCTGGAGGACGGCACGCCGTTCCCGACGCTGTACTACCTGACCTGCCCGCGGGCCGCGTCGGCCATCGGCCGCATCGAGGCCAGCGGACGGATGAGCCGGATGACCGACCGGCTGCGCGAGGAGCCGGAGCTGGCGGCGGCCTACGAGGCCGCGCACCGCGACTACCTGGCGCGGCGCGACGCGATCGAGCGGCTGCCCGGCGACCCCCACGCCGGCGGCATGCCGACGCGGGTGAAGTGCTTGCACGTGCTCGTCGCGCACGCGCTGGCGGTCGGTCCCGGCATCCAGCCGCTGGGCGACGAGGTGCTGGCGGAGCTGCCCGACTGGGGCGCCCGCGGCCCGTGCGTCGCCCCGACCGCCGAGGAGCCGGCCGAGCCGTCGCCGGGGGACCAGGCGTGACCCGGGTCGCCGGCATCGACTGCGGCACCAACTCGCTGCGGCTGCTCGTGCGCGACCTGGCGGCGCCGCCGACGCCGGGGTCCGAGCTGGTGCGGCGCAACGAGATCGTGCGGCTCGGGCAGGACGTGGACCGCACGGGCCGGCTCGCCGACGACGCGCTCGAGCGCACCCGGAAGGTCCTCGTCGACTACGCGGCGGTCTGCCGGGAGCTCGGCGTGGCGCGGCTGCGCATGGTCGCCACCTCCGCGACGCGCGACGCCGCGAACCGCGACACGTTCGTCGCGCTGGTGCACGACACCCTCGGGGTCGAGCCGGACGTCGTCACCGGCGACGAGGAGGCGCGGCTGAGCTTCACCGGCGCGACCCTCGGGCTGCCGCCCGACCTGGCCTCGCCGCTGCTCGTCGTCGACCTCGGCGGCGGCTCCACCGAGGTGGTGCTCGGCACGGCCGAGGGTGGCCCGACCGCGGCGCACAGCATGGACGTGGGGTGCGTCCGGCTCACCGAACGCCGGCTCCACGGCGACCCGGTGACCCCCGACGAGATCGCCACCCTGCGCGCGGACGTGGCCGCGGCGCTCGACGCGGCCGAGCGAGACGTGCCGCTGCGGGAGGCCCGCAGCATGATCGGCCTCGCCGGCACGGTCGTGACGCTCGCGGCGCTGTCGCTGGGGTTGTCGGTGTACGACCCGTTGCGCGTCCACCACAGCCGGCTGTCGGTCGGGCAGGTCTCCGCCCTCGCCGCGCAGCTCGCCGGCAGCACGCACGCCGAGCGCGCCGCATCCCCCGTCATCCACCCCGGCCGTGTGGACGTCATCGCCGCGGGCGCGCTGGTGCTGGAGCAGGTGATGCTGCGGGCGGGCGTCCCGGAGCTGCTCGCGTCGGAGGCCGACATCCTGGACGGCATCGCGCTGTCGGCGGCGGGAGCGGAGTTCGCATGGTCGTGAGCCCTGGGACCGGCTGGCCCGGCGACACGGCCAGCCGCAGCACCCCTGTCGCGGACCGGGCGTCGGAGGTGCTGCGCCTCGCGCAGACCGCGCCGACGCTGCGCCACCTCGACGGCCGCATCTCGGTCTGCCGGGCCTGCCCGCGGCTGGTCGCCTGGCGCGAGCAGGTCGCCGACGAGAAGCGCGCGGCGTACGCGGCGGAGCCGTACTGGGGGCGGCCCGTGCCGGCGTTCGGCGACGACCGGGCCCGGATCGCGGTCGTGGGGCTGGCGCCCGCCGCGCACGGCGCCAACCGGACCGGGCGGATGTTCACCGGCGACCGCAGCGGCGAGTTCCTCTACGCGGCTCTCTGGCGCGCGGGGCTCGCGAACCGGCCGGAGTCCGTCGCGGCGGGCGACGGACTGGAGCTGCGGCACACCCGGATCATGTCGGCGGTGCGCTGCGCGCCGCCGGCCAACAAGCCGAGCAACGCGGAGCGGGACGCCTGCCGGCCGTGGCTCGTGAAGGACCTGCAACTCATGGCGCCGCACCTGCGGGCCGTGCTGGTGCTCGGCCAGTTCGCGTGGTCGGCCGTGTGGCCGGCGCTGGAGCTGGCCGGCTACGCGGCCCCCGAGCGGATCCCCGCCTTTTCCCACGGCGTGGAGGCGGTCTGCGGCGGCGGCGCCGGTCCCGTCGTGGTCGCCAGCTACCACGTGAGCCAGCAGAACACGTTCACCGGCAAGCTGACCCCGGCGATGCTCGACGACGTCGTGCTGCGCTGCCTGGACGTCGCGGACCTCCCGGCGCCGGCCGCCTGACCGGCGCTGCCGGACGGTGCCGCGGGCGGCGCGTGAGATGTGATGCATGCCGCGTCCGGCCGGGGCGTGCCGGTGTCCGTGGCCCCGCTGCGGGTAGCGTTGCGGACATGAGTTCTCAGCGTCCGGCTCGGCCCTCCATCTTGGTCGTCGGAGGCGGGTACGTAGGTCTGTACACCGCCCTTCGGCTGCAGAAGAAGCTGAAGGAGGCCGAGGCGTCGATCACCGTCGTCGACCCGCAGTCCTACATGACGTACCAGCCGTTCCTGCCGGAGGCCGGCGCGGGATCGCTGGAGCCGCGCCACGTGGTCGTGTCGCTCCGCCGCGTGCTGAACAAGTGCCGGATCCTCACGGGTGCGGTCACCGGGCTGGACCACGACCGCAAGGTCGCGTTCGTCCAGCCCGTCGAGGGGCCGGCCATCGAGCTGCCGTACGACATCGTGGTGCTCTGCCCCGGCTCGGTCGCGCGGACGCTGCCCATCCCGGGCCTCGCCGACCAGGCGATCGGCTTCAAGACCGTCGCCGAGGCGATCTACCTGCGCAACCACGTACTGGCGCGGATGGATGCGTCCTCGTCGACCGACGACGTGGAGCTGCGCCGCCGGGCGCTCACCTTCTGCTTCATCGGCGGCGGGTACGCCGGCATCGAGGCGATGGCCGAGCTCGAGGACATGAGCCGCGACGCGTGCAAGTTCTACCCGGGCATCAAGCCGGCGGACATGCGCTGGGTCATGGTCGAGGCCACCGGGCGGATCCTGCCCGAGGTCAGCGAGTCCATGGGCATGTACACGGTGGAGCAGCTCGAGCACCGCGGCATCGAGATGAAGCTCAACACCCGCGTCGAGAGCATGGTCGGCGGCGTGGTGAAGCTGAGCAACGGCGAGGAGTTCCCCGCCGAGACGATCGTGTGGACCGCGGGCGTCCGGCCGAACCCGATGCTCGAGAACACGGGCCTGCCGATCGACGACCGCAAGCGGCTCGAGGCCACGGCCTTCCTGCAGGTGAAGGGCGTCAAGGACGCCTGGACCTCCGGTGACTGCGCCGCCGTGCCCGACCTGTCGAAGGGCAACGGCGCGACCTGCGGCCCGAGCGCCCAGCACGCCGTCCGCCAGGCCAAGCGCCTCGCCGACAACATCCTCGCGGAGCTGCGCGGCGAGCCCCTGCTGCCCTACGAGCACGCGTACGCGGGCTCCGTGGCCAGCCTCGGCCTGCACAAGGGTGTCGCGGACGTCTACGGCGTGAAGATGCGCGGCTGGCCCGCGTGGATCATGCACCGCAGCTACCACGTGAGCCGCGTCCCCACGTGGCGGCGCAAGGTGCAGGTCATCGCCGACTGGAGCCTGGCGCTGTTCTTCAAGCGCGAGGTCGTCAGCCTGGGCGCCTTCGAGCACCCGCGCGCCGAGTTCCTCAAGGCCGCCACACCGACCGAGGTGAAGGGCGCTGGGGAGAAGGCCATCCCGGCCCCGAAGCGCACCGCGGAGGCCAAGGCCAGCTAGGCCCCGCAGCTCCCGGAGCCGCCGCGCCCTCACCGGCGCGGCGGCTCCGTGCTGTTCGGGGGGCGGCCGCCGCTCTGGCAGGATCGGCGGGGTGACCACCCTCGCCGTCGCCGTGCTGGGTCCCGACCGCCCCGGCGTCATCGCCGCTCTCACCGAGGTGCTGCTCGCGGAGCAGGGCAACCTGGCCGACGCCAGCATGACCATCCTGCGCGGTCAGTTCGCCATGACGCTGGTGGTCGAGACGCCCGTGGGCCCGGAGCAGGCGCGGCACGACCTGGGGCCCGTCGCCGAGCGGCTGGGGCTCGTGATCAGCGTGTCCGAGGTGCTGCCGCACGAGCCCGCGCCGCAGGGGATGCCCTACGTGGTGCGGGTCCACGGCGTCGACCGTCCCGGCATCGTCCACCGCGTCGCCGGCGTGCTGGCCGCAGCCGGCGGCAACATCACGGACCTGGCGACCCGGCTGTCCGGGACGGCGTACGTGCTCATCGCGACGGTGGAGCTGCCGGGCGATCCCGTCCCGGTCGCCCGGGGACTGGCGGAGCTGGCCGACGAGCTGGGCGTCGACGCGTCCCTGTCGCCGGTCGACGCCGAGGTGCTGTGAGCGCGCCCGACACCGCAGCGGAGAGCTGGCACGACGACGGGCCCCTGCTGCCCGTCAGCGTGCTGCCGGACCCCGTGCTGTCCCGGCTGACGAGCCAGGTCGACCCGGCCGACCCCGCGGTGCTGGCGTTGGCCCGCCGGCTGGTGACGCTCATGCGGGCCTCGCCGGCGTGCGTCGGCGTCGCTGCCCCGCAGGTGGGCGTCTCCGCGCGGCTGTTCGTCCTCGACGTCACCGGTCACCCGAAGGCGAAGACCCAGGCGGGGCTCGTCGTGCTGGCGAACCCGTTCGTCGTGGCCGCCGAGGGCGTGAAGGTGGCCCGGGAGGGGTGCCTGTCGGTGCCGGACCTGACGGGCGACGTCCCGCGCGCCCGGACCGTCACCGTGCGGGGCATGGTGCCGGGTCCGCAGCCGCGCGAGCGGACCGTGACGGCGAACGCCTTCGAGGCGCGGGCGTTCCAGCACGAGCTGGATCACCTGGACGGGCTGCTCTTCCTGGATCGGGTGCGGGATCCTGCGGGTCTGCACGCCCGTCGGACGTATCAGTAGGCCCCCGTAGCCCAATGGCAGAGGCAGCCGCCTTAAAAGCGGCACAGGTGTCGGTTCGATCCCGACCGGGGGCACACCGCCGGACCGTCCAAACTGCCAGGCGGCACTACGGGGCCGCGAACAGCGGGCGGCTGCGCCGCGCCGCGTCGGCCACCATCTGGGTGTCGAGATCAACATGGCTGAGCGGGAGACCCCCGGCGGGCCACTCGACAGAGATCCGCAACGTCGGCGGTGGGGGCAGCGGCGCGACCCACCAGCGCGACTCCCAGAAGGGACCGCCACCGCCGCTCCCTCGCATGATCAGCCGATGATCGCCGCTAGGGTAGGGGTCGTTGCTGGCGCGGGACCCGTCGGCGAACGATGTCGCAAGGTGGAGCAGGGTCTCGCGGCCGACGGCGGGGTGGGGGAAGAGCGTCGGCTCGGGGTGCTCCAGGTTCTGCATCTCGGGCGATAGTCGCATCCCGAGGGCGAACTGGAGGCCGCTGGGCCACGCGCGCAGGCTGTCGACGAATACGGCGACGGTGGTAGTGCTCGCGATCAGCAGGCTGACGCCGCAGTCACCGGGCATCGTGTCGGTGGGTGGCCCGGCGTCGGCGTCACCCCACCAGGACCGCCAGTCGGGCTGCCAGTCGCTCAT
>JAOPWU010000133.1 GCA_025965515.1 Mycobacterium sp.
GTGGCGGCGGGCTTCGTGATGATGGTGCGCGTGCCCGGCGGCGGCTACTGGGACGCGGTCTTTCCCGCCGTGGTGGTGATGGCCATCGGCATGGCGGGTGCGGTCGCGCCCCTGACCACCGCAGTCCTGTCCTCGGTCGACGCCCGGCACACCGGCTCGGCCTCCGGTTTCAACAGCGCGGTCTCGCGCACCGGCGGCCTGATCGCCACGGCCCTCTTGGGCGCGGTGCTGGCCGCGCGCGGCGAAGAGCTGGCGCACGACTTCCGCGTCGCCGCCCTGATCGGGGCCGGCGCGGCGCTCCTCGCGTCCCTCAGCGCCTTTGCTTTGCTGAGGGACACGAAGAAGACCGAGAAGGCCTAGCCGTTCTTCAGGGTGCCGATGTCGATGACGAAGCGGTACTTCACATCGCTCTTCAGCATCCGCTCATAGGCGGTGTTGATCTCCTGGATCGGGATCAGTTCGATATCCGCGGTGATGCCGTGCTCGCCGCAGAAGTCGAGCATCTCCTGGGTCTCGGCGATGCCGCCGATGTTCGACCCGGCGAGGCTCACCCGGCGCCCGATGAGCGAGAACGCGCGCACCGGCATGGGCTCGCTGGGGGCGCCGACCTCGACGAGGGTGCCGTCGACCGCGAGCAGCGACAGGTAGCGGTCCATCGGCAGGTTGGCCGAGACGGTGTTGACGATCAGGTCGAACCGACCGCGCAGCTCCTTGAAGGTCTGCTTGTCGCTGGTGGCGTAGAAGTGGTCGGCGCCGAACTTGCGGCCGTCCGCCTCCTTGTTCAGCGTCTGGCTGAGCACGGTGACCTCGGCGCCCATCGCGTGGGCGATCTTGACCCCCATGTGGCCGAGGCCGCCCATCCCGATGATGGCGACGCGCTTGCCGGGGCCCGCGTTCCAGTGGCGCAGCGGCGAGTACAGCGTGATGCCGGCGCAGAGCAGCGGCGCGGCCTCGTCGAGCCCGACGCCCTCGGGGATGCGCAGCACGTAGTTCTCGTCGACGACGATCTTCTCGCTGTAGCCGCCGTCGGTGGGCCGGCCGTCCTTGCCGATGGCGTTGTACGTGCCGGTCATCCCGTTGAGGCAGTACTGCTCGAGCCCGGCCCTGCAGCTGTCGCACGTGCGGCAGGAGTCGACGAAGCAGCCGACGCCGACGCGGTCGCCGACCTGGTGCTTGGTGACCTCGGCGCCGACCTCCTCGACGATGCCGGCGATCTCGTGGCCGGGGACCAGCGGGTAGCGGGTTTCGCCCCACTCGCCCTTGGCGGTGTGGATGTCGGAGTGGCAGATGCCCGCGTACCTGATGCCGATGAGGACGTCGTGCGGGCCGAGGTCCCGGCGCTCGATGGTGGTCCGGGCGAAGGGGGCGTCGGTGCCGGGAGTGGCATAGGCGTTGACGGTCAGCACGGGGTGGGTCTCCTAGGGGTGTTCGGCGACCTTGGGTGGGGGCCGCGCGCACGGGACGGGCCGGCGATGTCCGGCACGGTCGGGACGGGTGGCGGCGGTGGCACCGCGATGATTCTCTGCCCCACGCGCTCGCGCTCGAACAGGAGGGGCCTCCGAAAAGTCAGGCGCGGGGGGCGGCCGACCGGTAGCGCAGCCCGTCCATGAGCAGGTCGAGCAGCCGGCCCGCCTGCTCGCGCTGGTCGGGCTCACCGGCGACGAGCGAGACGCCGCTGACGGCCTTCAGCACGTCCACGGGGGGCACGTCGGCCCGGATGCTCCCCGCCGCGGCGGCGGCGTCGAGCAGGGACTGCACCGCGGCGGTCATGCTGGCCAGCGACTGCGCGAAGGGGTTCGCGCCCGAGGCGATGACCGCACGCAGGGCGTCGGCCATGCCGCGCTTGGCGGTCATGTAGTCGACGAGGCGGTCCATCCACTGCCGCAGCGCGACGTCGGGCGCCTGCTCCGCGAGCAGGTCGGGCGCCGCGGCGCACAGCCGCTCGAGCTCGCTGCGGTAGGCCGCCTCGATGAGCGCCTCGCGGGTAGGGAAGTGCCGGTAGAGGGTGCCGATCCCGACGCCGGCCCCGCGGGCGATGGCCTCGAGCGACACCTCGGGCCCCGGGTCGGTGAACGCCCGCAGCGCGACCGCGATGAGCCGGTCGCGGTTGCGACGGGCGTCCGCACGCAGCGGCCGCAGGCTCGTCTCCGTCACGGCTGACTCCCGGGGTTCGCGAAGCGGAGACCGCTCCGCTACCCATCGTAGCCGCCGGCGCGCGGACCCGGCCGTCAATCGGCGAGCAGGCGCCGCGTCGCGGCCACCCGGCCGAAGAGCCGCGCCCGCGCCACCGCCGTGGTCGCCGCGGGCGGCTCCCCGGCCAGCTCCCGGTACCGGGCGAGAACGTTGATCGCCAGCCGCTCCGGCGCCAGCCAGCCGCGGTACGGCGCGAAGTCGGGGTCGCGCACCAGCTCCCGCAGCGCCTCGGTCGCGGTACGCCCCCGGTGGTGCTGCGCGTCGGCGGCGGCCACGAGCCATGTCCAGTAGCCGCGCAGCGCCCGGACCTCCGTCGGCCCGCACAGCGGCCCGTGGCCGGGCACGTAGACCTCGGCGTCGCAGGCGAGCAGCCGGTCCAGCGCCGCCAGCCAGCCGGCGATCGGTCCGTGCCAGACGATCGGGGTGCTGCCGGCGAAGAGGATGTCGCCGGCGAAGACCACCCCCGCGTCCGGCACGTGGACGATTGCGTCCCCGGCGGTGTGGGCGGGCCCCACCTCGATCAGCCGGACGGCCCGGCCGCCGGCGTCCAGCGTGTGCTCGCCCGTGAAGGTCCGGTCGGGCAGCCGCGTCCGCACGCCCCGGAAGGAGAACGGCCGCAGCATCGCGTCCGTGTACCGGGGGAGGTCCCCGGCGCGCCCCGGCAGGCAGGCTCCCAGCCGCGCCACGCAGGCCAGCCGGTGCAGCGAGGACGGCGGCGGCTCGACCGCCATCTCCGCGGCGCAGGCCGCCGACGCCCAGATCTCCGCCTCGGCCGGGAGCGCCGCGTTGCCCCACCAGTGGTCGCCGTCGCGGTGGGTGTTCACCACGGTGGCCAGGGGGGAGCGGGGCGTCCGGCTGCCGACGGCGTCCAGCAGCCCGGCGGCGAGCCGCGTCTCCCACAGGGTGTCGACCAGCAGGGAGGCGTCGCCGCCCACGACAAGGCCGGCGTTGGTCTCGCCCCAGTCCCCATTCGGCTGCAACCACACCCACACGCCCGTGCCGAGGGGCGTGAGCCCCTCCCGGTACTGGGGCAGCGCCCCGTGCGGCGTGCGGTCCATGGCCCGGAGGGTAGCCTGGAGGTGAGATTGAAGTAACCGGAAGCGACCCGGCCGCCCCGCGTGTCCACTAGCCTCCGGGACCCTGGCGCACGCGGTGCGCCCGTCCTGCCGGGAGGTGGTCGTGGAGCGGTTGGGGCTGGAGCCGGTACCCCAGTCCGCGCGCGCCGCACGCCGCTACGTCCGGTCCGCCCTCACGGGGCTGGGTGCCACGGAGGCGGCCACCACCGCCGCCGAGCTGCTCGTCAGCGAGGTGGTCACCAACGCCGTGCTGCACGCCCGGTCGGCGATCGACGTCTCGGTCGCGACCGTCGGCGACCAGGTGGAGGTCGCCGTGGTCGACGGGAGCCCGGCCCCCCTGCTGCCGCGGAGCTTCGGGGTGCAGGGGACGACCGGCCGGGGCCTGCGGCTGCTCGCCAGCCTCGCCTCGTCCTGGGGCGTGGAGCCGCGCGCCGACGCTCCGGGCAAGCGGGTCTGGTTCCGGCTGCCCCGGCTGCTGGCCGAGGGTGCGGGCGTCCCCGGCGGCGAGGAGCTGCCGGCATGGTGAGTGCGCCAGCGGGAGCGCTCACGCCGAGCGGCCGAGGTGGTGGGGCGACCTCAGTCGCTCGTGTCCTTGTTCTGGTCGATGATCGTCTGGCGGCGCGGCGTGACCCAGAGGATCACCCGTTCGGACTTGATGGCGTCCGGCGGATAGTCCCTCCCGGTGTACTTGCGCGACAGCTCGCCGATGTGCTCGCGAGCCTCGGGCCCGGTCGTCATGCGGGTCACCTCGCCCCGCACCTCGGCGTACCGGTACGGGTCGTTCTCGTCCCGGATCAACACGGTGATGCGGGGATCGCGTTCGAGGTTCTTGTACCGCTGCCGATGAGTCTCGGTGTTCAGCACCACCGATCCGTCCCGGACGCCGACCCAGAGGATCTGTGTCTGGAACATTCCGCTCGGCAGCAGGGTGGTCACCGCAGCGAAGTTCTTGCCGGATGCGAGCTCTTCGGTGACCGGGTGCAGCTCGGGGGCGTTCGTCGTCTCAGCCATGACTCCATGCTGACCCACGACCGTCTCCGACGGTGGTCCGCGGGGGGGCTAGCTGGGGACCGACAGGATCTGCAGCAGCGCGCTCTGCTTCGCCCCGCCGGCCGCGGGACCGCCGCCCGGGACGAACAGCTTGCCGTCCGCGACCGCAGCACCGATGCCCTGGACCGCCTGCGGGAGCGGCGCGAGCTTCCGCCAGCTGTCCGTCGCCGGGTCGTAGGCGTCGACCTCGTTGTAGACCTGGCGCTCCGCGCCGTCCTCCCCGCCGATCACGACGAACGCCCCGTCGATCGCCCCGCCCGCCACGCTGTTGCGGCCGGTGGGCAGCGGCGCGGCCGTGCGCCAGGTGTTCGTGGCCGGGTTGTACACCTCGTGGGTCGTGATGCCGCCGGGGCGGCCTGCCGTGACGTGCAGCAGGCCGTTCACGACGGCGCCGGCCGCGTGGTCCCGCGGCGTCGGCATGGGGGCAGCAGCCGTCCACCGGTCCGCCGCCGGGTCGTAGATGTCGTGGCGGCCGGTGTCGCCCGCGGTGTCGCGGCCACCGACGAGGTGCAGCCTGCCGCCGATCACCGCGGCCACCGCGGCGGTGCGTGCCACCGGCAGGGGGGTGCGCGTCGACCAGGTTCCGGTGCGGCTGTCGAAGGCGTACACCCCGGTCGTGGGGGTGCCGGTCGCGCCGTAGCCGCCCACCGCGTAGAGGGTGTCGCCGATGGCGGCGGTCCCGATGTGGTCCAGCGGTACCGGCAGCGGCGCGGCCGTGTGCCAGGACCGGCTGTCGAGGTCGTACACGAGGTGCGTCGTGGAGTGCGCCTTGCCGTCGAGGTAGCCACCCAGCACGTGGATCTGCCGGCCGAGGAGCGCGACGCCGACCTCGCTCACGGCGATCGGCAGCGACGGCCCCTTGGACCACGTCGCGGCGGCCAGTGCGGCCGGGTTCGCCGAGGCCGTGGCCGAGGCCGTGGCGACCGCGGGGGGCGTCGGGGCGGCCGACGAGCCGCTGCCGGAGCACCCCGCGGCGGCGACGACGAGGGCGGTCAGCGCGACGGCGGCGCGGGGGGTCGGGAGGGCTGGCACAGGCTGCAGGGTAGAGGAGAGCCCCGCTCAGCGGGCGGCGTCCCAGGCTGCTCGCAACCGGCGCGTCGCAGCCGCCACGGCGCCGGCGTCCGGTCCGCCGCAGACCGCGCTGACCACCGCAACGCCCGCCGCCCCCTGCCGGGCCACGAGCGTCGCCCGGTCGGCGTCGATGCCGCCGATGGCCACGCACGGCCAGGGGCTCGCCGCCACGATCTCCCGCAGCACAGCGAGCCCCCCGGGCGTTGCCGCATCACGCTTGGTGGTCTGCGGCCAGACCGGCCCCACGCCCAGGTAGTCCAGGTCCCACCCGGCGGCGCGGGCCGCGGCCACGTGGTCGACGGTCTGCGCGGACAGTCCGAGCAGCGCGTCGGGGCCCAGCAGCGCGCGCGCCGTGGCGGGGTCCAGGTCGCCCTGCCCGACGTGGGCGCCGGCCGCGCCGATCGGCCCGACCAGGTGCACCCGGTCGTTGACGAGCAGCGGGATGCCCGTGCCGGCCAGCTCGGCGGCGACGGCCCGCCCCAGCGCGACGAGCTCGGTGTCGGGAGCGGCCGGGTCCCGCAGCTGTACGGCGGTCACGCCGGCGCGGGCGGCCGCCGCGACGGTGGCGGGCACGCCGAGCGCGCCGCACAGCGTGGTATCGGTGACGAGGTAGAGCGTCAGGTCGAGCGGCGGCCGGGGCATGCGGGTCAGGAGACGGCCGTGGCCGCCGCGAGCGCGTCGGGCGTCAGCGCCGCCAGGTCGTCGAGCAGCGCGACGGCGAAGGAGCCCGGGCCCCGGGACCGCAGCGCGGCCGTCTCCGCTGCCACGGTGAGCGTCGCCGTCCCGGCGGCAGCCGCGAGCAGCGGGTCGTCCACCACGGCGACGTACGCAGCGATGAGCGCGCCCAGCGCGCAGCCGCCGCCGGTGACCCGGGTGAGCCAGGGGTGGCCGTTCGTCAGCCGGACCACCCGGTGCCCGTCGGTCAGGTGGTCCACCGGGCCGCTCACCGCGACCACCGTGGCGTGGGCCGCGGCCAGCTCGACGGCCGCGGGGAGCGCCGTCTCGGCCGTGTCCACCGCCTCGACGCCGCGGCCGCCGGTGCCGCCGGCCAGGGCGAGGATCTCCGAGGCGTTCCCCCGCACCACGGCCGGGCTGCCCTCGACCAGGAGCCGCATCGCGATCTCGGTGCGCCACGCCAGGGCGCCGGCGGCGACGGGGTCGAGCACCCACGGCGTCCCCGCGGCCCGCGCAGCCGCCGTGGCCAGGTGCATGGCTTCGGTGGTGTCCGCGTACGGCGTTCCCAGGTTGACCAGCACCGCCCCGGCGACGGCGGCGAACGGCCCGGCCTCCGTCGGGTTGTCGACCATCGCCGGGGCCGCGCCGACGGCCAGCAGCACGTTCGCCGTCCACTGCGCGGCCACGATGTTCGTGAGGCAGTGGACCAGGGGCGGCCGGTCGCGCAGCGCCACCAGCGCAGCTGCGCAGTCACGGGCGGACAGGGCGGGTGCAGCCGTCACGGCGGTGACGTCCCTTCGCTAGTACGAACTAGATCAGGTTCGACGGGTCTGTTCTCAGCCGGCCGCTCCGAGCGACGGCACCCCGCGTCGTCCGCGACCCTAGACCGCCGGACAGTGCCGGCCGTGCGTGGCTCAGCCCACAATCTCTACCAAGTAGATCGACAAACCCGCACCGCGCTGGCAGAGTGACGCCGTGGCCGAGACCTCGACGACGTGCGTGCTGCGGACGGCGCTGGTGCGCCGCCGGCACGTCGACCTGCTGCGGGTCGTCAGCGCCGCCTGCCGGGCCCACTGACCGGCCCGCGCCGCCACCCTCCCGCGCTCCCCTCCACGCACCCTGCCCGCGAGTCCGGGCGGCCTGCGCGTGCCCGCACCCGCCGCCCTGCCCCCGCGGCGTGCCCTCCCCGTCCGCCTCCGAAGGGGAAAGACCCGTGACCCAGACCCTCGTTTCCGCCCTGCCGGCGGCCCGCCACCCTGCACCGCCCCCGATGGCCGGCGCCCCCACCGCCCCGGCATCCGTGGGCCGCCGCCGCATCACGCTTCCCCGCCGCGGCGCCCGGTGGATCAGCCCGCTCGCCGTGCTCGCCCTGTGGCAGGTCGCCAGCAGTACGGGTGTGCTTCCCCCGTCGAAGCTCGCGGGCCCGGGGGCCATCGTGTCGACGGCCTGGGACCTGGTGACGACGGGGCAGCTGCCCGACGCCCTGCTGGTCTCCCTCGGTCGCGTCGCCGTCGGCGTGCTGGCGGGCGTGGGGGTCGGCGTCCTGCTGGGCCTGCTGGCGGGGCTCTCCCGCGCCGGCGAGGCGCTGGTCGACCCGGTCGTGCAGATGCTGCGGACGCTGCCGTTCCTCGGCCTGGTCCCGCTGTTCATCCTGTGGTTCGGGATCGGCGAGACGCCGAAGATCACGCTCATCGCGCTCGGGGTGGCCTTCCCGGTCTACCTCAACCTCGCCGGCGGCATCCGCGGCGTGGACCCGAAGCTGCTCGAGGCCGCCGCTGTGGCGGGGCTCTCCACCCACGAGCGCATCACGAACGTGGTCCTGCCGGGCGCGCTGCCGTCGCTGCTGGTCGGGCTCCGGCAGGCGCTCGGCGTCGCCTGGCTGTCCCTGATCGTCGCCGAGCAGCTGAACGCCACCTCCGGGCTCGGCTACCTCATCAACAACGCGCGGGACTTCCTGCGGACCGACGTGATCGTGGTGGGCCTCGTGGTCTACGCGATCCTCGGCCTGGCCACGGACGCGCTGGTCCGGCTGGCCGAGCGGCGGGCACTGCGCTGGCGCGGGGCGGTGGTTGCGCGATGACCGCTCCGACCGTCCCGGACCGGGCTACGGCAGCCGTCGAGCTCGTCGGCGTCGGCCGCAGCTTCGACGGCCGGACCGTCCTCGCGGGTGTGGACCTGACCCTGGCCGACGGCGAGTTCGTCGCCCTGCTGGGCCGCAGCGGCTCCGGCAAGTCCACGCTGCTGCGGATCCTCGCCGGGCTCGACGCCGCAGCGATCGGCTCCGTCACCGTGCGTGGCAGCGTCGCCGTCGCGTTCCAGGAGCCGCGGCTGCTGCCCTGGCGCCGGGTCTGGCGCAACATCGTCCTCGGGCTGCGGCGCGAGCCGGGGGACCCGCCCGCCCGGACGGTCGCCCTCGAGGCCCTGGCCGAGGTCGGGCTCGCCGAGCGCGCGGACGCCTGGCCGCTGACCCTGTCCGGTGGCGAGGCGCAGCGCGCGTCGCTCGCCCGCGCCCTGGTGCGCCGGCCGCGGCTGCTGCTGCTGGACGAGCCGTTCGGCGCGCTCGATGCCCTGACGCGGCTGTCGGTGCACCGGCTCGTCACCGACCTCTGGCAACGCCACCGCCCCGCGGTGCTGCTCGTGACCCACGACGTCGACGAGGCGCTGCAGCTCGCCGACCGGGTGCTCGTGCTCGACGACGGCCGCATCGCCGGGGACCTGCCGGTCGCCGTCCCCCGGCCCCGCCCGCCCGAGGCGCTCGCGGGCCTGCGCCGCGCCGTCCTCGGCCACCTCGGCCTCCCGCAGTCCTGACCCCGTCCCTTCTCGCCCGCCCATCGATCAGGAGCCCGTACTGATGCGCCGCCTCCGCACCCCGCTGTTCCCGCTCGGCGCCGCCCTGGCCGCGACGCTCACCGTCGGCCTGGCCGGCTGCTCCGGCGGCACGGCGACGGCGGCCGGCGCGGCCGCCGCCGTCGTCCCGGCCGATGTCCCGCCCGCCGCGCTGTCGAAGGTCACGCTGCACATCGGCGACCAGAAGGGTGGCGCGCAGGCGCTGCTGCAGGCCGCCGGACTCGACAAGGACCTGCCCTACGCCGTCCAGTGGTCGACCTTCACCTCGGGGCCGCCGCTGCTGGAGGCGGCCAACGCGGGGGCGGTCGACGCAGGCAACGTCGGCAACACCCCGCCGCTGTTCGCGGCCGCCGCCGGCTCGAAGGTCGCGGTGGTCGCCGCCAGCCAGCAAGGTCCGGCCGGCTCGCAGCTGCTCGTCCCGTCGGGCAGCAGCATCACGTCACCCCAGCAGCTCAAGGGGAAGCGGATCGCCGTCTCGAAGGGCAGCTCCGCGCACGGCCAGCTGCTGCTGGCCCTGGGGAAGGCGGGCCTCACCCCGGCCGACGTGCAGATCACCTATCTGCAGCCGGCCGACGCCTTCACGGCGTTCAGCACGCACCAGGTCGACGCCTGGGCGATCTGGAGCCCGTATGCGCCGCAGGCCCGGCTGCAGCTCGGCGCCCGGGTGCTCGAGGACGGCAGCGACGGGACGGCCAACGGTTACGGCTTCACCGTGGCCAGCCGGGCAGCCCTCGCCGATCCGGGGCGCAGCACCGCGCTGAAGGACTACGTCGTCCGGCTGGCCACGGCGCAGGCCTGGGCCAGGCAGCACCAGGCCGAGTGGGCCGCGACCTGGGCGTCCCTCACGGGCCTGGCGCCGGCGGTCACGAGGCAGGCCGTCGCCGACCAGGACACCCGGGCGGTCCCGCTGGACGACACGGTCGTGCGGTCCGAGCAGACGCTCGCCGACGCCTTCACCACCGCCGGGCAGTTGCCCGCGAAGGTCTCCGTGGCGCAGTACGTCGACAAGCGCTACGCCGCAGCCCTGGCGCCCTACACCTCCTGAGCTGTTCCCACCCACCCCTCTCCCGAAGGACCCTCCATGGGCGTGACACTGCACTGGTTCCTGCCGACGTCCGGCGACGGCCGCACCGTCCAGGGGGGCTCGCACGCCGCGGGCGCCCCCAGCGGGAGCGTCGGGCGGCCCGCGGACATCGCCTACCTGGCCCAGGTGGCCCAGGCGGCAGAGGCCAACGGTTTCACCGGCGTGCTGACCCCCACGGGCACGTGGTGCGAGGACGCGTGGCTCACCACGGCTGCGTTGCTCCGTGAAACCGCCACGCTGAAGTTCCTCGTGGCGTTCCGGCCGGGCGTGCTGTCGCCGACGCTGGCCGCCCAGATGGCGGCGACCTACCAGCGGCACTCGCGTGGCCGGCTGCTCCTGAACATCGTGACCGGCGGCGATGCCGTCGAGCAGCAGCGCTTCGGTGACTTCCACGACCACGACGCCCGGTACGCGCGGACGGACGAATTCCTCTCCATCCTGCGCGGCGCTTGGTCGGGGCAACCGTTCGACTTCAGCGGCGAGCACCTGTCGGTGAAGGGCGCCACCGTCGCGGGAGCGCTCGACCCCACGCCGCAGATCTACTTCGGGGGCAGCTCCCCGGCGGCGCTGCCCGTCGCCGCCCGGCACGCGGACGTCTACCTCACCTGGGGAGAACCGCCCGCGGCCGTCGCGGCGAAGATCAAGGAGGTGCGGCGGCTCGCGGACCTCGAGGGGCGGGACATCCGGTTCGGCATCCGGCTGCACACGATCAGCCGGGACACGTCCGCCGCGGCCTGGGCGGTTGCGGACGAGCTGCTCGCGGCGCTGGACCCCGCGACCATCGGGGCCGCGCAGCGGCAGCTGCGCGCCAGCCAGTCCACCGGCCAGCAGCGGATGCTCGCGCTCCACAACGGCCGCACGGACAACCTCGAGATCTCGCCCAACCTCTGGGCCGGCGTCGGCCTGGTGCGCGGCGGCGCGGGCACCGCGCTCGTCGGCAGCCACGAGGAGGTCGCCGACCGCATCGCCGAGTACCACGCGCTCGGCATCGACGAGTTCATCTTCTCCGGCTACCCGCACCTGGAGGAGGCCTACTGGTTCGGCGAGGGCGTGCGCCCGGTCCTGGCCGCGCGGGGGTTGCTCGACTGAACCCACCACCGACGGCGAAGGCCCGGCGCTTCCCGCCGGGCCTTCGCCGTGTCGGGACGCTCCGTCAGGCGCTCTCCGACAGCCGGGAGTCGGCCGTCAGCCGGTGGAAGCCCCCGTCGACGTACAGCAGACCGTCGTGTC
>JAOPWU010000195.1 GCA_025965515.1 Mycobacterium sp.
GCGAGGCCGGGGGCGACCCGCGCCCGCAGCCGAACGCCGTCGGCGCGATAGTCCTCGCTCAACAGCTCGCCCTCGCGGTGGATGCGGTCCACCAGCGAGCCCTGCCCGAACGGCACCACGACGTCCACCTCGACGTGTGGGCGCGGGACCGTGTCCTGCAGGACCCGCCACAGCTCGTCCAGTCCGGCCCCGGTCTTCGCGGAGACCAGTACCAGGCGCGGCTCACGCCGCTGCAGCCGTCCGACCACCACGGGGTCGGCCAGGTCGCTCTTGTTGAGGACCACGATCTCCGGGACGTCGCCGAGGTCGAGGTCGGCGAACACCTCGCGCACCGCGGCGATCTGCTCCTCGGGCTCCGGGGCGCTTCCGTCGACGACGTGCAGGATCACGTCGGCGTCCTGCACCTCCTCGAGCGTCGAGCGGAACGCCTCGACCAGCTGGTGCGGCAGGTGCCGCACGAAGCCGACGGTGTCGGTGAGCGTGAACACCCGCCCGTCCGGCAGCGTCGACCGCCGCACCGTCGGGTCCAGCGTCGCGAACAGCGCGTTCTCGACGAGGACACCGGCGCCCGTCAGCCGGTTGAGCAGCGACGACTTGCCCGCGTTGGTGTAGCCGGCGATGGCGACGCTCGGCACCGCGTGGCTCTTGCGCTTCGCGCGCTTGGTGTCGCGCGCCGTGGACATCTCGCTGATGTCCTTGCGCAGCCGGGCCATCCGCGACCGCAGCCGCCGCCGGTCCGTCTCGATCTTCGTCTCACCGGGACCGCGGGTACCGATACCGCCGCCGCCCGCGACCCGGCCACCGGCCTGCCGGGACATCGACTCACCCCAGCCGCGCAGCCGCGGGAGCATGTACGTCATCTGGGCGAGCTCGACCTGCGCCTTGCCCTCCCGGGAGGTGGCGTGCTGGGCGAAGATGTCGAGGATCAGGGCGGTCCGGTCGATCACCTTGACCTTGACGATCTCCTCGAGCTGGCGCAGCTGGCCGGGGGTGAGCTCGCCGTCGCAGATGACGGTGTCGGCGCCGGTCGCGACGACCACGTCGCGCAGCTCCTTGGCCTTGCCGGAGCCGACGAAGGTCGCGGCGTCCGGCCGGTCGCGGCGCTGCACGAGCCCGTCGAGCACCTCGGAGCCCGCGGTCTCCGCAAGCGCGGCCAGCTCGGCGAGGCTCCGCTCGGCGTCCTCGGCGGTACCGCTGGTCCAGACGCCGATGAGGACGACCCGCTCCAGCCGCAGCTGGCGGTACTCGACCTCGGTGACGTCCTCGAGCTCGGTGGCGAGCCCGGCGACGCGGCGCATGCCCCTCCGCTGCTCGAGGGCCAGGTCACTGGACTCCTCGGCGGCACGCAGGAGGCGGTCGTCGAGAACGATGGGGGCGCCGTCCCGGCGTCCGGAAGAGGTGTCGGCGTCACGCACGGCGGAGCCGGCGGCGGCGGCCTCGGCGTCGGGAAGGAATTCAGGTGAGGTCATCGACTCCCTCAACGTCGTGGGGACCTGATGTCTTCCTCAGCAGGGTGTCATGCTCAGGGCGGACGCGCGACGCATTAGCCGACTCCCGCGCCCCCGCTGCCGCTCCGGCATCGGACGGCGGACGGGCGGAGGGCGCGTCGCACCGGGCGGAGCAGCGGGGGCTGTGACACACGTCTGCCGCGCGTCCCCTGGTACAGGCCACCGCGTCTACCTCGCCAGCGCCCTCGGCTTCACGGCTGCCGGGCGGGTGTGGAACCGCACCGTGCTGCTCCCCGCCGTGCGGACGGCCGGGCTCGAGTCCAGGGACCCGTGGCGCCCGTCCCCGGAGTCCGCCCAGCTGGAGGCAGCCCTGCGGTTGCCCCGCGGGCCGGCGCGCACCGTCGCCCTGGCTGCGGCCGACCGGGTGGTCGGGGCAGCGAACATCGCCGACATCGACGCCTCCTGCGGGCTGCTCGCCGTGCTCGACGGCCCCGACGCCGACTCCGGCACCGCCGCGGAGCTCGGGTACGCGGCGGCCCGCGGGCTGGTCGTCGTGGGACTGCGGACGGACCTGCGCCCCGGCGGCGACAACGAGGGCGTGCCGGTGAACCTGCAGCTGGTGGCGTTCATCGAACGCAGTGGCGGCGCCGTCGTGGCCGACCTCGGCAACGCGCTGGGAATCCTGCGGCACCGGCTCGACGGGACCGCCGACGCCGCCGGCGGCAGCCGCACCGCCTAACCGGCGAGCGCCGCCTGCCAGGCGCCGTCGAGCGTCAGGTCCGCCACGACGACCGCCGGTCCCGCGAGTGTCGTCGCCGTGCCGGCGAGCCCGACGCGGACCACGCCGCCCGGGACCGCTATCTCCCACGCCAGCGTCCCTGCCTCCTCCGGCACCGTCAGCGTGCCGACGACGGCGGTGGCGCCGCCGTCCCAGAGCACCGCGGCCGCAGCGGCCGCCACTGCGCCCGTCCCACAGGACATCGTCTCGCCGACCCCACGCTCGTGGACCCGCAGCCGCATGCGGCCGGGCCCCTCGACCACGACGTACTCGACGTTGACACCATCCGGGTGGTGCTCGGCGGTCGACAACACGGGCGGCGGCAGCGGCACCGGCAGCGCGGCGAACTCCTCCGCCGTCAGCGGCACCACGAGGTGCGGGTTGCCCATGTCCACCGCGGTGGCCTTGTGCCCGTCCACGGCGACCGCCAGGTCCGGCAGCCGCGCCGGGCCCATCCCGACCGTGACGTCGCCGGACTCGGGCAGGTCGACGACCTTCACCCCACCGCGGGTGGCGAGCTGCAGCCGACCGGCCCGGACGAGCCCCTCGCGGTGCATCCACCGGGCGTGCACCCGGACCCCGTTGCCGCACATCTCGGCGATGCTGCCGTCGGCGTTCCGGTAGTCCATGGCCCACTCGGCCTGGCCGGCCAGCCCGACCAGGTCCGGTACGGCGACCGTGCGCACGACCCGGAGCAGCCCGTCCGCGCCGATGCCGGTGTGCCGGTCGCACAGGGCGCGGACCGCCGCCGCCGACAGGTCGAGGGTCCCGTCCGGGTCCCCCACGACGACGAAGTCGTTGCCCGTCCCGTGTCCCTTGCTCAGCCGCACGCTCACCGCCGCAGGATAGGCGCCGTCACGCCCGGCCCGCGAGGACCGACGCCGCGTCCGGTGCCCAGGCGACCCGCGGGTCCCGGCGGAACCAGGACCGCTGCCGCCGCACCAGCCGCCGCGTCGCCCGGGCGGTGTCCGCCCGGGCTTCCTCCAGCGTGGCCAGCTCACCTCGCCGCCACGCCAGGACCTGCGCATAGCCGATGCCCCGGCCGGCCGTCGGGCCGCGCTCCAGCCCGGCGTCGACGAGCCGCTCGACCTCCTCGACGAGGCCGCCCGCGAACATGGCCGCCGTCCGGGCTTCGATGCGTTCGTCCAACGCCGGGAGGTCCGGGTCCAGCCCGAGGTACGTCGTCGGCAACCAGGGGTCGCTGTAGGACGGCAGCGTTGCCGAGAAGGAGCCGGTGAGTGCGACGACCTCGAGGGCGCGCACGAGGCGGCGGCCGTTGCTCGGGAGGATCGCCGCCGCGGCGGGGGGGTCCAGCTGCCGCAGCCGGGCGTGCAGCGGCGCCGGCCCCACGGCGGCGAGTTCGGCTTCCAGCTCGCTGCGCAGCACCGGGTCGGTGCCGGGAAACCGGATGTCGTCGAGGGCCGCCCGCACGTACAGCCCGCTGCCGCCCACCAGCACGGGCGTGCGGCCCCGGTCCAGGACCGCCGTGATGACGGCGCGGGCCGCCCGCTGGTACTCCACGACACTCGCCGGCTGGTCCACCGACCACAGATCGAACAGGTGGTGCGGGACGCCCCGCCGCTCCGCCGCGGTCGGCGTGGCCGTGCCGATGTCCATGCCGCGGTAGAGGGCGAAGGCGTCCGCGTTCACCACCTCGCCGTTGCAGCGCAGCGCCAGCTCGACGCCCAGCGCGGACTTGCCCGAGGCGGTCGGGCCGACCACCGCGAGCAGGCCGGGGTCGCCGGGGGTCATCCCGCGGAGCGCGCGGCCTCGGCCGCGGAGCAGAACCGGGCCAGCAGCTCGGCGGTCCAGGCGGTGGCCTCCACGGCGGGCGAGTGCACGGCCCCGGGGATGACGCTGTGGTGCGCACCGAGCCGCTCGGCCATCGCGGCCTGCACCGCAGGCGGCCAGGCGTCGTCGGCGTCGCCATGGGCCACGAGCAGCGGCAGCCCCACCTCGTGCGCGAGGGCGGCGAGCGCCGGGGTGCGGTCCGGCTCCGACAGCAGCGCCTGCGCCATCCCCACCAGGCCGGCGGGGTCGTTGCCGAGGAACCGCGCACGCAGGAAGTCGCGGATGTCGGCGGTCAGCTCCCCGACCCGCGGGTCCGCGGCCTCCACGTGCTCCCAGAGCACCGTCGGGGGTGTCTGCGGCGCCACCCCCAGCAGCTGGGTGAGCATCACTGCGCGCTGTCCCTCGAGGGCCGCCGGCCCGCTGGACAGGAGGATCAGGCTCTCGAGCCGTTCCGGCCGCTGCAGCGCGACCTCGCGGGCCACGAGACCGCCGAAGCTGTGACCGACCAGGTGGACCGTGGCGGTGCCGAGGTCGTCGATCGCGGCGAGGACGGCCGCCGCGAGGGCCGCGACGCTGTACGGGCCCTGCAGCGCGGGGCTCTCGTACTGCCCCGGCAGGTCGACGGCCACGGCGCGGCGGCCCCGGTCCGCGAGCGGCTCCAGCAGCTCCAGGAAGTCCTCCTTGCTGCCGGTGAAGCCCGGCACCAGCAGCAGCGGCACGGGCGCCACGGGTCCGTCCGGCGGGTCCAGCTCGAGGGCGGCCAGGCCGGCAACGGTCCGCCGGACCGCCGCCGGGGGCAGCCGGAGGGTGCGGGGAGTGCTCATGCGCCCAGTGTCGCCGAGACGCCCGCGCCGTCCGGCAGCCAGGTCCCGACGACGTAGCCGACGCCGTACGGGGCGTCGGCGTGCAGCACCCGGGCGTGGCCCACGGCGGGGTTCAGCGCTCGCAGCAGCTGCCACATCGGCACGGCGCGGCACCAGAGTTCCCGGGCCAGCACGGGGTCCGCGGGCAGCCGCGCGGGGTCGCCGGCGGCGAGCGCCTCCGCCAGCTGGGTGTCGAAGGCCTCGGCGCGCGGGTCGAAGCTCCCGGGCGCCTTCGGCGTGCGGCAGGCCGAGCCGTCCGCTGCGACGAGCAGCGCGACCCGGCCCGGGAGATCGCGAAGCTCCGCGGCCACGGCGGTGGCACGCTCGGCCACGCGGTCGATCGGGCCGTCCGGGCCCGGTTCCACGTCGGCCAGCGCGAACCCCTGGACGTCGCCGGCGAAGCCGACCTGGTGCAGCAGCCACGCGGCCACGGTCACCGCGGTGGCGGCGACGGGCTCGCCGGCGCAGATGCGGGCTCCCAGCGGGACCCGCAGGTCGACCCCGAAGCCCTCGACGGTGCCACTGTCGCCCGGCCCGTAGGCGGCGGTCGGCGAGCCCGGATCCGCGGCGCCGAGGAGCACGACGAGATCCGGCTGGGTCGCCAGGAGTGCGGCCACCGCTTCCAGCGCCGCGTCCCGCGTGGCGGCGAGCTCCCCCGCCGCGCCGGCGGCGACGGCAGGGATCAGCGCCGGGGCGGCCGGGACCACTGCGATACCGGTGAGCGTCACCCGGCGCAGCAGGCCGTGTCGGCGGCGACCGCCGGCGCGGGCACCCCGAACGCGGGAAGGCCGAGCGCCACCGTCGGCCGGGCGGGGGGCGTCGTGGTCGGCATCTGGCCGTCGGCCGCCCGGTCGCCCGCCAGCGTGCGGCGGACCGACAGCACGGGGCCGTCGGCGACGAGGTGGTGCGGGGCCCCGTACGTGACCACGGTGCGGATCATGTCGCCCTCGCGCGGCCGTTGCGCCTCGGCGAGGCCCCCGACCGCCGCGTGCACCAGCCGGCCGTCAGCGGCCCGGCCGGTCACCCGGCCCGTGGCGGCGTCCTTGCGGCCCTCCCCGCGGGAGACGAGGACCTCCACCTCGCTACCTTCCTGAGCACGGTTCCCGGCCCAGCTGATCTCCTCCTGCAGGGCGGCCAGTCGCTCGTAGCGCTCCTGCACGACCGCGTGCGGGACCTGGTCGCCGTAGGCGGCCGCCGGCGTGCCGGGGCGCGGGGAGTACTGGAACGTGAACGCGCTGGCGAACCCGGCCGCGCGGACGACGTCCAGCGTGGCGGCGAAGTCGTCCTCGGTCTCGCCCGGGAAGCCCACGATGATGTCGGTCGTGACGGCGGCCTCGGGGATCGAACGCCGCACCTCGCTGAGGATGTCGAGGAAGCGGCTGCTGCGGTACGAGCGGCGCATCCGGCGCAGGACGGCGTCGGAGCCGCTCTGCATCGGCATGTGCAGCGACGGGGCGACGGCGGGCGTCTCCGCCATCGCCTCGATGACGTCGGTGGTGAAGTCGCGCGGGTGGGGGCTGGTGAAGCGGAGCCGTTCCAGTCCCGCGACCGCGCCGACCCGGCGCAGGAGGTCCGCGAAGGCGCCCCGCTGCCCCGTCCCCGTGCCGTAGGCGTTGACGTTCTGGCCCAGCAGGGTCACCTCGAGCACGCCCTGCTCCACGAGCGCGCGGACCTCCGCGACGATGTCGTCGGGCTGCCGGTCGACCTCCGTGCCGCGCAGGCTGGGGACGATGCAGAAGGTGCAGGTGTTGTTGCACCCCACGCTGATGGAGACCCAGGCGCTGGCCGCCGAGTCGCGCCGGCTCGGCAGGTCCGACGGGAAGACCTCCAGGGACTCCCGGATCTCGAGCTGCGCCTCCTCCAGCTGCCGGGCGCGGTCGAGCAGGGCCGGGAGGCTGCCCGTGTTGTGGGTGCCGAAGACGACGTCGACCCAGGGAGCGCGCTGCTGTACGAGCGCCTGGTCCTTCTGCGCGAGGCAGCCGCCGACAGCGATCTGCATGCCCGGGTGGGCGTCCTTGACGGGCTTGAGGTGTCCGAGGTTGCCGTAGAGGCGATTGTCCGCGTTCTCCCGGACGGCGCACGTGTTGAAGACGACGACGTCGGCCTGCTCGCCGGCGACCACCGGCTCCATGCCCGCGGCGGTGAGGAGCCCCGCGATGCGCTCGGAGTCGTGGACGTTCATCTGACAGCCGTAGGTACGGACCTCGAAGCGCCGTGCGGTCACGGTCCTACGGTAACCCGGGGCAACCACCGCGGCCCCGGCGCCGAACCTGGCTACAGACCCTCATCAGCCCCGGACCACTCCGCCGGCTCGGCCTCACCACGACCGTTGTGGGGCCCGGGGACGGCAGCGAGGGCCGCACGGACGGTGTCCGCGTCGAAGCCGCGGCGGGCGAGCATGGCCTCCAGGCGTCGCCGGGCGACCGCCGGCTCCAGCCGCGCAAGGCCGGCCTGGCGCCGGGTGACAAGCCGCGTGGCGGCCCCGAGGTCGTCCTGCGCGTCGACCGCGGCGACGGCCTGCTCGACCACGTCCCGGTCCACGCCCTTGCGGGCGAGCTCGTCGCGCAGTGCCCGGCGGGAGCGGCCCTGCGACCGCTGCCGCTCCTCCACCCACTGACCCGCGAACGCCGCGTCGTCGACCAGGCCGACGCTGCCCAGCCGGTCGAGCACCGCCGCCGCGACATCGGCGTCGGCGCCCCGCCGGGTGAGGGCGGTGAGCAGCTCCTGGCGGCTGCGTGCCCGCACCGCCAGGAGCTGCAGGCAGACCTCGCGGGCCTGCTCGGCGTCCAGCGGTGCGCGGGGCGCCCGCTCCCGGGGGGCCCGCCGGGTCGAGGTGCCGCTCAGAAGTCCACCGGCGCCGGTGCGAGGGCGTCCGCGTCCACCACCGGACCGACGCCGAGCTTTTCCTTGATGCGCTTCTCGAGCTCGTCCGCGAGGTCGGGGTTGTCCCGGAGGAACGTGCGGGCGTTCTCCTTGCCCTGGCCCAGCTGGTCGCCCTCGTACGTGTACCAGGCGCCCGACTTGCGGACCATGCCGTGCTCGACACCCATGTCGATCAGGCTGCCCTCGCGGGAGATGCCGATGCCGTAGAGGATGTCGAACTCCGCCTGCTTGAACGGCGGGCTCACCTTGTTCTTCACGACCTTGACGCGGGTGCGGTTGCCGACCGCGTCCTGGCCGTCCTTCAGCGTCTCGATACGCCGCACGTCGAGCCGGATCGAGGCGTAGAACTTGAGCGCCTTACCGCCGGTGGTGGTCTCCGGCGAGCCGAACATGACGCCGATCTTCTCGCGCAGCTGGTTGATGAAGATGGCTGTCGTCTTCGAGTTGCTGATGGCGCCCGTCATCTTGCGGAGCGCCTGGCTCATGAGGCGGGCCTGCAGGCCGACGTGGCTGTCGCCCATCTCGCCCTCGATCTCGGCGCGGGGCACGAGGGCCGCCACCGAGTCGATGACGATGATGTCGATGGCTCCCGAGCGGATGAGCATGTCCGCGATCTCGAGCGCCTGCTCCCCGGTGTCCGGCTGGCTGACGAGCAGGGCGTCGGTGTCGACGCCCAGCTTCTGCGCGTAGGACGGGTCCAGCGCGTGCTCGGCGTCGATGAACGCGGCGATGCCGCCGGCGGCCTGCGCGTTCGCGATGGCGTGCAGCGCGACCGTCGTCTTACCGGAGGACTCCGGGCCGTAGATCTCGACGATCCGGCCGCGCGGGAGGCCACCGATGCCGAGCGCGATGTCGAGGGCGATGGAGCCGGTGGGGATCACCTGGATGGGCGGGCGGACCTCGTCGCCCAGCCGCATCACGGAGCCCTTGCCGAACTGCTTGTCGATCTGCGCGAGCGCGGTCTCGAGGGCCTTGTCGCGGTCCATGCCTGCCATGGTGGTCACCTTCTGGTCGGAAACGGTGTGGCCGGTGGAGCAACGGCCCGTCGAGGGACGACGCTAGGAGGGGCCGCCGACAAAAGAAGCCGCCACGCCACGCCCTGTGGACGGACACCCCGCCGGGGGCGGCGTCCACAGGGCAGGCGGCGCAGACGCTGGCGTGAGACTATGCGAACAGGTGTTCGAGCGGAACCCGACACGCCGGGTCTGCGGAGCGTTCCAGCGGGGAGAGCTCAGCGAACCCGGGCAGGGAGGTCGAAGTGGTCGCACACGGCGCGCCAGACGTCCTTGGCGTCCGTCCCGCCCGCCAGCGCCTCGTGCACCGTGCGGCTACCCAGCTCGGCCAGGCTCTGGTCACGGGCCACCGAGTCGGCGTAGGCCGGCCCGAACTGCCGCTCCATGCGGGACCAGAACTCCGTGAGGCGCATCCCCCGCAGTATGCCGGGGTCCGGTGAGCGCGCGCGGGGCCGGGGCCGCGGGGCCCACGCCGGCCGAGGACCCGCTCGGCCGCTTCGGGCCGGCCACGCAGGCGTGGTTCCGTTCGGCCTTTCCGGCGCCCACGGCGGCCCAGGAGGGCGCCTGGGAGGCCATCAGCGGTGGCCGCGACGCCCTCGTCGTGGCCCCGACGGGCTCCGGCAAGACGCTGGCCGCCTTCCTGTGGTCGATCGACCGGCTCGCCGAGACGGGGCCGCCGGAGGACCCGGCCCGCCGGTGCCGGGTGCTCTACATCAGCCCCATGAAGGCCCTGGCCTTCGACGTGGAGCGCAACCTGCGGGCGCCGCTCGTCGGGGTCGACCAGGCCCGGCGGCGACTGGGGCTGCCTGCGGCGGACGTGACCGTCGCCGTGCGGTCCGGCGACACCCCGGCGCAGGAGCGGCGGCAGTTCGCCCGGCGCCCCAGCGACATCCTCATCACGACGCCGGAGTCGCTGTTCCTGCTGCTGACTTCCGCCGCGCGGGAGAGCCTGCGGGGCGTCGAGTGGGTGATCATCGATGAGGTGCACGCGGTCGCCGGGACCAAGCGGGGCGCCCACCTCGCGATCAGCCTCGAGCGCCTCGACGCGTTGCTCGACCGGCCCGCCCAGCGCATCGGCCTGTCCGCCACCGTGCGGCCGCTCGACGAGGTCGCCCGCTTCCTGTCGACCCGCCGGGCCGTGGACGTGGTGGCGCCCGCCGTCGAGAAGACCTTCGACCTGCAGGTCGTCGTCCCCGTGCCGGACATGGGGGCCCTCGACACGGGCGGCACCGACGACGGGCGCCCCGGTGGGGGGAGCGCCGCAGGGGCGGTGGCCCGGGCGTCCATCTGGCCCGCGGTCGAGGAACGGGTCGTCGACCTCATCGCCGCGCACCGCTCCACCATCGTGTTCGCGAACAGCCGGCGGCTCGCCGAGCGGCTGTGCAGCAAGCTCAACGAGATCGCCGCGCGCCGCATGGCGGAGGCCGAGCACCCGGACGGCCTGCCGCCCGGCGCGCCCCCGCCGGCGCTGCCCGCGCAGCTGATGGCCCAGGCGGGCTCCGGGCTGCCCGCGGACGCCACCGTCGAGATCGCGCGGGCCCACCACGGCAGCGTCAGCCGGGAGCAGCGCACCCTCATCGAGGAGGAGCTCAAGGCCGGGCGGCTGCCGGCCGTGGTGGCCACCTCCAGCCTCGAGCTCGGCATCGACATGGGCGCGGTCGACCTGGTCGTGCAGGTCGAGTCGCCGCCGAGCGTCGCCAGCGGGCTGCAGCGCGTCGGCCGCGCCGGCCACCAGGTCGGCGCGGTCAGCCGCGGAGTGCTGTTCCCGAAGTACCGCGGCGACCTGGTCCAGGCCGCCGTCGTCTGTGAACGGATGCGCGACGGCGCCATCGAAGCGCTGCGGTATCCGCGGAATCCGCTGGACGTGCTCGCCCAGCAGATCGTCGCCATGGTCGCCATGGAGCCGTGGACCGTCGGCGACCTCGCCGCCCTCGTCCGCCGCGCCGCGCCCTACGCCGAGCTGCCCGACTCCGCCCTGACCGCCACGCTCGACATGCTGGCGGGCCGCTACCCCTCCGACGAGTTCGCCGAGCTGCGGCCACGGCTGGTCTGGGACCGGGACACCGACCTGCTGACCGGCCGGCCGGGGGCCCAGCGGCTGGCCGTCACCAGCGGCGGCACCATCCCCGACCGCGGCACCTTCGGCGTCTTCCTCGTCGGCGAGAAATCGTCCCGCGTCGGCGAGCTCGACGAGGAGATGGTCTACGAGTCCCGCGTCGGGGACGTCTTCCTGCTGGGTTCCAGCAGCTGGCGCATCGAGGACATCACCCCGGACCGGGTGCTCGTCACCCCCGCGCCCGGGCAGCCCGGCAAGATGCCGTTCTGGCACGGCGACGCCGCCGGTCGGCCCCTCGAGCTCGGCCGCGCGATCGGCGCCTTCCTGCGGGAGTCGGCCGGTGACGAGCAGCTCGCGCGCGAGCGGTGCGCGGCCGGCGGGCTCGATGCCTGGGCCACCGACAACCTGCTCGGCTACCTCGCCGAGCAGCGTGCGGCCACGGGGGTGCTGCCCGACGACCGCACCATCGTGGTGGAGCGGTTCCGCGACGAGCTGGGCGACTGGCGGCTCGTCGTGCACTGTCCGTTCGGCGCGCAAGTGAACGCCCCCTGGGCCCTCGCCATCACGGCCCGACTGCGCGCCACGCTGGGCATCGACGCGGCCGCCATGCACAGCGACGACGGCATCGTGCTGCGGCTCCCCGACACCGACGTCCCGCCCGACACCGCGGCCGTGCTCTTCGACCCCGAGGAGATCGAGGACCTCGTCCGCGACGAGGTGGGCGGGTCGGCGCTGTTCGCCTCCCGGTTCCGGGAGTGCGCGGCCCGGGCGCTGCTGCTCCCCCGCCGGAACCCGGGCCGCCGGACGCCGCTGTGGCAGCAGCGGCAACGGTCGGCCCAGCTGCTCGCGGTCGCCAGCCGGTTCGGCTCCTTCCCCGTGGTGCTCGAGACGCTGCGGGAGTGCCTGCAGGACGTGTTCGACCTGCCCGGCCTCGTGTCGGTGCTGCAGCAGCTGCGGGACCGCGAGGTGCGGGTCGTCGAGGTCGAGACCGTGGTGCCGTCCCCGTTCGCCCGCTCCCTCCTGTTCGGGTACGTCGCGCAGTTCCTCTACGAGGGCGACGCCCCGCTGGCGGAGCGGCGGGCCGCGGCGCTGTCGCTGGACCCCACCATGCTCGCGGAGCTGCTGGGGCGCACCGAGCTGCAGGAGCTGCTGGACCCGGCGGACATGGCCACGCTGGAGGCCGAGTTGCAGCTGCTGGTGCCCGACCGGCAACCCCGGACGGTGGAGCAGGCCGCCGATGCGCTGCGCCGGCTCGGCGACCTCACCACCGTGGAGGCGGAGCAACGGGGCATCAGCCCCGCGTGGCTGGCGGAGCTCGGCGCGGCGCGACGCATCCTGGACGTGCGCCTCGCCGGCGAGCCGCGCTGGGTCCCGGTCGAGGACGCGGGCCGGCTGCAGGATGCCCTGGGCCTCCCGCTGCCCGTCGGCGTCCCGTCGGCCTTCACCGAGCCGGTGCCGGACCCCCTCGGCGACCTCGTGTCCCGCTACGCCCGCACGCACGGGCCGTTCACGGCCGCGGACGTGGCCCGGCGGCTCGGCCTCGGCACCGCGGTCGTCGACGCGGTGCTCTCCCGGCTGGTGGCCGTACAGCGGGTCGTGGCGGGTGACTTCCGGGCGACGGTGATCGACGCCGAGTACTGCGACGCGGAGGTCCTGCGCCGGCTGCGGCGGCGGGCGCTGGCCCGGTACCGGGAGCAGGTCGAGCCGGTCCCCGCGGAGGCAGTGGCGTCGTTCCTCCCGACCTGGCAGCACCTGGGCACCCAGCGGGTGCGGGGCGTGGACGGCCTCTACGAGGTGCTCGAGCAGCTGGCCGGTGTCCCGCTGCCGGCCGGCGCGTGGGAGTCCCTGGTGCTGCCGGCCCGGGTCCGCGACTACGCCCCGGCGCTGCTGGACGAACTCACCGCCTCCGGGGAGGTCACCTGGTGCGGCGCGGGCGCGCTGCCCGGTGCCGACGGCTGGGTGGCGTTTGCCCCCGCCGACCTAGCCGCAACGGTGCTGCCGCCGCCCGAGCCGCCGCCCGCGGGGCCCCTGCACGCGGCGCTGCTGGCCGAGCTCGACGGGGGTGCGGCGCTGTTCTTCCGGTCGCTGGCCGACCGGCTGGCGCCGACCGACGAGGCGGGCCTCGCCGCGGCGCTCTGGGAGCTCGTCTGGGCCGGTCACATCGGCAACGACACGTTCGCCCCCGTGCGGTCGCTGCTGGCGCACTCCCCCCGGACGTCGCGGGCAGCCCGGGCCCCGTCCCCGCGCACCCGTTCCGGCCGCCGCATCCGCCCGGCGCTCGGTCGCGCGCGCCCCGCCGGCGCA
>JAOPWU010000242.1 GCA_025965515.1 Mycobacterium sp.
AACATGAAGGACGTCAGCTTCGACGGGATGGCCGAACCGGGCACCGACCTGCGGGAGGCATGGCGGAACCGCCTGGCCCGCGAGGGAAAGCTGAGTACGGCGGGCGGCAGCGTCCGCGACCTCGTGCTCGGCAGCGACCACCCCGGCACCTCCGACTGACCGACGGCCTGGGCCGGCGACGAACGGGGTGCCGCTTGGACAGGCCGCAGTCGGTCGAGGAGCTGACCGGCCAGCTGCGCAGCGAGGGCTACCTGGCTGACCGCGGCCTGGCCACGGCGCTGTACATCGCCCTGTCGCTGCACCGCCCGGTTCTGCTGGAGGGCGAGGTCGGCGTCGGCAAGACCGAGGTCGCGAAGGTGCTCGCCCGGCTGCAAGGCCGCCGCCTGATCCGGCTGCAGTGCTACGAGGGGATCGACACCAACCAGGCGCTGTACGAGTGGGACTACGCGCGGCAGATGCTCGCGATCCGCGCGCTGTCCGAGCGTGAGATCGACGACGAGGCCGTCGACCGGCTGTTCGGGCCGAAGTACCTGCTCGAGCGCCCGCTCCTCGAGGCGGTCCGCGCGGGCGATCGCGCGGTCCTGCTGATCGACGAGGTCGACCGCGCCGATGACGAGTTCGAGGCGTTCCTGCTCGAGGTGCTGTCGGACTTCCAGATCAGCATCCCGGAGATCGGCACGGTCCGCGCCGAGTCCCCGCCGATCGTGATCCTGACGTCCAACCGCACCCGCGAGCTCCATGACGCCCTCAAACGCCGCTGTCTCTACCACTGGATCGGCTACCCGTCGGCCGCTCAGGAGGCCGCGATCGTCGCGCTTCGCGAGCCCGCCGCCTCCGCGACCTTGACCCGCAAGGTGGTCTCCGCGGTGCAGCGGCTCCGGGAGCTCGACCTCGCGAAACCGCCCGGAGTCGCCGAGACGATCGACTGGGTGAGGTCGCTCGAGGTGCTCGGCGCCTCGGACCTGGGGGCCGCCATCGCGTCGGACACGCTCGGCGCAGTCGTCAAGGAGCGCGACGACCTGGAACTCGTCCGCGACAGCCTCTCCGAGATCGTCGCCGATGGCTGACCCGGAACCCTTCGCCCGGCTGCTCGTCGAGTTCGGTCAGGAGCTCCGCCGCGCCGGTATGTCCGTCGGCACCGGCGACGTCCTCACCTACTGCGCGGCGGTTGCCGAGCTCGACCCGACGGACCTGCTCGACCTCTACTGGGGCGGGCGCGCCAGCCTCGTCAGCCGTCGCGAGGACCTCGTCGTCTACGACCGGGTGTTCCGGCGGTTCTTCCTCGACGCGTCCGACACGTTGCCCGAGCCGCTCCAGCTGCGGATGCCGTCGGCGGCGCAGGAGTTCGCGGTGCTCACCGTGCCCGCCACCGAGCCGGGCCAGGACGGTCACGACGAGCAGGAGGCGCGCCTGGGCCTGGTCGCCTCCGCCGCCGCGGGGCTGAAGAACAAGTCGTTCTCCACCTGTACGCCGGACGAGCTCGCCGCGCTGCGCCGGATCATGTCCCGCCTCAAGCTGACCCCGCCACGCCGGCGGACGCGGCGGACGGTGTCGGCGCCTGCGGGCCGCCGGCCGGACCCGCGCCGTACCGTGCGCGAGACCATGCGCATGCACGGCGAGCCGGCCGAACTGTTCTGGCGCAGCCGGCGGCCACGCGCACGGCGGCTCGTCCTCATCCTCGACGTGTCGGGCTCGATGGCCGACTACTCCCGCAACCTGCTGCAGTTCGCCTACTCCGCGCGCCGGGTCAGCACCCAGGCCGAGGTGTTCTGCTTCGGGACCCGGCTGACGAGGATCACCCGCGAGCTGGCGCGGCGGCGGGTCGACGATGCGCTCGACCTCGCCGCGAAGGCGGTGGTCGACTGGGAGGGCGGCACGAGGATCGGGGCATCACTCGACACCTTCGTGCGGGTCTGGGGCCGGCGCGGGCTCTGCCGCGGCGCGATCGTCGTGGTCTGCTCCGACGGGCTCGACCGGGGAGACCCCGCGGTGCTCGCGTCGTCGATGGAGCGCCTCTCGCGGCTGAGCCACCGGATCGTCTGGCTGAACCCGCACAGGGGCGAGAGCGCGGAGTTCACCCCGACCACGCTGGGAATGATGGCTGCGGCACCGTACGTCGACCTGGTGCTGTCCGGTCACGATCTGCGAAGCCTCGAGCATTTTGCCGAGATCCTGCCCGAACTGGGCTGAGCGAGGAGAGCCGGTGCGCTGGAGTGTGGCCGTCGAGGCCGAGGGTGACCGTCTCCTGACCCGCGAGGAGATCGTCGACTTGGCCGACGCGGTCGCGCCGGCCGCCGGGATCGCGAGCGGGATCGGCACCACCCGTTACGGCGCGCAGCTCGTCATCGACGCCGACGACCTGGACAGCGCGGTCGGGCGGGCCCGCGCGGAGTTCACCACGGCCGCGTCCCGGGCGGGGCTGCCCGCGTGGCCGATCGTCCGGTCCGAGGCGGTCAGCGAGGCCGAGGAACTCGCCGACCTGGACGGGCTCGAGTGATCCGCCTGGGCTCGCTGGCGGGCTACCCGTTCGAGGGGCCGCGGGTGCTCGCCGGCTGGACGCCGCCCGCGGTTGCAGCGGTCTACGCGATCCTCTACAGGCCCGACCCGGTCGGCAGGGTGAACGACCACGCCGTCATCTATGTCGACCATGCCCAGGACCTGTCCCGCGAGCGGCTTCCCTTTCGCCACCCCCGCGCCAGCTGCTGGATCAAGCGCGCCGGTGACCGCTGGCACCTCTACATCTGCACCTACGAGGTGCCCGGAGGCCTGCGGTCGCATCGTGAGCAGATCACCCGCGAGCTGACGGCGACGTACCAGCCGGG